>NZ_VXCS01000004.1:0-239862 GCF_052850545.1 Pseudoalteromonas sp. 1181_04
GTCAGGTGAAATCAAAGTTTGGTTATCTAATACCCGTTCAGCGGGATTTACAGGCCGTGTATTACACGAACTAGCCTCAGGACAAGCCCAGTGGCGTGAGAATAACTAGTAAAGCGATTTCCATCTGTAGCTTTGGCCCGTGGTTCTGAATATGGGCCGGAATTTACCACTAAAAACAACATATTGAAGGTTCATGTAGTAACAATGGCAAGGGCCAACCAGCGGGCAAGTAACCTTGCAACTAGCAAAAAAACGCCCAGACGAAGTATCCTTTTGGCAGCACTATTTTGAGGTTAAACCAGGGGCTTATAATGTCACTGCAACTGCCAATGGCGCGGTAGATAGCACCACATTCACCGTTGAGCAGCCTACGTTAGGTTACGAAATTGAGCTACTAGATGAGACAGGCGAGCCCCAAGCCAACATGGGCTATAAAATTCGCTTACGTAACGGCCATATTATCACCGGACAGCTCGATAAAAACGGCTATGCCAATGTCTCAGGCCCTGATTTTGAAAACGCCAAAGTCAGCTTTTTTGAACTCGCCGATCACGATTGGTCAGTAGGCAACATCACCTAAACGTAGACTTGCTCTGGCGATATTTATATTTAGGGATAAGGATATTTCAATGACACAACAACACACCGTCGCACAAGGCGAAACACTGCTACGCATAGCACGCGAATATGGTTATAAAACCTCAACCGCCTTGTATAACCACCCCAGTAATGCTGAATTTAGAGCGCTGCGCCCTGATCCAAACTTAATTTACCCCGGTGACGTTATTACCATACCACCTAAAAAAGAAAAGTTTATGCCGCTGCGCGCCAACAGCCTAAATACGTTTGTTGTACAAAACGAAAAAGAATATTTTCGCCTGCAAATAATTCATGAAGATGGTGATGACATCACTGGCAAACGTATTGTGCTCAACATCGGCAGTCAAACAATCGACACAGTGTTACCGACTGACGGCTTAGTTGAAGTTGAGCTAAATGAAAACGACACACTCACCGCTCAGGTTGATTTATATCTCAAGGAAGATCAAAGCTCACCCAGTGAAAGTTTTACCGCACAAGTTGGTCATTTAGACCCCATCGATACCCTTTCAGGCGTGCAAGCACGCTGCAATTTATTGGGCTTTGACTGTGGCACAGTTGATGGCGTTAACGGCGCAAAAACTAAAGCCGGTGTGAGGGATTTTCAATACGAGCACGACCTTGAAGTAGATGGAATTGCAGGGAAGAAAACCAAAGCAAAATTACAGCAAGTATTTGGGAGCTAATATGAGTGTTTCACAGTGCATGCCAATGCAAGTTAATAATAGAAATAAAAAGTATATTACAGAGCCAAAAATCACCTTTGCATACCAGTTAAATTTAACTAAATCATCGGCTAAACCAATAAACCCGCTCAATGAGAAAGTTATTCTTGAGCATGTTGAAAGCTGTTGGCGCCAAGAATGCTCTGTCGGTGATCGACGTATTGTAGATACAGATTGGGTTCGGCTCACGTTTAAAAAAATTCCCACCGAAGGTACTTTTAATTTAATACAAGATCCAGATGACGGGGCTGAGCCTTTTTATATCTTTGAACGAGTGCCTTATACACAGTTGAGTGGTCAAACACCGCAAGCAGAATTAATGCCAAGCATTAATATAGATGATGAATTAATTTATTATAAATAACATAGATTTATAAGATAAATCTATTAATAAATTCACACCACATATACTAGGATTACCCATGTCATTAATCTCAGAAAACACAGCCCGTTTTAAACCACTTTTACACAGCATAACGAATATAAAGGCGTTTAGTAAAAGCGCGCGAAGCAGCGCAATGATATTGCTAAGTATTACTACGCTGTTTTTAACTGCGTGTGGCGGTGAATCTAACTTTAGTAAAGATAAAATAGCGTATCGCCATACATACCATCCGGAGTGGCCAAAAGAGGTGCGTAATGAGGTGTATGGCGATAAAGAAACATTTTCAACCCCGCGTATTTTATTTAGTGCTGAGATAGAGTGGATAGGGCAAACTACATTATTTTCTGCACGTATGGATGGCTCTGATAGGCGCCGGATCATTCCAGAAAGTGCATTTTCGGGTAAGAAAATGATCGACGGCTTTAAACCTGAGCGCTCTCCTGATAATCGATATATCGCAATGTTGATGGATACAACAGAGCACGGCTTTACCCGCGAGCTGTGGGATACTAAAACCCAACAGTTTATTTTTATGGGTAAAGGCCATGGTTATGCCCATTTTAACTGGACTAACGACAGTGAAAACGTGCTTTTTTACGCCAGTGGTAAGCATTATAATTACCATGTACCCACTAAAAAGCTCAGAGAACGGCCAATTATTAACTCCAATGGCTTATATTTATTGCCAGATGGCAAAACCTTTTTAGCATATAAAAAAAATGAGTATTGGTTGCATGATTTTAATGGCGACGTGTTGGAGAAGGTCGATTTAGGTATTAATAACCATTCTACTATGCAGGGTTTAGAAGTATCCCCTTTCGGCGATTATATTTATTTTAAATCAGGGAGTACACATTACTTTATTAATTTATCAGACCCCAGTAAACGTATTACATCACGAAGTATAAGCTCGTATATTTTCTCGGATAAAAAAATAAAGCAATAACATTTTGGTTAATAGAATCAAGGGAACTTATGGGTAATGGTCAATATTATCAAGATGAATTATTGGTTGAGTTTGATTTAAATACTCAGCAAACACGAGAAATGCGACTTAAAGAAAGTAATATATGGGGTATGGGGGCAATATATAATTTCTATGGCGTGTTTAATATCAAGGATGAATAATGACAGAGCAATTGAATACAGGGCTATGTAGTTTCCCTAAAGCGTATTTACTCACGGGCTACGTTAATCGGGGGAAGCCAATCAGTAAGCTCACTCTGTTGTTTAATCGTGTGGTGGTGGCTGATAGTAATGAAGCGATACCAATACTATTAAGCAGTGATGAAGGCGCGGTGCTTGAGGCTGTTGATGACAAGCAGTTAACAACACGGACACCGTTTCATGCCCAAAAAACTACCCCGTTCATGCTTCGCATTGCTGCCTCTACGACCAATTTACACCGTACAATCAAGGACTATTGATGTCATTAATTTCAGTAAAAAAATCACCAATAACGCCGCTGTTAACTAAGTCATTTTCACGCCGTGCAGTCATAATGTTACTAAGTGTCGCTACATTGCTATTAACTGGCTGTGGTGATGAGCCTAATCCACCTGCAAAACAAGTTGTTGAAGAGCAGCCCAGCCGATTTAGTAAAGATAAAATGGCGTATCGTCATAAATACCACCCTGAATGGCCCAAAGAGGTACGCAATGAGGTGTATGGCGATAAAGAAACGTTTTCAACCCCGCGTATTTTATTTAAAGCCGACATAGAGTGGACGGGGCAAACTACATTATTTTCTGCGCGCATGGATCTCTCTGATAGGCGCCGCATTATTCCCGAAACTGCATTTAATGATAAATGGATGGTTGGGCTACATAAACCTGAGCGCTCGCCAGATAACCGCTACATTGCTTTATCTATGGATACAACAGAGCACGGCTTTACCCGTGAGCTTTGGGATACTAAAACCCAACAGTTTATTTTTATGAGTAAAGGCTATGGCTACGCCCATTTTAATTGGACTAAAGACAGTGAAAATGTGATTTTTTACGCCAGTGGTAAGCATTATAACTACCATGTGCCCACTAAAACACTTACTGAGCGGCCAATTATTTACTCTAATGGCTTGTATTTATTGCCAGATGGCAAAACCTTTTTAGCACATAAAAAAAATGAGTATTGGTTACATGACTTTAATGGCGACGTGATAGAGAAGGTTGATTTAGGTTTTAACAATCACCTTTCTATGCGTAGTTTTAAGGTATCACCTTTTGGTGATTATATTTATTTTGTATCAGAAGGGCTTGGCTATCCAAAAAATTATTGGATTAATTTATCAGACCCCAGCAAGCGTATTATAAAGCCTGATAAAGCAGGGACGTTTTTTTTCTCAGATAAAAAAAATAAAGTGTTAACTAGGAGGTTTAAAGATTCGACTGATTTAATGGGAAATGGTCAGACTTATTTAGATTATTTTTTTTATGAATTCGATTTAAATACTCAGCAAACACGAGAAATACCGATTAAAGAAAGTAATATTTGGGGCTTGATGCGAGTATATATTTATGGCGTGTTTAATATCAAGGATGAACAATGACAGAGCAATTGAATACAGGGATATGTAGCTTCCCTAAAGCGTATTTACTCACGGGCTATGTGAATGAAGGTAAGCCAATCAGTAAGCTCACTCTGTTGTTTAATCGTGTGGTGGTGGCTGATAGTAATGAAGCGATACCAATACTATTAAGCACTGATGAAGGTGCGGTGATCGAGGTTGTTGATGACAAGCAGTTGACAACACGCACACCGTTTCATGCTCATAAAACTATTTATCTTAAGCTTCTCAAGCTTTGCACTGCTGCACTTGCGACCAATTCACACCGTACAATCAAGGACTATTGATGTCATTAATCTCAGAAAACACAGCACGATTTAAACCGTTTTTAACGCCGCTGTTAACTAAGTCATTTTCACGCCGTGCAGTCATAATGTTACTAAGTGTCGCTACGCTGCTATTAGCAGGCTGTGGTGAGGAGCCTAATCCACCTGCTAAACAAGTTGTTGAAGAACAGCCCAGCCGATTTAGTAAAGATAAAAGAGCATATCGCCATACATATCATCCTGAGTGGCCTAAAGAGGTGCGCGACGAGGTGTATGGCGATAAAGAAACATTTTCAACTCCGCGTATTTTATTTAAAGCCGACATAGAGTGGACGGGGCAAACTACATTATTTTCTGCGCGCATGGATCTCTCTGATAGGCGCCGGATTATTCCCGAAACTGCCTATAAAGATAAATGGAGGGTTGGGTTACATAAGCCTAAGCGCTCGCCAGATAACCGCTACATTGCCTTATCCATGGATACAACAGAGCACGGTTTCACCCGCGAGCTGTGGGATACCAAAACCCAACAGTTTATTTTTATGAGTAAAGGCCATGGTTATGCTCATTTTAATTGGACTAAAGACAGTGAAAATGTGATTTTTTACGCCAGTGGTAAACATTATAACTACCACGTACCCACTAAAACACTTACTGAGCGGCCAATTATTTACTCTAATGGCTTGTTTTTATTGCCAGACGGTAAAACTTTTTTAGCCGATAAAAAAAATAAATACTGGTTACATGACTTTAATGGTGACGTGATTGAGAAGGTTGATTTAGGCTTTAACACCCAATTTACGATGCAGTATTTAAAAGTATCCCCTTTCGGCGATTATATTTCTTTTTTATCAGAGGGGCTTGGATACCCTAAATATTACTGGGTTAATTTATCAGACCCCAGTAAGCGCATTACAAAACCTTTCAAAACAGGGGGTTATTTTTTCTCAGATAAAAAAAATAAAGTGTTAAGTAAAGGGTTTAAAGATTCGACTGATTTAATGGGGAATGGTCAGTATTATATAGATGACTTTTTTTATGAATTTGATTTAAATACTCAGAAAACACGAGAAATACCAATTAAAGAAAATGATATATGGGGCATGGGAACTATATATATTTTTGACGTGTTTAATATCAAGGATGAACAATGACAGAGCTATTGAATACAGGGCAATCTAGTTTTCCTAAAGCGTATTTACTCACGGGCTATGTTAATAGAGGCGAGCCAATCAGTAAGCTCACTCTGTTGTTTAATCGTGTGGTGGTGGCTGATAGTAATGAAGCGATACCAATACTATTAAGCACTGATGAAGGCGCGGTGCTTGAGGCTGTTGATGACAAGCAGTTAACAACACGGACACCGTTTCATGCCCAAAAAACTACCCCGTTCATGCTTCGCATTGCTGCCTCTACGACCAATTTACACCGTACAATCAAGGACTATTGATGTCATTAATTTCAGTAAAAAAATCACCAATAACGCCGCTGTTAACTAAGTCATTTTCACGCCGTGCAGTCATAATGTTACTAAGTGTCGCTACATTGCTATTAACTGGCTGTGGTGAGGAGCCTGCTCCACCTGCTAAACAAGCTGTTGAAGAGCAGCCCAGCCGATTTAGTAAAGATAAAATGGCGTATCGTCATACGTACCACCCTGAGTGGCCTAAAGAGGTGCGCAATGAGGTATATGGCGATAAAGAAACGTTTTCAACTCCGCGTATTTTATTTAACGCGAAAGTCGAGTGGATGAAAAAGAAAACGCTGTTCTCAGCACGCATGGATGGCTCTGATAGGCGCCGCATTATTCCTGAAAATGCCTTCGAAGGTAGAGGGCTTATTGGTAGCCACACGCCAAAGCGCTCTCCTGATAACCGGTACATTGCCTTATCCATGGATACAACAGAGCACGGTTTTACCCGCGAGCTGTGGGACACTAAAACCCAACAGTTTATTTTAATGAGCAAAGGCCATGGTTATGCTCATTTTAACTGGACTAAAGACAGTGAAAATGTGATTTTTTACGCCAGTGGTAAGCATTATAACTACCATGTACCGACTAAAACACTCACTGAGCGACCAATTATTTACTCTAATGGCTTGTTTTTATTGCCAGATGGTAAAACGTTTTTAGCCGATAAAAAAAATAAATACTGGTTACATGACTTTAATGGCGACGTGATAGAGAAGGTCGATTTAGGTTTTAACACTCAATTTACTATGAAGTATTTAGAAGTATCCCCTTTCGGCGATTATATTTATTTTGTGTCAGAAGGGCTTGGTTATCCAAAAAATTATTGGATTGATTTATCAGATCCCAGCAAGCGCATTATACTACCAAGAAAAGCAGGGACGTTTTTTTTCTCAGATAAAAAAAATAAAGTGTTAAGTCAAGGGTTTAAAGATTCAGAGGATTTAATGGGGAATGGTCAGTATTATATAGATGACTTTTTTTATGAATTTGATTTAAGTACTCAGCAAACACGAGAAATACCCATTCAAGAAAATGATATATGGGGCATGGGAACTATATATATTTTTGACGTGTTTAATATCAAGGATGAACAATGACAGAGCTATTGAATACAGGGCAATCTAGTTTTCCTAAAGCGTATTTACTCACGGGCTATGTTAATAGAGGCGAGCCAATCAGCAAGCTCACCCCGCTGTTTAACCGTGTGGTGGTGGCTGATAGCAATGAAGCCGCACCAATACTATTAAGTAGTGATGAAGGTGCGGTGTTAGAAACTGTTGATGACAAGCAGTTAACAACACGAAACCCGTTTCATGCCCATAAAACCCGACCTATTATTGTGCCGCCGGTTGATGCGATAAGCTTGTTAGCAGCAAGCCAAGGTGATAAGTGGTTTGATACGTTTAAAACTCAACTAGAAAGCTATAAGGGTAAAACCAATACTCTTAGCTACAAAGAAATTGCAGTTGCAGATTTAAAGCGCCCTGATATTAATAGTAAAGATACAACCTACAGCGATTGGTATAACGAACATATTATTAAGAGCAAGGTAACCCATATTTATGGTTATGTTATACCCAAAACACGGGCGCTGTTGCTCAGTGTAAACCGCTCTATTCCGTTAGCAGCTGACGATGGTAATGTTGAAATAGTAAAAGGCACTGAAACGCCAATTAAAGGTTTTTTTAATATAGCAGAGGCCAAACGAGAAGAAAGTAAAGTTTACACCGCTGTAATTAATAATAATGATCAAAAGCTGAGAACGCAAAAGTGGGACATGCAAAATAAATCAGTAATATCTGAGCTGAATAATCTATTAACGTTGAGCGATAGCGAATATCAAGCCAGATTAATGCAACAATGCTATGACGATGATAAAAAGCTTTACTATTGTCTTGACAGCCATTGTGCAAAAATAAATCGGAAAAACGATTGCTAGAACAGTTGAGAAGAGTGTGCGACTATCATTAATGGGTAAACCTAGTAGGAACAACAATGGTTTAATGTTATGCCGTAGTATAGTGGCTGGTTGTTGCTCTACTACAAAGTTTAAGTGAAAGTATAAACATATCTTAATTTACCAAGGAGGGAAAAATGCTTTTTTTGAAAAGATACACAACAGTCATTGTTGCCTTAAGTGCGCTACTATCGCAAAATTCGCTCGGGGCGGCTAGTATTAAAGCTTCGCCGCTGGTGCCAATCCAAGTTAACCAATTGAATAAAGTAATAATTACCAGCAGTGATTATGAATACGTTTACAAAGTTAATGCCAGTAACCCTAATTATGGCCAAGCGCAATTGATTTTTAGAAACAAACAACATGACTGGCAGCAGATTAGGTCAATATCTAGTGTTTTCGATGGTAATGCTTATGTAAATATAAAATTTACCGACATACCTAAAAGTGGTGATTTTGATTTATTACAAGATCTTAGAAATGGGGAAGATCCTACTTACATTTTAAAAGGTGTAGCCTATAAAGATCTTTACAATCCGTATTCGGATGTGCCCGTAATGCCGTCCATAATACTGGAGTGATGTTTTTAATTATCCTATTTAAGCGCTTATTATGAACGTTGACCCATGATAATGGACCAACGTTTTATTGTGTTATAAATTACCAGATCTAAAATTATTAATAGTTACATCATTAATAAGAGTTCGTTGGTATAAGCTACTTTTTGTTCCTTTACTTACAGAGTAATGCCCTAAAGTTGGTATATTAACAAATAATAGGATCACTGAGTTATCTTCTAAAACGGGAAGTTTACTTATATCAATTGAGTGGCTATAAATTCCTAAACGTTCATGGAGCGTATAAAAGTTTTGAGTTGATAAATCCAAATCTGCTATATCTATTTTTATATAATCAATATTTGGTTCTATATTTAGCTGACTTTGTTTTTTTTCAGTCGCGAGGTTTATATGCTGATAACCGTTATAATATTGCTCGGCCAGCTCTTTATTTTTGCTCACCCCAATACCATTCGCATACATATTAGCCAAATTAATTCTTGCGGAATTATGCCCTGTATAAGCTGCTTTTTCATACAGTTGGGCTGCAGTTTTTAAATCTTTATCTACCCCTTTCCCTAAGTGATATAAAACGGCTAAATTAAACTGAGATACTTGATCTTCTAAATAAGCAGATTTTTCATACCAGTGAGCGGCTGCTTTATTATCGTTATAGTGAGAGTGATATATCCACCCTAAACTGCGATATGCACGAATATCAGCTAACTCGGCTGCTTTTTTATACCAGTAAATCGCTTTGGTAATATCTTTATCCAACAATGAGCCAAATTGGTGCAACCAACCTAAAAAATAAGCCGCGTCTACAGACCCCGATTCAGCGAGTTTTTTGGCTAGGGCAATCGCGCTAGGGATGTTCTTTTCTCTATTTGAATTAATTGTATCTAACTGTAGCTCTACCAGTTTAAATGTAGGTTTTTTGGCTTCGTGGCTAATTAGTTTTCTTAGCCATTTTTCGGCTTCAATAAGGTTTTTTTTAACTTTTTGACCCCTACGATAGTATTCCATTGTTTTTTCTTGTGCGCTAATATCGCCGTGTTCAGCTGCATACTTTGTCCACATAAATATATCTTTAGGGTCGTTACTTTGTGCTAGTTTTTGTTGAGAAAATTTAAGAATGGCATTTTCTTCATCTATACCGCCATGTTCAACTGCTTGCTGATACCAAAATAAGGCGCGTTTTTGTTGGTTATCATTTTCATACATATTTGCTAATGCGATTTGGGCCGAAGGGTCATCTGCTATTGCTTTTAGAATAAGCGCTTCCTCTAGTTTAGCTTTTTCAGTTGTCAACTTTGGCTTGGCAAACAAGTCAAGTAATGGTTGTTTGATTTGCTGTGCTTCCATTTTAGGTGGGACTTGAGCTCGAGCTTCATGTTCGCACTCGCCTAAGCTAAAACAAATGACTAATATCGATACTATAATACGTTTCATTTGCTATCCTTTTGTAAATGGTTTTTACTCAAAGCATTAGTGTTGTGTTCTTTTTCTTGTTCTACACGTACACATTTCCCTTGTGGGGTGACCTTAACAAAAGTCATGTCACTTGTTGAATAGGTAATTTTTGTATTAATAGATAACGATAACCTCCCAGTATAAACACAGTTATTAGTGTAAATAGCTTTATCTTCTATATAATCAACATCTTGGTATATAATAGTTCCCTCACTGATTTCTCCATCTTGCCAGTTACCTTTAATAATACGCCTCGTGCTGTTAATACCTATATGTAACTTACCTACTCCATGAGCCACGCCATCTTTCCAGTGCCCTTCAAATATATTCGTTTTTCCGTAGCCATTAGGTTTGCCTTTGATCCACATACCATCATAGATAATGCCATGATGTGAAGTTAGTAATATCCCCTGACCATTGAATAGACCGTGGTCAAAGTGACCAATATAAAAACGTTGATATTTATTTATAAATGACCCTTGTCCATGGGGGATATTGTTTTCAAGCTCCCCAATATAGTCGCCCAACACCTCACCGTAGCCATCGTCTATGATAACTCTAGATTTTGTATAACCATCACGTATATTATGTAATTTATAACCACGAAAGTATTGGCATGGGTATTCCTCTGAATTCTCTTGACAGACTCCTTCGCCATGCTTTGTATCGTTGTCCCAATCGCCATCATAAAAGTCACCATTTGCTAAGGTTAACTTGCCTTTACCCCACCTCATGTGGGATAGCCATTGGCCACTGTATTGATCACCATTTGCGTAGTTCATTACTCCATATCCATTGTAACGGGAGTATTCAAATTCTCCGTTATAGCTGTCTCCATTTTTGTTTTTATATGTGCCTTGACCAAATAGCCAGCCAGCACTGAATAGTCCACTGTAGATATTACCATTTTCATTTAATGTTCCTTGACCATTATAATAATCGACTCGCCACATGCCTTCGTAGCGAATGTTGCCTTTAGTTTGTGTACCTTTACCATGGCGCTTATCGGCTTTCCATTGTCCTTCATAATGAGTTTCGCCATTGGTTTGTGTGCCTTGACCGTGGCGCAGGCCCAATTGCCATTGCCCTTTATAAACGTCGTTACTATAATAGGTCTTGGTTAGCACGCCTTGACCGTGAAATAAATCATTTTTGAAGTTACCTTTATAGATGTTTTTTTTAATGTAAGGTACCCAACTAAAAGTACCCGTACCGTTACGTATGCCGTTGTCGTCTAGCTCTCCCTCATAAGTAACTATTGCATTGTAGTAGTATTCACATGGAGTTGGTTTACGGTAGGTAAGGCAGAGGCCACGGCCATGTTTTTGTCCTTTGTTCCAGCTTCCATCAAAGCCGTTTCCGTCTTTATCAGTAAAACGTCCTTGACCGTGATGAAGGTAAGAAGAAAACTCTCCTTTATAGCGACTACCGTTTGTATAAATAACCTCGCCATTACCCTCAAATACACCCGCTTTCCAATTTCCTTTATAGTGAAGCGGTATCAGAGTATTGTTTTTTTCTTGATATTGCCAAAGGTGAGTGTAACGTTGATACATTTCCCCATAACCTTCTGCTTTTCCATCAACTTTTTCTCCAAAATAATAATTTTCATCGACTTTGCGGTCTCCGTAAATGTACCCTTTTGGTAAGTTTGAGAGTTTAGGTAAAAGGGAGGGCTTTTCTTGATTGTAGGCACTTGCTTTAAGTGGGCTTATTATTCTTAATTTGGTGGCGGAGGTTAAAATGTTTGTTGTTGTTTTTGTCGTTATATTATAAAAGGTTAACTGTTTATGCTCTTTGTCAGTGCCTATTAGTTGGCTATTAGCATGGTTAATATGCCACGGTGTAAAAAAGTTATTATCGAAGGTGCTGAGTATTTTTCCAGTTGTTATATTAAAGTAAAAAGACCTTTCTTTAGTGTGCAGTAGCCCATGTGTTTGTTCATTATTAAGATATAGTTCATTAAGTTTATCGTATCCATTTAGATATGGTTTGTTAAGTTTATCATACCCATCTAGATCAATTTTAAAGAGCCTTTTATCGTCCTTGTATTTACTCATATGAAACTTGTGAAAAGAGAGAGTTGAACCATCTTTTAAATAGACCGTATCACTATTTTCTTTTTTCTCTGTTACTGTTAGGTTGTTCAAGTCGACATATAAGTTTCGCGAGTGGTCGCCAAATTTAGACATGTAAACATTGAAGGTATTATCTTTCCAAATTATCAGTTGTGGTTGGCCTCTTACTGCTTCACCGATGATAAGGTGATCTCGAGTTAACAGATCATAAACAATGACTTCTTGGTACATAATTAGCGCTAAATAGCGGTTATTTGGTGAGCGAGAAAGGTATGTTATGTGCCCACCATTACCGCCAGGAGGGGTGTTGAATGAAAGTTCTTTCTCATCAAGCACCTGGCGAAGATCTGTCCCATCTATTTTGATGCTCCATATCGTTCTTTTTTCTTGCTGAGGTCCCTGCCACAAAAACTGGATACGCTCTTGATCAAATTGCGCAGCGTCGGTGATATCTTCTTTTAAAGCTATGGGTTGGGTTGCTTTAGATTCGTTTTTTTGTGTGTCAGGGTCAGGGTCAGTCTTTTCACAACCAAGCAAAGTGACAAAAATGAGGTATGTAATGATCTTAAAAGCAGTATGCTTTGGCATAAATAATCCTTTATAAAATGTTTCCGTGTCTTACATGACTATTGAAAATGCAAAAGTAATATCGTATTTTCGGTAAATATAATACACTATTCGGTTGTGTAAAAAAAAGGAACTTCTAATAAATTACGTTAAGGAATAACAGATGAAAAAAATATTTTTAAGTTTTGTATTACTGAGCCTTATCGCTTGGGCGAGCTATTTGTATTATAAAAAAAACAACAGTGGTTATTATGAGCGAGTTTTAGATGTAGAGATTATTCGAGGTGGTAAAAAAGTTACTCCTCGATTACAAGATTTTATGGATGATGAAAAAATAGCTAAAAGCTGCAGAACGCTTAGCCAAGGCATTGAACATAGTTATTTTTCTTTGATTAAATATGCGCTTGAAGGTGGGGTTGACCCTAATTGCAAAGAGAGTCGTGACAGCTTGCCTGTCTGTATGGAAACTCTTTTAAAAGATACCACTGACCTTACTTTAATGAACTACATGGCTAGTAATGGTTGTAACTACTCATATGAAAATGAAGTGGGTGAAAATGCTTTTCATATAATGTCTAGTTCTTTGAATTACAGAACATTGGCGTTATATATTGATAAGTTAGTAAGACTAGGCGTTGATATTAATCATCAGAATGTATTTGGCGACACACCCTTGATGTACTCTATCAATAATAGCGGGAACGCAAAACATACTGAGATATTTATAAAGTATGGTGCTGATTTAAATTATAAAAACATGGACCGCAGTACAGCATTAGGCATTGCTATTACAAATGATAATTCAAAAGTCATCGATCTTTTAAAATCTAAAGGCGCGCAGAGCTATATTAATGGTGAAGTTGTCAATAATGCCTTGCAATTAAAGATACAAAATAAGCGCGAGCAAGAGTTTTTAGAAAGGCAGAAAAAAAGGCAGGCTTCTTGGTCTAAATATATGGATTATTGGACAAATTTTATAAATGCTCACAACCTCGATTTAAGTTGTTCTTTTCGTTTAATGGGTGGGCCAAGGAATGGTCCTCAGGGGATAACGCTCAATGAACAAATGAATAATACGCTGAGTATGTCTACAGGAATGGATGCATTTGTTTTTGGAGGTTGCCCGGATTGGAAGTATTACCATTACCTCATTACTGGCAAGTCTGGGAGGATTTACTCTCAAGATAGTAATCTTATTTGGTATGAGCCAAATTCACCGATTGGTTCAGAAACATCTTCTTTTATAGTGTTACCATTTGATGATGAATTCCAAGGCTCCATCCAATGGTATGGCTCGCATAAAAAAGTAAATAACTTAAAAGTAGAAAAAGCGAGTTTAGAGCTTTTAAAAGAATATTCTCTTTATGTATATAAATAACACTTATTGAATGAGTGACAATTAGAGAGGCTGCTTTATGTCGGCTAGCCTTTTATTTCTAACATGACACTTCAAGTATCTGTGAGTAAAGCTGCAATTGATGCAATAAGTAAGTTGGCGTTGTTAATTGAGCATATCGGGATTGTATTATCGGCGAGTAGGTTGACATTAAAATAGAAAACTTATCTAAGCAGGATCGGCCATAAAGTAAAGTATATTATGGTTGCTTTAGGTTTGGTTTGAATTATATAACCTTAAAGTTGGTTTTATACGAAATTTATTTTCTTTTATTGTGGTTTTTCATTCCATTTAAAGGTGAGATTATGCTTGCATGCGCAGTTTTGAAGTGTTAAAAATAGGGCTCACTGAACACACACATTTAGTAAAGACGATGCAAAACACTCATTTAATTACATTAAAACTGAACCTCTTACTGCAAGCGCACGTGAGCGGGGATTAGTGTATTTGCATTAAGTAAACACAAAAAACCCCGCATATCGCGGGGTTTTTTTTATCTCGCATCCAGGGCAGCAGAGAATTAAGGGTAGATTATGCAACAACAAGATAAAGTATGGATTTTCGACACCACTTTACGTGATGGTGAGCAAGCGCTTAAAGCGAGCCTGACTGAAGAAGATAAAATCCAGCTGGCGCATACTATTAGCCGCCTAAATGTGGATGTGATGGAAGTAGGTTTTCCGGTTTCGAGCCCTGCCGATTTTCGTTCAGTGCAACGTATAGCTACAGAAGTGAAAGGCCCTATTATTTGTGGTTTAGCACGCGCTGTTGCTAAAGATATTGAAGCCTGTGGCGAAGCACTTCGCACAGCACAACAAAGTCGAATTCATACTTTTATTGCTACCAGCCCTTTGCATTTAGAACACAAGCTACGTATGAGCTTAGATGATGCGACAGCCATGGCGGTTAAATCAATTAAGCTTGCCCGTAATTATACTGATGATGTGGAATTTTCATGCGAAGACGCAGGCCGTACACCGCATTGGGATTTATGCAAAATTGTTGAGCAGGCGATTAATGCTGGTGCATCAACCATCAACTTACCAGATACAGTTGGTTTTGTTACGCCAGACGAATACGCGGCGATGATCCGCCATTTAATGAATAACGTGCCAAATATTGATAAAGCGCGGTTAAGTGTACATTGTCATAATGATTTAGGTTTGGCTGTTGCCAATTCTGTTGCAGCGGTGCAAGCCGGTGCACGGCAAATCGAATGTACTATTAATGGTATTGGTGAGCGTGCGGGTAACTGTTCACTTGAAGAAGTGGCGATGATCATGAAGATGCGCCAAGACCACTTAAAAGTGTATACCGATATTCGCAGTGAAGAGATTTATCGCGCATCACGCCAAGTGGCGAAAATTTGTAATATGCCAGTGCAACCTAACAAAGCGATTGTTGGCGAGAATGCTTTTGCCCACAGTTCAGGTATTCATCAAGACGGTGTACTAAAAGCGCAAAATACCTATGAAATTATGTCACCAGAAAGCGTCGGCGTACCAAATAACCAATTAAATATGACCTCACGTTCGGGTCGTCATGTTATTGAGCACCGCCTTGAAGAATTAGGCTATCAACAGTCTGATTACGATATGGATAGCCTATATGAAAGCTTCTTAACCCTTGCCGATCAAAAAGGTACAGTGTACGACTACGATCTAGAAGCGATGATTTATTTTAACCAAATCAGTGATAAAGACGACAAGTACCAATTAGAGTTTGTTAACTCAACGTCTAACTCGCAATCAGTGGCAAGCTCTACTATTGGTATGGCGATTAATGGTGAGTCTAAACAAGAAGCCGCCACTGGTAATGGCCCTGTAGAGGCATCATTCTTAGCGATTGAACGTTTAACGGGTATGGCTGTTGAAATGATTGAATTTAATCTAGAAGCTACCGGTGAAGGTGCCAGCTCATTAGGTGAAGTAAATATAATAGCTAAATACGATGGCCGCCCTTATCACGGCGCGGGCATTGCAGCGGATGTGGTTGAGGCGTCAGTACGCGCCATGATCCGCGTTTATAACTTAATTTATCGTGCACAAAAAGTGTCTGATTTAAAACAACAAAGGAAAGCAGGATGAGTCAATCAAATTATAGCGTTGCAGTATTAGCAGGCGACGGTATCGGCCCAGAAGTAATGGCAGCAGCAGAGCAAGTATTGGATGCTGTGAGCAGTAAATTTGGTTTTACTTTAACTCGTCATCATCATGCCATTGGCGGCGCTGCGATTGATCAATTTGGTAAAGCGTTACCCGATCAAACCCTTGCAGCGTGTGAAAGTGCCGATGCAATTTTGTTTGGTTCAGTGGGCGGTCCAAAGTGGGAGCATCTTCCTGCCAATGAGCAACCAGAGCGCGCATCACTTTTGCCACTACGTAAACACTTTGGTTTGTTTTGTAACTTACGCCCAGCGCAACTATTACCAGCACTGAGCGCTGCATCGCCATTACGTGCCGATATAAGCGAAAAAGGCTTTGATATCTTATGCGTGCGCGAGCTAACGGGCGGTATTTACTTTGGCGAAAAAGGCCGCAGTGGCGAAGGGGCTGAAGAAACCGCATTTGATACACAAACTTATTCACGCAAAGAAATTGAACGCATTGCACGTTTTGCCTTTGAAGCAGCAAAATTACGTAATAACCATGTAACGTCGGTTGATAAAGCCAACGTATTAGCATCAAGTGTATTATGGCGCGAAGTAGTAACCGAAGTAAGCAAAGACTTCCCAGAAGTAAGCCTTGATTATATTTACGTTGATAACGCGGCAATGCAACTGGTTAAACAACCTAGCCAGTTTGATGTGTTACTGTGTGATAACTTATTTGGTGACATATTGTCAGATGAATGCGCGATGATCACCGGATCTATGGGCTTATTGCCATCGGCAAGTTTAAATCAGTCAGGCTTTGGTATGTATGAACCTGCTGGTGGTTCGGCACCTGATATTGCTGGCAAAGGGGTTGCAAACCCAATCGCACAAATTTTAAGTGCCGCGTTAATGTTACGTTATTCACTAGGCCAAGATGAAGCGGCGCGCAGCATTGAAAAAGCAGTAGCCGAAGCGGTCGAAGCAGGCGTAGGTACACCGGATATTTACCCAAATGCAGGTTATACAACGCAAGACGTTGCCGCAGCAATTGTCGCTCGTATATAAAACAGCACGTATTTAAACAATTATTCACTCGCTGCACCGTCACGCGGCGAGTCAAACAAATTAGGGGATCAGCAAGTGGCCCAAACGTTATACGATAAAATCTGGCAAGCACATGTAGTTGCTAGTATTAATGATCAAACCGATTTACTTTATATTGACCGTCATCTAGTACATGAAGTGACATCGCCGCAAGCTTTTGCTGGCCTGCGAGAGAAAAACCGTAAAGTGCGTTGTCCTGAAAAAACCATCGCAACGATGGATCATAATGTATCGACCAAAAGCCGCTCATTAGATGCCGCCAGTGAAGTATCAAAAAACCAATTGATGGCGCTTGATGCCAACTGCAAAGAGTTTGGTATTGTACTTTACGATTTAAACTCAATTAACCAAGGCATAGTGCATGTAATGGGGCCTGAGCAAGGTATTACTTTACCTGGCACTACCATTGTTTGTGGTGATAGCCATACCTCTACTCACGGTGCATTTGGTGCGCTGGCCCATGGTATTGGTACGTCTGAGGTTGAGCACGTACTCGCGACGCAAACACTACAACAGAAAAAAGCCAAGTCATTAAAAATTCAAATTAATGGTGTACTACGTCCAACGGTTACAGCCAAAGATTTGATCATGGCGGTGATTGGTAAGCTAGGTACCGCTGGTGGTACAGGTTATGTGGCAGAGTTTTGTGGTGAAGGCATTGCAGCACTGTCAATGGAAGCGCGTATGACATTGTGTAACATGAGTATTGAAATGGGCGCTAAAGCGGGTTTAATCGCTTCAGACCAAATCACTTATGATTACTTAAAAGGCCGCCCATTTGCTCCACAAGGCGATGATTTTGAAGCTGCAGTTGCCTACTGGGAAACCTTAAAAACTGACGAAGGTGCGCAGTTTGATTTAGAAGTTGAACTAGAAGCGAGTAGCATTCAGCCGCAAATTACTTGGGGCACTAGCCCTGAGCAAGTTATTGGTGTTGATGAATGCATTCCAGATCCAGATCAAGAGCCTGATTTAATTAAAGCTGATGCGATTCGCAGCGCGCTTAAATACATGGGTTTAACAGCCGGTGATAAGTTATCGTCAGCGAGCGTAGATACGGTATTTATTGGTTCATGTACCAATAGCCGAATTGAAGATTTACGCGCCGCCGCACAGATTGTTGAAGGTAAAAAAGTGGCTGCTGGTGTTGAGGCGTTAATTGTACCTGGCTCTGGCTTGGTGAAAAAACAGGCTGAAGATGAAGGCCTAGCTGATATTTTCAAAGCTGCTGGTTTTGAGTGGCGTGAACCGGGTTGCTCAATGTGCTTAGCCATGAACGATGACCGCTTAGGTGCAGGCAAGCGCTGTGCATCCACCTCAAACCGTAACTTTGAAGGTCGCCAAGGCCGTGGTGGTCGTACACACTTAGTAAGCCCTGCAATGGCCGCTGCGGCAGCTATTCATGGTCGCTTTGTTGATATTAGAGGAGAAGCCTAATGAGCATTTTTTTTAGTGGCTTAATGGCCCCACTTGATAAAAACAACGTCGATACCGACCAAATCATTCCAAAGCAGTTTTTAACCTCAACCAGCCGTGATGGTTTTGATGCGGCATTGTTTTATGATTGGCGCTATTTAGATAACGACGAGCCAAACCCTGAGTTTATTTTAAATCGGCCATGTTACCAAGGCGCGCAAATATTACTAACTCGCGATAACTTTGGCTGCGGCTCATCACGTGAACATGCACCATGGGCGCTTAAGCAATATGGTTTTGAAGTGATTTTAGCGGAAAGCTTTGCTGATATTTTCTTTAATAACTGTGGCAATAACCAGATGCTAGCTATTGCACTACCAGCGCAAACATTGGAAGACTTGTTTGTACTGAGCGAGCAACACGACGATATTCATATCGACATCGATCTTGAAAATCAGGTACTTATCAGTAACAAGTTTGCACCAATTTGCTTTGATATTCGCAAAGACGTAAAAGAGCGTTTATTAAGTGGCTTAGATTTTATCGGCGTCACCGAAACCCTCAACCCACAAATTGACGCCTTTGAGGCAAAGCTTAACGCTGAGCGCCCTTGGCAGTAAAGGTTTAAAAGTTATTAAACAATGAAACGCGGCTCAGGCCGCGTTTTTTATTGCTGCGGTTAGAAATAGTTGTTAACTTCGGAACATTATTGGCAATTAAACATTGAAAGAACTATTTATGCGAACGCTTTCTCCAAAATATATAGGCATTATTTTAGGTGTGCTTTACGGCATATCTATACGGGTATTTCTAGAGTTTAGTGATGCGTTTAACTTCGGCAGTTTAGTCACTATTTCTTTTATGTTTTTAGTCCCCATTGCGATTGGCTATATTCGTATTTATTTTGAATGCAAACTCAATAAATCAATGTCTTATAAGCAAATGGCAGTTAAGGCTTGGCAGCCTATTTTTGTATTTTTACTGGTCAGTGTAGTCACTCTTTTAGAGGGGAGTATCTGTGTCGCTATGGCGCTACCTGCATTTATGTTATTTGCAAGTATAGGAGGAGTCTTAGCTGGATTTGTACATCGTAAATTAGAAAAAGAAAGTAAAAAAGTCGTCATGTCAGTGGCATTAATACCTTTGATTTTATCACCGCTAGAGGTGAATTTTTTAAAGCTATCGCAAACATACGAAGTTAAAAATTCAGTTGTTATCAATGCACCAATAGATGTTGTTTGGCGGCAATTGGCGAATGTAAGTTACATTGCAGAGGGGGAGTTCCCAATGTCATTTTCGCAATTGATTGGTATTCCTCGCCCTTTGCAGGCGGATATGGATGCACAAGGTGTAGGTGCAGTGAGAACTAGTAAATGGCAAAATGGCGTTGTATTTAAAGAAGTTATAACAGATTGGCAGCCAAATAAACAAATGCTCTACCAGTTTGATATCGACCCTGATTTGATTCCAGACAACGCACTAGATAAACATGTAAAGCTAGGTGGAGAATATTTTTCTCCTCTTTATGGAGGCTATTATTTAGCAGAAACCGCTAATGGACAAACCGTTTTAACGTTAAAAACCACTGTTGAAGATAATACCAACTTTACTATTTACTCTCGATTATGGGGTGAGGTTATTTTTCAAGACTTTCATAATTCACTATTAAAGTTGATGAAAAGCCGAGCTGAAAAAGCCGTTTAAGCTATTTTATGGTTGGCTTGCAAACTTTTTTAGCTTACTCACCGCTGGACCACCATTCACCGCGATTACTTCCTTTGTATTTATTAACAGGCTAAGCTGCAACTTTATACTTTTAGGAACATGCTATGAAATTATTAACTGCGGCAACTTTATTGCTGGCATCTACGGCGGCGTTTGCTCGCCCTGCGCCTTTAGTATCTATCCCAACACATGATGACTTTTTTGATAATATTGCCGCCTATTGTGGTAAAGCTTTTGAGGGTAAAGTAACGGTTGATAATGCCACTGGTCCTAGCTCGTTTGCAGGCAAAAAACTAGTCATGCATGTTCGTAAATGTACTGATAGTGAGTTACAAATTCCGTTTCATGTAGGTGATGATGCATCACGTACGTGGATCATTACCAAAACCGGTAGTGGTTTGAGTTTAAAACATGATCATCGCCATCAAGATGGAACTGATGATGTATCGACTATGTACGGTGGTCATACTGTTGATGCTGGGTTTGCTAACGTGCAGTCGTTCCCTGCGGATCAGTATTCAAAAGAATTGTTTGTTAGCCAAAGTATTCCACAATCTATCGGTAATACATGGCAGATGTATATTTACCCTGAAAAGTTTACTTATCGTTTAATTCGCCAAGGCCGCGAGTTTCGCGTTGATTTTGATTTAACAAAACCAATTACACCACCGCCAGCGCCTTGGGGTTATAAAGACTAAAGATTAGTCTTTGCTGGGCTTTGTCTCACATTGTAGTAATACCGTTAAAGGTGGCTGATAGGCGCGGGGTTTGGTTGGGAAACGATCATACTCTTGTACACCATCAGTCACTTTTAGCATAAACGGATTACCACGGCATAAACGGTCAGCATGGCGCAATAAAAATACACTTTGATTTTTAAAGTGCTGATAGTCGTCAGATTGAATTTCTAGATGATAGTTATTTGCGTCTAATTTTGTTTGGTAATAATGGACTTTTTCATCGAAGTCATAGAGTTTTTCGGTTTCACCTTTATCTGCTAATACCGCATTACTGCCTATTAATAGTGCCAGTGCACTGATAATTACTAGCCTATTTGCTGTTTTTCCTTTCATAAACCTTTAACTCCATTATTGTATTGAGCGCACTATTTAATTACAGTGATGCAACGAGTTATGCTGTAAGTCTAACACCCAAAAAGGGAAAATGTGATGTTCAAACAAATAAAACAACTATTTTCAGCTTTTGATGAGCAACCAGCTCAGCTGCAAGAGCATGATTTGAAAACGGCTGTAGCGGCATTATTGATTGAAGTAATGCGTGCTGATCGCGAGCAGCAAGACGATGAATTGAAAACGTTATCTCTGACTTTAAAAAAGTATTTTAATTTGAGTGATGAAGACGTTAGTGAGCTAATGCAAAGCGCAGGAAAAAGTTTGGATGACGCGATTGATTACTTTCAGTTTTCTAAACAAATTAATGATCAATGCAGCGCAGAGCAACGCATTGAAATTATAGAGCTGCTATGGCGCTTAGCGTATGCCGATGGTGAGTTAGATCCGCAAGAAGAGTATGTAATTCGCCGTGTTTCTAACTTGTTGTATGTCGCGCATGAGGATTTTATCGCTGCCAAGTTAGCAGCGACAAAGCTTTCTTAAGCGGTTTATTTATTTAATTTGCTGGCAACGCTGACGAGCTGCTGAGCAAGGCCTGCAATTCGTTCTGCTGTCACAGGGTCACTAATGCGGCCATTTTCATCAAGCAAAGTGTGAATTGCAGGTACGGCAAGTTGATCTGCCAATACCAAGCTGCCGATACCCGATAAAATATCGCGAACGTGATTTAGACCACGCAAGCCACCTAAGCCTCCCGGTGATGAGGCGTATAAAGCCGTTACCTTGTTACGAAATGCTGGAACTGCGCCTTGCTCAGTACGTGATGCCCAATCAATGGCATTTTTTAGTACCGCGGTAATTGAACCGTTATATTCAGGGCTGGCAAGTAAGATGCCATCTGCAGCGCGTAGTTTGTCTTTTAATAACTGAGCGCCTACTGGTGTGCCTTGCGCTTCAACGTCTTCGTCAAACATGGGTAAGTTTAGATCTGCCAGTTTAATTACTTCAACTTCTGCACCGCTTTCTAATGCAAAGCGGGCTGCTTCATTGATCAATTTTTGGTTAAAGCTGTCTTTACGTAAGCTGCCTGCTAAGGCAATAATTTTTGGTGCTGTCATGGTGGTCGCCTTCAATAACGTAGTTGGGTTTGCCTGTTAACTACTTTAGCAAATATTTACTTGCAGAAAAGCCAAATAAACGCAAAACTTATGTGCATATACGCACACTTAAGGTTAAGGGCAGGTATGGCGATTCAATTTGATGACTGGCAAGATGTAAAAGTAGCCTATGAAGTTGCGCGGTTAGGAACGTTAACAGCGGCGGCTGAAAAGCTCAACGTTCATCACAGTACGGTACTTAGGCGCATTAATAACCTTGAGCAAAGTTTAAATGCACGTTTATTTCATCGTCATGCCCGGGGTTATAAAGTAACTGAGATTGGCGCTAAACTCTTTACAGCAGCGCAGTCTATTAATAGTGAACTTGAACGCTTACACAATGATATTATTGCCGCAGATAGTACTTTGCGTGGTAGTTTATTGCTTACAACGGTCAGTGGTTTTATTGATGTACTGAGTGATGTGTGTGAACAATTTCAAAGTTTACATCCACAGGTGCAGCTGGAAGTTATATTAGATCAAAAGCGTTTACGTCTTGACCACGGCCAAGCACATATAGCGGTTCGCGCAGGTCCCCGTCCTGATGAAGGTGATTATATCGCCCAGCATTTGGCGCATTTGTCGTCAGGATTTTATGCATCAAAGCGTTATATTGATAAGCATGGCGTGCCAAAAAGTATTAAGCAATTGCCGTTGCATAATTTTGTTTCGGGGGTGGCCGGCTATAATGGCAAAGTGCCTTATTTTGTTTGGGTTGATGAAAATATACCAACTTCACAAGTGAAATTACGCGTGTCTGAAACCTCAGAGGCAACCCGTGCGATTGTTAAAGGCTTGGGAATTGGCGGGATGCAGCATGACGTGGCGGCGCAGTATGCTGATTTAGTACCAATACTAGCGGATGAACTGAGTTGGCCAACGGATTTATGGCTAGTAACCCATCACTTAGTGCACCGAACAGCTAAGGTACAGGCGTTCAGTCAGCTTTTAAAAGCGTATTTTAAGGAGCATAAGCTCGCGTAATTTAGCTGGTTAATCTTTCTATCAGCAAAAACGTGGCTAAACAGTATTTAGCCACGTTTTGTTTAACGACTGAGAAAAATTAATTAACGTCCTTTTAAATTACGCATGTCTGCTTGTACGTTACGATAAAACCGACCTAAGCTTCTATCTTGGCTACGTAATTGCGCAAGGCTCTGAGTATTGCGTTGCTGCTCTTTTAACAGTTTTTGATAATTAGTGATACGCCGCTGCGTTAATAAGCCTTTTTGTAACGCAGCTAGCACCTGACAACCGGGTTCTAGCTGATGACTACAATCGGCAAATCGACACTGCTGCGCCAGTTCACTTATATCGTTAAAAGTAAGCTCTACACCTTGTTGACAGTCACTTAGTTGCAGCTCTCGTATGCCGGGAGTATCGAGTAACAGCGCTCCTACGTTAAGAACATGCAATGCTCGATGAGTCGTGGTGTGGCGACCTTTGCTGTCGTCCTCACGAATTGCACCAGTGTCACTTAGCTGCTGTTCACATAAGCTATTAACTAAGCTGGATTTACCTACACCCGAAGACCCAACAAAAGCTAATGTTTGACCTTTGCCGCACCATGGCATTAATTGCTCAACACTGCCACGCTCTAATGCATTAACAGACAGCACGGTTAAGTGATTATCAAGCGCTGTTAGTTGTGCTATATGTTGCTCTGGTTCTGCACATTGATCGCGTTTGGTCAGTACAACAACGGGTAAACACTCACTTTGATACGCTAACGCTAAGTAGCGTTCAAAGCGGCTTAGATTGAAATCTTGATTATGCGAGCTGACAATAAACAAAGTATCAATATTAGCGCCAATAAGCTGTTCACTTAATTTACTTCCCGCACTTTTGCGACTGAGCAATGTTAAGCGCTCAAGCAATCGGGTAAACAGCCAGTGTTCGTTGTGTTGCGTAAGTAATATCCAGTCACCCACAGTTAAGGGGGGATGATCTGAATTTACCAATACCTTGTGGCAACCCTGCTCACTCTGTACAACAAAGTGGTCGCGATGGTAGGTAATGATCCGTGCAATCAGTGTGTGCTCTAAATCATTGAGCGTAAGTTGTTGTTGGAAAAATGCGCGCCAACCCAGTTGGCTTAAACTTAAATTAGTATTCATATAACCCCATTACTGCAAAGAGTAAAAATAACAAAGGGGTTTGCTGTTAAATTTTAGCTATCAACAGCGCCCCGGCTAATGGCCGGGCAAAACTTAATATTAAAAAATAAAATTAAGCACTTACTTGCCCAGCAAGGGGGTTTAATACAATCATCAAATATCTCCTGTTTAGATGTTTATTGTGGTTTTACACCAGTTGGTACTATAGCCAAGTTTGGGTGAATAAAATACACATTAAATAGATTTTTTTACTGTAATACCAAGACGTTTGGCTAATCGCACTAAGTTAGCGCGATCAACTTTTAATGTTCGTGCTGCACTGGCCCAGTTGTAATTATGTTGTTCTAGCTGTTGGCTGATTAAATGCTGAGTAAATGTATCCGTTGCTTGTTTGAGCGAGAAATTTTGTTTATTTATGTTATTGTTATCGGCAGTTGTTAATGCGACAGGCGTTGGGTTATTTGTACTTAGGTTAAGTTCACAATGAGCAGGTTCAATAGTAATTATTGCTTGCTGCCACTGGCTTTGTTTGGCTTTTAATGCTGCACGGCTGATCACATGCTCAAGTTCTCGCACATTTCCCGGCCAGTCATATTGAGTGAGTAGTAGTTGCGTTTCGACGCTGAGTTTGAGTTGTTTGATAGCTAGCTTACGGGCTGTTCTTTCAACAAAGTAACCTGCAAGTAAAATTACATCGTTTTCGCGTTGTTTAAGTGGCGCAACGTTGAGCGGGTAAACACTTAACCGATGATATAAATCGGCTCGAAAACGCCCTTGAGCGACTTCGTTTTTTAAATGCCTGTTTGTAGCCGCAATAACCCTTACATCGACGTATTTTACTTCATCTTCGCCAACCGTTTGGATTTCACCACTTTGTAAGACGCGCAATAGTTTACTTTGCATGGCAAGTGGTAGTTCACCAATTTCATCTAAAAATAAGGTGCCACCATCAGCCAGCTGAAACTTGCCTTGACGTGCATTATGGGCGCCGGTAAATGCGCCTTTGGCGTGGCCAAAAAATTCACTTTCGGCGAGATTCTCTGGTAATGATGCACAATTTAAGTGAATTAACGGCATTTCGCTACGCTTTGAATGAAGATGGATATTGCGTGCTACTAGCTCTTTACCTACCCCGGTATCACCTTGGATCAAGACACTAAACTCAGAAGCCGCCACTAGTTTTATATCGCTTCGAAGGGCTTGCATGGCGGTGCTTTGGCCGATGATCTCTGCACCATCGCGGGTAAGCGCTTCGCGGTTTAGCTCTTGCACTAAAGCGCTACTATGTTGCGCGTGGTTTTGATATTGCTGCAGTTTTAATACAGTTTGCAAATGCGCGGTGCAAAGCGTACCTAGTTGAGTAAATAGCTCAAGGTCAAAACTGTCGAATGCATTTGCATCGAGACTGTCGAGGGTGATCACCCCTAGTAAGTTATCTTCGCTATCAAGTAGGGGGATGCCTAAGCAAGCATGAACAGGGATATCGCCAGTTTTGCTCGATAGTAAACCGTCGTACGGATCAGGAATTGGGCAATCATGGGCAAACTGTAATGGTTGCTTAGCGTTGCAAATGGCATGTAAACGTGGATGCTCGTTTATTACAAAGCGTCGTCCTAGGGTGTCAGGCGTCAGTCCATGAATAGCTTGTGGTTTTAACACATCTCCTTGTAAGGTAAGCAGTGCAATAGCGTCACTGGGTATTACTTGTTTGATACACTGAATTAACTGCTGAAAAGGCTGCTTTTGGTCGCTCACTTTAGCAAGCACAAGGGCGACATTAAGTAAGCTTTGTTTATCTACCATGTCAAAATGACTCAAATGTGTTTTTATCTTATTTAAAGGTGAGTCATAAAGACTTTTTTGTCAATAGCAAAATAGTTAATATCTTGAATAATAAGCAGTTTAAATCTTGGCTCGGCTTGTGCAATAGCGTGTTATAAATACCTAGATAGATGAGTCTAATACGCTGATGCGAGCAATCAATTTAACCGAACCAATGCCCAAAAAAGTGCGTTTTTATCAAGTCAGTCAATGGCCGTTATGGATGTTAGCATTTCGGCCCTACTTTTTAGGAGCTGGCTTATTGGCCGTTTTGTCGATTAGTTATTGGTTACTCATTTTAACAGGCCATGCCAGATGGCAATTGACTATGCCAGCAACACTTTGGCATGCCCATGAAATGATGTTTGGCTTTGCAGGCGCTGTAGCTGTGGGGTTTTTATTAACCGCAGCACAAACTTGGAGCGGGGTTGCGAGTATTAATGGTCGTAAATTGATGTTGCTAACCCTAGTGTGGCTAGCAGCTCGTGTTGCGTTTTTTATTACCAGTGCAGGTATTGAAAACTTTAGTTTATATGCGGTGTTATTGTTCCAATTGCTTTGGTGGTTAGGTGCAGTTATGGCGCTGGCTAATATGCTCCTTAAAGCTGGCAATAAAAATAACTACCAATTTTTACCGATGCTAAGCGCATTGTGTGTGCTCAATATTATTTATTTATGCTTAGCAATACAACAAAACATGCTACTTGCATTGGCAGTCGCCGATACCGCAGTACTAGTAATGACCTTACTTGTCGGTGTGGTGGCTGGGCGGGTATTACCTTTTTTTACTGCTCGTGGTCTTGGTTTAGCGGAGCAAGTGCGTACTCCTCGTTTAGATAAAGTGCTGCTTTACAGCTCATTGTTTGCTGTCGCGCTTTATTTTATCAGCCAATTATTTATAGCAAGCGTTAATCCTGGTTGGGCATTGGCTGTTGTTGCTGTAGTGCATTTAAGTCGCTCATTGTTGTGGTGGAATAATCAAATACTCAAAGTACCACTGTTATGGTCGTTGCACTTCTCTTATCTAGCTCTTGGGCTTGGTTTAGTATTGCTTGCGCTGAGTTTTTACAGCTCGGTTATTTTGTTTAAAGACGCGCTGCATATGATCACTATAGGTACGATTGGCATGATGATCTTAGCGATGATGACGCGGGTATCTCATGGTCATACTGGCCGCCCTTTAACTATTCCTCACTTTATGGCTGTGGCGTTTGCTTTAGTGTTTATTGCAGCAATTATTCGTTCGTTATTACCTGTTGTTATTGGGCCACACATCGCATGGCAGCTGAGTGCTGTACTGTGGATCGTGGCATTTTTATTGTTCTTATTCCACTGTATTCCTATTTTAACGCGGCGTCGTGTTGATGGGCGTCGTGGTTAAAGGAAGTTGTATGTTATCTGATAAAACCATTGAAATAGTAAAAAGCACAGCGCCTTTATTGGCGCAGGCGGGCACCGTTGTCACGGAGCATTTTTATAACCGGCTGTTTAGTCATAACCCTGAGCTGCAGGATATTTTTAATATGGCCAATCAACGTAGTGGCCGTCAGCAATTTGCATTATTTAATGCCTTGGCTGCGTATGCTCAAAATATTGATAATTTAGCCGTATTAAAAGAGGCGCTGGCACGCATTAATCATAAGCATACCAGCATGCATATTTTACCTGAGCATTATCCAATAGTTGGCGGACATCTGATTGGCACTTTAAAAGAATTGCTCCCTGAGCAATTTACAGCTGAAGTTGAATATGCATGGCGTGAGGCTTACGCACTACTTGCTGATATTTGTATTACCGAAGAAGCGGCGCTATACGAGCACAGTAAAAATAACCACGGTGGCTGGTCGGGTACTAGAGCATTTGTTATTGCTAAAAAACAGCCTGAATCAGAGTTAGTAACCAGTTTTACTTTAGTGCCAGTCGATGGTAAAGCGGTAATGACTCATAAACCAGGGCAGTATTTAGGTATCAAAGTAAAACCAGCTTATACACAGTATAGTGAGATACGCCAATACTCTATTTCTCAGCAAAGTAATGGTGAAAATTACCGTATTAGCGTGAAAAAAGAGTTATTGCCAGCAGCGGGGATTGTATCTAATTATTTGCACTCACTTGATGTGGGCAGCGTTGTGGAGCTTTATCCACCGGCTGGAGACTTCTTTTTACGCGCAAATAAAAAACCTGTGGTATTAATTTCTGCGGGCGTTGGTCAAACACCGATGCTGGCAATGTTACAAACATTATTATGTGATACATCGAATCAAGCGGTCACCTATTTACACGCCTGTGAAAATATCCTGCAGCATTCATTTAGTCAGTTTTTGGCGGAGCAAGCCGCGGCGCATACTCGATTAAATTACTACACTTGGTTTAATCAAGGTGGCGAGGGAGCTGAGTTTACTGGATTGATGAATGTCAGCGCTGTTGCTGAGCAGCTACCGCTTGAAGAAGGTGATTTCTACATCTGTGGCCCAACGGGGTTTATGGCTGCAATTAAACAGCAATTACTCGTATTAGGAGTCGCTGCTGAGCGTATTCACTACGAGGTGTTTGGCCCACATCAAGATATTTAATGACGAAACTAAATGCAGGTTTTAAGTGAAAAGGCGCGAAATGCGCCTTTTTTATGGTTTTGGCTACTTAAAGTACAGCATTGCTATTTTTCGCTGCTAAAGCTTGGTTTTGCCATGCGGTAAATAATTTTTGTTGCTTGTCGGAAATTTTTAAACCATAGGTTTTTTGCATATAAAAATAAGCATCGGCAATGCGTTTTCGTGCATAAAAGGGCGGCTCTACCACACGCTGTTTAAAATCTACCTTTACCTGGCAGCGACCATATTGGCTTGCATTACCTGCAATCATGCCAAAGCTGTAATTAGATCGGTCTGCGTTTATTTCACCAATTGCCGGAGCGAGATTATTTATATCAGCTTCCATTTTCCGAAATTGCGCACTGACTTTAATGCAATTTTTTCGGCCGCCATCTTGCCAGCATTGTAGCTGGTGACCAAATTCCCATGCAGACACAATATGTTCCCACTCAATCCGAGTTGCGCGCGCATTTGGTTTGCCTGAACGAGTAACCGCATTGCGAGGCACATAACCACATGCATTTGGGTCGGGCACCAGTTTTTTACCTTGGCGTTTAATATTACAGCCACAATAGAGGCTGGTGGCGTTATCAGGAAGGGTTTTGATGAGGTGTTTTTTTGCGCTGTAAAAACTGGTGAATTGTTCTGCATAAAGGTTAAAACTCACACAACACAATACCAGCGCAATAATTAAATGCGGCATATCCAATCACTTTAGTGAACTACAGGAAGCGCTAGTTTAGAGCGATTATTCAAAAAGTAAATCGCTTAACTGTGTGATGTAGTGGGAATTTTAACTCATCTCTAAGGTAAGGTTAGCTACTTGGGCGACGGGAAGTACGTTTTCTAAAACGGATATTCTGTAGTAATAAAATAAAGCCAGTTAAACAAAACAATACGCTACTGGCTGCAAAACTTATTAATAATGGGTTATTAAAATCTTCACGTTGCTCATAGTCCATTATGTGTAACATCCAGAAAAAATCGAAAATTCGCCAAATTGTGCTGCGAACAGTAATAACTTGGCCGCTATCAGCGGATAAATATAGTGTGGTGTTAAACGTATCGTCAAAATTTACTTGCCAAATATTTTCTTTAAAGCCAACTTCGCGAGTACCTTTAGCTAGTTTGATCACGTCTGTTACTTGCGCATTAATTAATAGATGAGCTTGGGCATTGGCAATAATTTGCGCTTTACTCGGTGCTACCAAAGGACGGCCAGTAACTCCGTTAAAGCTGTACTCACCGTTACTGTTGCTCACAATAATGGTAGGGATTGTTAAAAAGTGACTATAACTAATTTGTCTTGGTTGAGTAATTTTTGCAACGATATTATCAACTGAGGCTAGATAATCAGCTTGTTTGAATGGGTTATTTAATTGCCGCGCAGCTAAATGTTTACCGTGAACTTTTTCAAGCGGTATAGCACTCATAATTAAACCACCGAGTAACCATGCAAAAATTTGTAGCGCTAATAAGTAACCTAACCATTTGTGAAACTTACGCGCATGTTTAAAAATGCGTTTATCCATAGTGACTACCTGTTTGTTATTAGTGCGGTATTCTATAAATTATATTGAGTTTGCCAATGTGGCAAATTGTCGCATCAACAAAATAAAACTAGCTACTCTAGATTTGGTATATACGCAAAATTAGGTTAAAGTTTGCGTTGTTATTAACGCAGGGTAAAAATGAAACAATGTCGGAAATTCAATTTTTAAATGTAGATCTAGAGCTTGAATCAAAGCAAGATATTAGTTTGTTAGTTGCAGACTTAAAAAAAAGTGCTGTGGTTTTGCATTACGATAAAGATGAGTACCGTCAACTAGCACGTATTGAGTCTAATGAAGACGTTATCTCACCAGATAAAGCGATTAACCACTTATGTGAGTTAATTGAATCTTGCTCACGCAATGCATTAAAGCAGTGGTTATCATGCTCAAAGCGCACCTTTGATATTGGCTTTGAATCAGGCACTTCGCCAAAATGCTTTAATCAAGCGCTCAGTGCCGATACTTTATTGCGTATTTCTGCTATTGGCGCAGGTATTGAAATTACAATTTATCCACTTTCAAGTTAGCCTTTTCGCTCTACAATTGCTGCGGTCATTCTTGATACGCAGCACAGTTCTCCACGACTATTGGTGATTTTTATTTCCCATACGGATGTACGCTTGCCTAAGTGTAGTGGTGTTGCTATCGCGGTTAATATACCATTACGTGATGCTTTTAGATGATTGGCATTGATCTCCTGGCCAACACAATAAAACTTTGTAAAATCAACAGCAAAGTTTGCAGCATAACTCGCCACCGTTTCTGCAAGTACAACATTTGCGCCGCCATGCACCATACCCATAGGGTTATGATGAGCTGGGATCGCGGGCATCGTTGCTACTAAATAATCATCGCCTATTTCACTTATTTCAATGCCCATGGTTTTCATCAATGTGCCTTGACCACTTATGCCGTCATCAAGTTGCTTACATTGTGCTAGGGTGATCGGTTGATACCAAATACTCATCTGCCTGCCTCACTAAGTTATTTACTAAATCAGTCTACACTTTTAAACATTTTCCTACAGTTAAGATCATAAAAATAGATAAAATGTACCTATATTATCTAACTGTTAATGGATCTTAAGGATGAAAGTAAAGGTATTTGGATGTGGTGCAATATTATTAATGAGCCTTGTTGCTCAGCCGCAGGCTGTTGCTAGTACCCAACATCAACTCGATATTGGTTTTACCGATTTAGCTGGTTTAGATGAATCTTTTTTAGGCGCACGGTATCGATATTTTGCGCAAGATCTTGAATCGTTGACTGGTCCATACGAGCTAAAAGCGTATTTAAATCAAGTCAATAATTATGCTATTGGTGGGTTTGCTAATGATGATTTTAGCTATTTAAATGCCGATGCTGCCATCTATGGTCCCGCAGGATTAGTTATTAGTGCCAGCGCGCAGCGCCTCTGTGAGGATAATAGCTATTGGCAAAATACTGATTATTTAGTGAGTGCCGCTGTTGGTAAGCAAATGAATGAGCAGTTACAACTAGGGTTCAATATATATTACAGTCGCTTAGAGCGCCATGATATGTGGTTTGGCAAAGATAATGAAAGAGTCGCGGTTGAATGGACTTATGCTCCTTATGTTCGTTGGACAAATATAGTTAGCAATCAAGGTTGGGATTTAGAGCTAAAGCAATTGGCAGGGCGTTATCGTTATGTGCAGGGGCAGGCGGTTTATTATGTAAATCAAGCATGGTCAGTGGGAGTCGTTGCTAATATTCGTAATCAGAAAAATCTAAAAGACAACTATGAACTGCAAACGCAATATTGGTTTAATCAACATGTAGCATTAAAGTTTGGTCTTGGATCTGCGCTTGATTCTGGAAGTGGTTTAAATAGTATGAGCTTGTTATTAACGGCGCGATTTTAAGCCAATTTATATTTGCGATTTTCAGATAACTGTATATACTCACAGTTAAATGTACTGTATGGAAAACCAGTTGTATGCGCCCATTAACGAATCGCCAAGCTCAAATTCTCGAACTTATTAAAGTTTTTATTAAAGATACCGGTATGCCGCCAACCCGTGCTGAGATTGCGCAAACGTTAGGTTTTAAAAGTGCTAATGCAGCGGAAGAACATTTAAAGGCATTAGCGAAAAAGGGCGTTATTAAAATGAAGCCCGGTGCCAGTCGAGGTATTCAGTTAGTTGAAGAGGATGAGCCGGAACAACTTGGTTTACCTCTAATAGGCAGAGTTGCCGCTGGTGAGCCTATTTTGGCAGAGCAGCATGTTGAAAGTCATTGCAAAATAGATCCACTCTTGTTTAAACCGGCTGCTGATTTTTTACTGCGTGTGCAAGGCATGAGTATGAAAGACATTGGTATTATGGATGGCGATTTATTGGCTGTACACAGCACTCAAGTTGCTGAAAATGGCCAGGTGGTGGTTGCCCGTGTTGATGACGATGTAACAGTAAAACGCCTTGAAAAAGCAGGTAAAAAAGTTTTTTTACATGCTGAAAATGATGAATTTTCACCGATTGAAGTGGATCTTGAACATGAATCTTTCAATATTGAAGGGTTGGCTGTTGGGGTGATCCGCAACGCTGATTGGATGTAAATTTTTTGATCTATATTTTGCACCAAATTGGTGAAGTTTGGTGCATTTAATTTTTTACCGCTTTAATGGCTAGATTTTATACTTAGCTATAGCGTCCTAAGCCCTATCAAATCTACTTACCAGCTACTTTTAGCCCTCTAATATTATCCCTAATTACAAAATAACGCGCTGATTTTTAGCTGTTATTTATGCACCAAAAAAGAATTTAATTGCTCTTAAAACTTGCTAATTGTTCATTTTTTAACTAATTGGTTAATACACTGTGTTAACAGCTACTTTAAAAGTCTAACAATTTTGCTCAATAGCATAATTTAGGGTTGCGTTAATATTCAGTAACAATAAAAAATAACGAATTGGCGCGAATAAAGCTGTGCCGCCTTTTCGCTTTGCGTTTTGCAATAGCATTTAAAGGAGCCGTCACATGGGTAAATTGAGCTCTACCTTGTGGCTTATATTGTTTGTTCTACCGCAGCAAGTATTGGCTAATAGCCAGTTTAATATGCGTAAGGGCGTAACAGATATAAGTAATGATGTTTATCAGCTGCACATGACAATATTTATTATATGTTGTGTGATTGGGGTCATCGTGTTCGCCGTGATGTTTTGGGCACTGATCCACCACCGTAAATCTAAAGGGGCAAAACCAGCCCAATTTCATGAAAGTACTAAAGTTGAAATCCTTTGGACGGCAATCCCGTTTGTGATTTTAATTGGTATGGCAATTCCTGCGACAAAAACTTTGATTGCAATGGAAGATGCTAGTAAAGCTGATCTCACCATTAAAATTACTGGTTCTCAATGGAAATGGCATTATGAGTACATGGGTGAAGATGTTGAGTTTTATTCAATGCTTGCTACACCTCAAGATGAAATAACTAATCTTGCAAATAAAAACCCTAATTACCTGCTTGAAGTTGATAAACCTTTGGTGTTGCCAATTAATCAAAAAGTACGATTTTTAATGACCTCAGACGACGTTATTCATTCTTGGTGGGTGCCTGATTTTGCAGTGAAAAAAGATGCTAACCCTGGGTTTATCAATGAAACTTGGACCAGAATTAATGAAGAGGGCATTTATCGAGGGCAATGTGCAGAACTATGCGGAAAGGATCATGGCTTTATGCCTGTGGTGGTTGAAGCTAAATCTGAGCAAGCATTTGCAAACTGGCTGAGCGAAGCTAAGCAGGCAAAAGCAAACGCTGCAATTGCTGATGCTGCCTTATTAGATCAAACATTACCAAAAGAAGAATTAATGACACTCGGCGAGCAAGTCTATATGGCCAGTTGCGCTGCGTGTCACCAACCAACAGGTATGGGCTTACCGGGGGTTTTCCCTGCGCTCAAAGGCAGTCCGGTAGTATTAGGAGATATTAAAGATCATATTGATGTCGTGCTTCATGGTCGCCCAGGTACCGCTATGCAAGCATTTGACAAGCAGTTATCAATCAAGCAGCTAGCAGCTGTGATCACCTATAAGCGTAATGCATGGGGCAATGACACTGGGGATGTAATTCAACCGAGTCAGATACAAGCCGCGATTGATGCAACTTCGGAGGCTAAATAATGAGTAGCGTAACAGAGCAACAACATGATCAAGCTGCACACCATGATGGACATCATCATCCTGCGAAAGGTTTTAAACGCTGGCTTTATACTACTAACCATAAAGATATCGGAAGCTTATATTTAATTTTTTCGTTGACGATGTTTTTAATTGGTGGCGCCATGGCGATGGTGATCCGCGCAGAGTTATTTCAACCTGGCTTACAGTTAGTAGAGCCTCACTTTTTTAATCAAATGACCACAGTACATGGCTTGATCATGGTCTTTGGTGCCGTTATGCCGGCCTTTACAGGATTGGCTAACTGGATGGTACCACTCATGATTGGCGCACCAGATATGGCATTACCACGGATGAATAATTGGAGCTTTTGGATTTTACCTTTTGCTTTTATTATTTTACTGGCATCCCTATTTATGCCAGGTGGTGGCCCGGCATTTGGCTGGACTTTTTATGCACCACTGTCAACAACTTACAGTAACGATAATACCGCATTATTTGTTTTTGCTATTCACATCATGGGTATTAGTTCAATTATGGGCGCAATCAATGTGATTGTAACTATCGTTAATTTACGTGCGCCAGGTATGACTTGGATGAAGCTGCCGCTGTTTGTGTGGACATGGCTTATCACCGCTTTTTTATTGATTGCTGTGATGCCGGTATTGGCCGGTGCTGTGACTATGGTATTGACTGATAAGTATTTTGCAACCAGCTTTTTTGATGCTGCTGGGGGCGGTGATCCGGTGATGTTCCAGCACATATTTTGGTTTTTTGGTCACCCTGAAGTGTACATTATGATTCTGCCAGCCTTTGGCATTATCTCGACTATAGTGCCGACCTTTTCACGTAAAAAATTATTTGGTTATGCCTCTATGGTATATGCCACATCTTCGATTGCTTTACTGAGCTTTATAGTTTGGGCGCATCATATGTTTACCACAGGTATGCCTGTCGCTGGCGAATTATTTTTTATGTATGCCACTATGCTGATATCGGTGCCAACTGGGGTCAAAGTATTTAACTGGGTAGCCACCATGTGGCGTGGTTCGATTAGTTTTGAAGTGCCTATGTTATTTAGTATTGCGTTTATTGTGTTATTCACTTTAGGTGGTTTCTCTGGGTTGATGCTGGCGATTACTCCTGCTGATTTTCAATACCATGATACTTATTTTGTGGTGGCGCATTTTCATTATGTGTTAGTGACTGGGGCGATATTTTCAATTATGGCCGGGGCGTATTATTGGCTGCCAAAATGGACGGGAAATATGTTCAATATCACCTTGGCTAAATGGCATTTTTGGTTGTCGTTAGTGAGCGTGAATGTATTGTTTTTCCCTATGCACTTTGTTGGTTTGGCCGGTATGCCGCGCCGGATTCCTGACTACGCACTGCAATTTGCAGACTTTAACGCGATTATTAGTATTGGTGGCTTTGCTTTTGGTTTATCACAATTGTTATTTGTGGTTGTAGTATTTAAGTGTGCACGAGGCGGCGATAAAGTGCCCGCCAAAGTGTGGGATGGTGCTGAGGGTTTGGAATGGGAGGTGGCATCTCCTGCGCCTTATCATACTTTTGAAACGCCACCGGAGATTAAGTAATGAGTCATGCACCACTGCTTAAGCGCTTAGTTTTAATATGTCTTGGCATGTTCGCTTTTGCGTTTGCTTTGGTGCCGTTGTACGACGTTTTTTGTGATGTAACAGGCCTTAATGGTAAGCCTTCGTTAGAGCAAGCAAAGCAAAGTACGAGTGTTAATGAGGCACGAGAAATCGACGTAAGCTTCACAACTCATGCGCAAAGTGGAGCGCCATTTGAGGTGCAATCACATGAGTATAGTGTGGTAGTAAAGCCCGGAGCTATGCGCGAAGTGCTGTTTAGAGCAAAAAATACCAGTAATGAAGATAAAGTCATGCAAGCTGTACCGTCGGTGTCTCCAGGCAAAGCAGCTAAGTATTTGCATAAAATGGCTTGCTTTTGTTTTGATCAACAACTTTTGAAAGCAGGTGAAGAAGTGGAATTTAAACTGCTTTTTTATGTTGATACGCAATTACCTGAAGATGTTGAAGAGTTAACTTTGTCTTATACCGTGTTTGATATTAGCGGGCAGATAGTGGCTAGTAATTAGGTTGCCAAGCTAATAGCTAATTAGGAGCAAACAAAATGGATAAAAATTACGAAAAATATTATGTTCCCGCGCAAAGTCCGTGGCCAATAGTTGGCGCATTTGCGATGTTTTTTATTGCTGTTGGTGCAGGTCTTACTGTAATGCAAGCAAGCAGCGGCGGTGGTGCTGGCCATTATGTACTTTACGCAGGAATTGGTGTGTTGCTGTTTATGCTATTTCGCTGGTTTAAAAATGTCATTGAGGAGTCTGATCAAGGCTTATATTCAGCACAAATGGATCGCTCGTTTCGTCAAGGTATGAGCTGGTTTATTTTCTCTGAAGTAATGTTTTTTATGGCTTTTTTCGGTGCCCTTTTTTATGCCCGGATGATCTCTGTGCCTTGGCTTGGCGGCGCCGGAAATAATGCCATGACCAATGAGGTACTGTGGCCTACTTTTGAAGCAATCTGGCCATTAGTTACTACACCCGGTGGTAGTACGACACAGGCTATGGGTTGGCAGGGATTGCCGCTGATCAACACATTAATATTACTAACCTCGTCGGTTACCTTACATTTTGCTCATGTAGGCATGGAGAACAATAAGCGTGGGCCATTAAAAGTATTTATGGCACTGACAATCGTATTAGGGGTCTGTTTTTTAGGGCTGCAAGTCGTAGAGTATATGCATGCTTATCAGGATTTAGGACTGACCTTAGATGCTGGCGTATATGGCAATACTTTCTTTTTACTAACCGGCTTTCATGGCATGCATGTGACCTTAGGAACTATTTTATTATTAGTCATGCTGATCCGTATTTTAAAGGGCCACTTTAGCCCAGATAAACATTTTGCGTTTCAAGCCGCAGCTTGGTATTGGCATTTTGTTGATGTGGTGTGGTTGTGTTTATTTGTGTTTGTATATGTGCTGTAACTTTATCAATTGGTGATGAGTTACTGTGGATGAAACCTAGTTTAAGGGCTGCAATAACAACCACTAAGACGATAACAGAAAACAGCACACGACGGCCTAAATAGTGAGACATAGGCCGTCCATCTGTTTTACCCGATACCATAATAAATAAGGCACGGAACAAGTTAAAAAGTATAAATAGTAGCAACAGTACGATAATAATTTTAATAATCACTGGGTCACCTTTATGCAGTTAATTTTATGGCGTAAACAAAAGCTTAGCTCAATTATTACCATTTGCGTGGTAACCATTGTGGTATTGGTATGTTTACGCCTAGGGTATTGGCAATTACAGCGAGCTGAAAGTAAAACTGAGCAATTAACACAAATAGCAGCCCTGCAAAGTCAGGGAGTAATGAGCTGGCAGCAAATGCAGCAACTGCCTAGTGATTGGAATAAAACGGGCTTGCAGATAAGTATCTCTGGAGTGCTAGATACGCAGCAATATTGGTTGTTAGATAATCAAGTTTACCAAGGTCAGGTTGGCTACGATGTACTTACCTTGCTGCGTTTACAGCAAAGTAAGCAAACTCTGTTGGTGAATTTGGGTTGGGTTAAAGCACCACTTACTCGCCAGCAACTCCCTAGTATAAACCTACCATCGACTCCTTTGGCAATGACCGTGCAATTAAAGCAAGGAAAGCTCAGTGGCTTTACTTTGCAAGATGCACAACACAAGACGGATACAGCATGGCCCAAGCGCGTACAAATTATCGATTTAGCATTGTTTTCACAGCAAACAGGTCGCGACATGATTGACTTTATTGGTTATCGGCAAGGTATCGCGGATGAGATTGCTGCGCCGCATTACCAAGCTGTGGTGATGAGCCCCGAAAAACATCAAGCCTACGCAGTGCAATGGTTATTGATTGCGATTGCCTGCCTTGTTATTGCTGTATTTGCTTTTAAAAAGAAGGAATTACAATGAAAAACAATCCGTTATTAATATTTATTGGCTGTTGTTTAGTGCCTTTAATACTGGCGTATTTGGCGTTAAAGCTTGAGTGGATACCTAGTGCATCGAGTAATAAAGGGGAATTTTTAAAACAGGAAATAAAACTACAAGATTGGAAAAAAACGGAGCATAAACAATGGACTATTGCTTTAAATCACCCAGCACAATGCCAACAAGCTTGTGCACAGCAGTTACAAGCACTAGAGAACCTCTACATCGCTCTTGGTAAAAATCAAGGTAAAGTCGATGTAGCCATCCTTGGCCAGACACAGCAAAAAGAGCTGCCATGGCGTCAGTTACCTGAGGTTGATGTACTGCAACCAGCTAGTTTATATCTAATTGATCATATGGGCTTAGTGGTCTTGCAGTATCCTTACCATAGTGAGCCACAGCAAAACCGTTTGACTCAAAAAGGACTGTTAAAAGATTTAAAAAAATTACTTAACTATTCGCGTTCTAGCTAATTTAAGGAGTGCCAATTATGTATAAAAACTATAAACATTTGGTATTAGCCACTTTTATGTTATCGATCTTAGTTGTTGGCTTAGGGGCTTATACGCGCTTGAGTGATGCCGGATTGGGTTGTCCGGATTGGCCCGGTTGCTATGGCTTTTTGACGGTACCCAAGCATGAGGCTGATTTAGCCCATGTAGAGCAAACCTACCCAGATATGATGTTCGAAACCGCTAAAGCGTGGAAAGAAATGATCCATCGCTATTTTGCCGGCACGTTAGGTTTACTTATTTTAGCGTTATTTATATTGGCTTTATTAAAACGTCAATATCCAACCACGCCAATTAAATTACCCTTACTATTACTAATACTGGTGGTGTTTCAAGCGGCTTTAGGGATGTGGACCGTCACCATGAATTTACAGCCGCTGATTGTATTGGGGCACTTATTAGGTGGATTTAGTATTTTATCATTGGTTACATTATTGTATTTACGGCTAACGGCAAAACCAATTTTTGGCGGCGACGCCCCAGCTCGGCGTTACTTTAAACTTAGTCTAGTCGCATTAGTGGTGTTGGTATTGCAAATAGCGCTAGGCGGTTGGCTTGCTGCTAATTATGCGGCGCCGCACTGCAATGGCTTGCCATTGTGTAGTTACGGACAGCCGTTTTCATTGAGTAGTGTATTTCAGTTGCCATTAGAGCAAAGTACTTATGAATATGGTGTACTTTCACAGCAGGCTAGAATGTCGATCCATTTATTACATCGAATGTGGGCGTTAGTTACCTGTGTAGTATTAGCGCTGATCATGTGGCGCATTTATAGCCGTGCTGTGTCGAGAAAAATAAAGCATTGTACAGTCTCCGTATTGGTCGCGTTGCTGTGTCAAATTTGTTTGGGCTTGGCGGTTGTGCACTGGCATTTCCCGCTCGGCGTTGCGCTGGCACATAATTTAATGGCTGCCATACTATTGTTAACAGTCGTTCGTTTATGTTTTTACTTAAAAGCACGTACATAGGGGCAGTTATGACACCATTAATAGCAATAACAAAGTTAGCACCTAGCCAAATTAGCGGCTTAATAAATGATTATTTAGCGATCAGTAAATTTAAAGTAGTCGCGATGTTGGTATTAACAGCATGGGTTGGTTTAGCGCTGGCACCCGATGTTGGTCGTGGTATTGGCGTACAGTTTATTAGTTTACTGGGGATTGGCTTGTTATCCGCAGCAGCTGCGGTGATCAATCATGTGGTTGATAGCGAAATAGATAGCAAAATGGCACGTACACGCCATCGGCCAGTGGCGAAGGGGCGGTTATCTAAACTGCATGCTTTAAGTTTTGCCGCTGTTATTGGGGTGAGTGGTTTCATTATGTTGATGATCTGGGCTAATACTTTAACCGCTGTATTAACCTTATTTGCGTTAGTTGGTTATGCGTTTATTTATACCTCCTTTTTAAAGCGTGCAACGCCACAAAATATTGTTATAGGAGGACTAGCAGGGGCCATGCCGCCGTTGTTAGGGTGGGTATCTGAAACTGGCCATATGGCAGCTGCTCCTTGGTTATTAGTGATGATCATATTTACTTGGACTCCGCCGCACTTTTGGGCGCTGGCAATTGCTCGCAAAAGTGATTACGAACGCGCTAAGATCCCCATGTTGCCAGTCACTCATGGTATTGATTTTTGTAAAACCTGTGTAGTTGCATACTCTATTTTATTGGCTTTGGTATGTGTATTGCCTTATTTAATTGGTATGTCGGGGCTCATTTATTTAATTGCTGCGACATTACTTAATGGGATTTTCATCTATAAAGCGGTAAAACTAAAAATAGCGGGGAATGACGATAAAGCAATGGATTTATTCCGTTTTTCAATTATTCATTTAATGATACTCTTTGTCGCCTTATTTATAGATAAATGGTTCGTTATATGAATAGCTTAGCAGTTAAGCGTGGGGGGAGAGTGTGGTTGGCGTTAAGTTTATTGCTGTTAACAGCTTGTAGTGACAGCGCTATGCCTGACGTTGAAGCTTTGGTATATGAACAAGCCAAACCTTTGAGTGATTTTACTTTACAAGATCAAAATGCTCAGCCAGTAACTAAGCAAACATTGCAAGGTCAATGGAATTTAGTGTTTTTAGGTTATACCAGTTGCCCAGATATTTGCCCTCTGACATTAGCTAAACTCAATGGTGTTTATAAAGCGTTGAAAGATGAATACCCATTACAAATTTGGTTTTTAGCGGTCGATCCAAAACGCGATACAGTCGCTAAACGTAAAGCCTACATTGATTATTTTAATCCTGATTTTTTAGCGGTCTCAGGGGAGCATAAAGATTTATTCCCACTAGTTAGAGAGCTAGGTTTAATTTACGCAATTAGCAATAGTGATGAGCAAGAATATGCCGTTGACCATAGTGCTTCAATTGCGATGGTTGACCCTCAAGGAGCGGTAAGAGCCATATTTAAACCTGAATTTAAACAAGGCAGTGTGCCGTTAATTAATGCTAAATTATTAATAACTGAGTTTAAACAGATTGCGGATCATTATTAATAGCATAAGTATACTTTAATTCTTTTCGAGGAGCGATGAGCTCCTTTTTTGTTTTTCTTTTATCCCCCCTGTAAATAATTTCACTCTTTTTTCAACGCATTTATGGCATTTTTACTAACTCAGTCTAAGCTTTTGTTATGAATTGGTTAAACATGGAAAGTGCGAACAATATGATGAAGCTTCCCGCTGAACTAGCAATCACCCAAGTTGAAAACTTACACCAAGATTTATTACAAGAATTACACCGCAATGATGATGTTTGTTTAGACATTAGTGAAGTTGTACGCGTAGATACTGCCTCTATTCAACTATTGTGTGCTCTGCAAAAGCACTTGCTGTGCGTCCATCACAAAATTATTTGGGTTGGGCAAAGTGAGCCTTTAAAAAATGCCATTAGTCGCTTAGGCCTAAGTGAATATCTGATACTTGAAAATGTAGATTAAGGGGTTCATATGAAAAGAATTTTAGCCGTGGATGATTCGGCATCAATGCGTCAAATGGTGAGTTTTACACTGAAAAAGGCGGGTTTTGATGTCACTGAGGCAAAGGACGGAAGTGAAGCACTTAGCATCGCAAAACAACAAGGTTTTGATGCTGTTATTTCAGATGTAAACATGCCAGTGATGGATGGTATTACTTTGATCAGGGAGTTACGCACCTTACCAAACTATAAATTTACGCCATTGCTAATGCTAACAACAGAATCAGGTATGGACAAAAAAGTAGAAGGGAAAGCTGCTGGTGCAACAGGCTGGATAGTTAAACCTTTTAATCCTGAACAGTTATTAGCGGTTTTAAAAAAAGTAATTCGCTAATCTAGGGGACGGGGTATGAGTATAGATTTAAGTCAATTTTTTGAAGTCTTCTTTGAGGAAAGTTTTGAAGGCTTAGATGCGATGGAAGCTGAGTTATTAAACTTAGTACCTGGCGAAGAAGATTTAGAAACAATCAATACCATTTTTCGTGCTGCGCATTCTATCAAAGGCGGCAGTGGTACATTTGGTTTTAACTCTGTGTCTGACTTTACTCATGTGCTAGAAACCCTATTAGATCAAATTCGTGAGGGGAAACGAGAGCTTACCGCAGAGCATGTTAACCTATTACTTAAATCTGTTGATTGCTTGCGGGAGTTACTTCGTGGCTTACAAGCAGAGCAAGAACCTAATTTAGAAGAAGCAATTGCACTGAGAATTAAGTTTGAACAGATTTTAGGAGTAAACCAAGCCGAACAAAATAAACTGGAAGTCACTGCTAGCCCCGCTCAACTTGCGCTAAACACCTATCAGATTGATTTTAAACCACATCATCATTTATTTAAAACAGGCAATGAGCCACTTTATATGATCAGTGAGTTGGCTGAATTGGGCGATTTAGAGACTCAAGCTTTCAATAATGAGATCCCTGACATTGCTGATTTAAGTCCCGACGATTGTTTTTTATCTTGGCGATTCTTTTTAAACACAGCAAAAGATGAGAGTGCGATTCGAGAAATATTTGAGTGGGTTGAAGATGATGCTGATATTACCATCGCGTTGTGTGGAGGGTTATTTGCTGATGATGATGCGCAAATTACAACACCTGATGTAATTGAGGAAAACTCTAATTCAACTTCAGCCCCTGCAGTTGTCAATGTTGCTGCGGTTAAACCAATAAAAAAAGGCACTGCGGTCAAAGCAAGCACTCCAGCTGCAGAATCTACTTCAATCAGAGTAGGCATAGATAAAGTTGATTCATTGATCAATATGGTTGGAGAGCTGGTTATCACTCAAGCCATGTTGAGCCAAATTGGTCAACAAGAGATCACCGAAGCGACTATCGCCTCTTTGCAGGAAGGCTTAGCGCAATTGGCCCATAACACTCGTGATTTACAAGAAAATGTAATGCGTATCCGAATGCTGCCAATCAGCTTTGTATTTAGTCGTTTTCCGCGTTTGGTGCGAGATATTTCGCAAAAACTGAATAAGCAAGTTGAGCTAAAACTGTTAGGTGAACAGACCGAGCTTGATAAAACCGTAATGGAAAAAATATCAGATCCTATGGTGCACTTAGTACGAAATTCGCTGGATCATGGGCTAGAAACGGTTGAACAGCGCCTTGCTGCAGGTAAAGACCCAGTCGGTACAGTCACACTTAATGCATTTCACCAAGGTGGCAATATTGTTATAGAGATCATGGATGACGGACAAGGCCTTAATACTGTAAAGATTAAACAAAAAGCGGTTGCTAATGGGCTCGTAAGCGAAGCTGATGAGTTAGATGATGATGAAATTAATGAGCTCATTTTTATGCCCGGTTTTTCAACCGCAGATGAGGTAAGTGACATATCCGGACGTGGTGTTGGTATGGATGTGGTCAGGCGTAATATCCAATCACTTAATGGCTCGGTTGAAGTGTCATCTGCTGCAGGTGTTGGGTCTACCTTTACTATTCGCTTGCCACTTACTCTGGCTATTTTAGATGGTCAGTTAGTGAGGGTTGCAAAGCACACCTATATTATTCCATTAATATCTATTGTTGAATCATTACAAATTGATATCAATAAAGTCAGTCGAGTGGGTAAAGACTTAGACGTACTTAGACTGCGTGATGAATACATTCCTATCTTGCGTTTATACAGTATTTTCAATCATCAAGGTGCGATAGAAGCGCTTGATAAAACCTTGTTAGTGGTAGTTGAAAGCGATAATCAAAAAATTGGTTTGTTAGTTGATGATTTATTGTCACAGCAACAAGTAGTGATTAAAAGTTTAGAAGCTAATTACCAAAAAGTAGATGGCGTGTCAGGTGCCACTATATTAGGGGATGGTCGGGTTTCGTTGATTGTCGATATCAGCGGCTTAATTAAATTATCAGGATTAAGAAAACCCGGTAGCCAAGAATTGATTATTGAATCGCAAGCTAACTTGGAGGCTTCATGATCTCTGCGCACAGCGAATTAAATAACAAAATAATGCTTGAACAGGGCCAAGGAGTTAAGCAGTTTTTAACCTTTATTATGGCTGATGAAGAATACGGTGTTGATATTTTAACTGTTCAAGAAATTCGTAGTTGGGAGGAGATCACCGAGATCCCGAATGCCCCAGATTATGTAAAAGGGGTGATTAATCTACGTGGCACCATAGTACCTATTTTAGATCTTAGATTACGGTTTGGCTTAGCGACGATTGACTATGGACCGTTAACAGTGGTGATCGTAGTGAAAGTAATTTTTGAGCAAAATAGCAAGATTATGGGAATGGTAGTCGATGCCGTATCTGATGTTTACAGTATTGTAGAGCAAGATGCGAAGACGGTGCCTAACTTTAGCGGCTCAGAGAATGCTGAATTTATCGCAGGGTTAGTGAATGTCGGTGAGAAGATGGTCGCGTTATTGGACCTGCAAAAAACAATGGATATTTAGCCAAATACTAAATATAGCAAATGGTGATCAACAAGAAGGTGATGGGCATGGGGTGGTTTAGTAATTCTAAAAAATCAAATAATGATTTAATCGTTACGGCATTAAATAAGTCACTTGCGGTGATTGAGTTTGAGCCTAGCGGCATAATTATTACGGCGAATAATAACTTTTTAGATGTAATGGGTTACCCCTTAGAAGAAATTCAGGGCCAGCATCATTCAATATTTGTATCTAAAAAAGAAGCTCAGAGCAGTGAATATAAAAGCTTTTGGCAAAGCTTGAAAGGCGGAGAGTTTATTGCTGATGAGTTTAAGCGGATCAGTAAAAGTGGCAAAGAAGTGTGGATCCAAGCAACTTATAACCCCGTTAAGGATGAGCATGGAAATGTTATAAAAGTTGTGAAATTTGCCAGTGATATTTCGGCGCAAAAGATGGTCGCTGTTGAAGCTGCGGAGCAAATTGCTGCTATTAGTAAATCTCAAGCGGTGATTGAGTTTGATTTAGATGGCAGCGTGTTGACCGCGAATGACAACTTTTTGCAGACATTTGGTTATCAGTTAGAGGAAATAGTCGGACGGCATCATCGTATATTTATTGAGCCTGAGGTTGCTAAAAGTGAGCAATACCAACTGTTTTGGCAAAAATTAGGCCGTGGTGAATTTGACTCCGGTGAGTATTTACGTATTGCTAAAGATGGCAGTGAAGTATGGATCCAAGCATCTTATAATCCAATATTTGATCTCAGTGGCAAACCTTATAAGGTGGTTAAATATGCGACAGACATCACAGCTCAAAAAGAATTAGAAAAAGAATCAAAAAGGGATGCTGATCTATCGAGCGCATTAACGATCTGCCAGGCGAGTGTGATGATGGCAGACAATGATTTACAGATAGTGTTTGCTAATAATCAACTAAAACAAATGCTCCAAGCCAGACAAGGTGAGCTGCAGAGTGTACTAGGTGATTTTTCCGTCAATAGTATAGTGGGCTCAAGTATTACGGCATTTTTTGAAAATACAGCACAGCAGGCTCAGTTGTATACAAACTTGACCGACTCTATTGAATCAAAACTAGAAATTGCATCGTTAATTTTTAATATTATTGCGACCCCTTGGTTTAATAAAGAAGGTAAACGATTAGGAACTATAATTGAGTGGCAAGATTTAACCGAAAGTATTAAAAAAGCGACTGCTGAAAAACGTGCTGCTGAAGAAAATCTTAGGGTGCGTCAAGCCCTGGATCGAGTTGCAACAAATACCATGATTGCAAATACTAAAAACGATATTATTTATATGAATGAAGCAGTGCAAAATATGATGCGCAACGCTGAGCAAGATTTACGTCGCGATTTACCTAATTTTGATAGTAGCCAGTTATTAGGGCAAAACATTGATGTATTTCATAAAAATCCAGCGCATCAACGCAATCTGTTAAGCAAGCTAACCGATACTTACAGTGCAGAGATACTGGTTGGCGGGCGCACTTTTGGTTTAGTTGCTAACCCTATTTTTAACTCAGAAAATGAACGAATCGGCACTGTGGTGGAGTGGGAAGATCGAACAGCCGAAGTCGCAATAGAAAAAGAAATTGCTGACTTAGTCAGCTCTGCACGCAAAGGTAATCTAGACGCTCGTGTTACAGAGCAAGGTAAGGGCGGTTTCTTTTTACGTTTAGCTAAAGGTCTAAATGGTTTAATTGGTATTGTTGATGATGCTGTCACCGGTACTGCTAATATGCTTGATGCGATGGCCAATGGTGATTTATCAAAACGGATAGAGCAAGAGTATCAGGGGTCGTTTGAAAAACTCAAGCGTGATGCCAATACCACGGCTGATAAATTAACGGAAGTCATTAATCGTATTAATACCTCGGCAACCTTAGTGGCAAGTGGGGCAGAGGAAATATCTCAAGGCAACGCTGATCTAAGCCAGCGTACAGAAGAGCAGGCCTCATCGCTTGAAGAAACAGCATCTAGCATGGAGGAAATGACCAGTACAGTACGTCAAAATGCTGATAATGCAAAAGTGGTTAATGAATTAGCAGAAGAAACGCGCGACAAAGCGCAGCAAGGGGGCGAAGTTGTTAATCGCGCGGTGATCAGCATGTCGGCAATTAATGAGTCGAGTAAAAAAATTGCCGATATTATTAGCGTGATTGACGAGATTGCCTTTCAAACTAATTTATTAGCTCTTAATGCCGCTGTTGAAGCTGCTAGAGCTGGTGAACAAGGGCGTGGCTTTGCTGTCGTTGCCGGCGAAGTGCGTAATCTAGCGCAGCGTTCCGCGGGGGCTGCAAAAGAAATTAAAGAGTTGATCAGAGATAGCGTTGGTAAAGTTGAAGATGGCACTTTATTAGTTAATGAATCAGGAGCCACTTTAAAAGAAATTGTTATTGCAGTACAAAAAGTAACTGAAATGATATCTGATATTGCAGCAGCATCCGAAGAGCAAAGTTCAGGTATTGAGCAAGTCAACAAAGCTATTTCGCAAATGGATGAAATGACCCAGCAAAATGCGGCCTTAGTTGAGCAAGCATCCGCGGCCAGCGAGTCAATGTCAGAGCAAGCGAATGATATGACCCGGTTACTGAACTTTTTTACTATAAGTCAGCAAGACGCTGTAATTAATACTGCATCAGTAACTCCTACTACCGCGCCACCACGTAGTAATAATATCCGTAGTAAAGCGCGAGGTAATAACTTTGCTAATTCAGCTGATGAATGGGAGGAATTTTAACGTTTTTTGCAATCGGATTACTAGTTAAGCCTCTGTACTTTGAAAAATCCAGAGTCTTAACTTTTAGCAATTTTGTTAATATTCAATCGCAGCTCAGTCACGCCTATTGCGAGTAATTGTAATGAAAGAGTTTTTACTAACCGACCATGATTTCAAGCAAATAGCTGCAATAGTTTATGACGCGTGTGGCATTGTATTAGGTGATCATAAACGAGAAATGGTCTATTCACGTCTTGCTCGTCGGCTCAGAACATTGCAGCTGACAAATTTTAAACAGTATTTAGCTTATTTAGAGGCACATAAAGAGCAAGAATTTAGTGATTTTATCAATGCAATAACAACTAATCTGACTTCTTTTTTTCGTGAATCACATCATTTTGATTATTTGCAATCCCATGTAATACCAAAGTTATTAGTGACAAATAAAAGTACTCGGCGAGTTCGGATATGGTCTGCAGGTTGTTCAACTGGGGAAGAACCCTATTCTTTAGCTATGACCTTACATGGGTTATTTCCAGCCGATTGGGATGTGAAAATTTTAGCCACTGATTTGGATTCAAACGTATTAGCTAAAGCACAATCAGGTACCTACACTGCGGCTAATGTGAATGGACTTGAACAACATCAATTACAGCGCTGGTTTTTAAAAACTAAAGATGGTGAGTTATTCAAAGTTAAACCTGAATTACAGCAAAAAATTCATTTTAAGCGGTTGAATTTATTACAAGACTGGCCAATGAAAGGGCCTTTTGATGTGATCTTTTGTCGTAATGTGGTGATTTATTTTGATAAAGAAACAAAAGATCAGCTATTCCACCGTTATTGTCATATTTTAGCTGATCATGGATACCTATTATTAGGTCATTCTGAAACCATGGGAAAGGAGCATAGTGAGTTTAAAAACTTAGGTAAAACTATGTATCAGAAGGTGATTTATGGATAGTCATTTTAAGCCAGTATTACATGGCTTTGAGCATATTAAGCGGTTTTGGGACTCAGGTCAGCGGCAAGTTATTGCTAAAGTATTGCCCGGTGAATTTTACGTGTCAAAAAACGATGAGATGATTTCCACTGTGCTAGGTTCATGTATTGCAGCTTGCATTTATGATGACAAGCTTGGTGTGGGTGGCATGAATCACTTTATGTTACCGATTGAAAAAGGCGCAGAGCCAACTAGTGCGCATAACTTAAATTGTCGTTATGGTAACTGGGCGATGGAGTTTTTAATTAATGAAGTACTTAAAAATGGCGCCTCTAGGCAAAATCTAAAAATAAAACTGTTTGGCGGCGGTAAAATTATTCGCTCGATGACAGATATTGGCCTTGGTAATATTCGCTTTGCTTACTCTTATGTGCAAGAAGAAGGGCTAGAATTAGTGTCTCATGATGTGGGGGGGCCTTGGCCGCGTAAGGTCAATTTTAACCCTCAAACAGGCAAAGCACAGGTTAAAAAATTGCGCGACATGCACACTGATGTGATTGAAAAACGCGAAGTCCGTTATTTACACGATATTGAAGAACAAGATTCTAAAACCGATATTGAGTTATTTTAAGGGGTAAAAAATGGTCAAGGTGTTAGTGATTGATGACTCGCCATTGATTCGACGAGTATTGACGGAGGTACTACACCAGGCTGATGATATTCAGGTCGTAGGGTGTGCAGAAGACCCTTATCAAGCACGAGAAATGATTAAACAGCTTAATCCCGATGTGCTGACTTTAGATATTGAAATGCCGAAAATGGATGGTATTAGTTTTTTGAAAAACCTAATGCGTCTACGGCCTATGCCTGTGGTAATGATATCAACGCTCACCCAAAAAGGTTCACCGATGACTTTGGAGGCGCTGGAATTAGGGGCAGTTGATTTTATAGCTAAGCCGACAGTCAATGTATCTGAGCAATTAAGCCAGTATGCTAAATTAGTGCAACAAAAGGTCCGTACGGCAGCGGCGGCACGAGTACGGCCTTTTAAATTAAGCCAAGTACAACCTATCGAAACGTTAAGTAATGCACAGTTTAGTATCAATAAGGTTTTGGCGATTGGAGCTTCAACAGGAGGAACAGAGGCGATTAAAGAGGTGCTAATAAGAATGCCAGAAAACTGCCCTCCGATCGTTATCACGCAGCATATTCCACCTGTGTTTAGCAGTTCATTTGCTTTGCGCATGGATAGGACATGTACTATTAATGTCAAAGAGGCGCAGCAAGGCGATAAGTTAAAAGCTGGCTGGGCGTTTATCGCCCCGGGTGGTCAACACTTAAGCGTTATACAGCAAGGAGGCAGCTTATATTGTCAGCTTGATGAGAGCGAGCCGGTTAACCGTCATCGTCCTGCGGTTGATGTATTGTTTAACTCGCTGGTTAAAGTGTGCCCTAAAAATACCATCGCAGCTTTATTAACGGGTATGGGGAGCGATGGCGCGCAAGGTTTACTGGCGCTAAAACAGCATGGTGCTTATACCGTAGCGCAAGATGAACTATCGTCAGTGGTATGGGGCATGCCTAAAGCCGCTGTAGAGATCGGAGCAGCTTTAGCGGTGGTCTCGCTTGATAAAGTGACGCAGCATCTACTAAACCAAGCAATGAAAAAGTAGTCATCTTATAAACTTGAGCTGATTATCCCGGGCTCAGGTTGATAATTGTCAAGGGATTATATTTTTACTGCACAATTACCCACGGTTGTGAAAACCAATAATAGCTATTTTTATGAGCAATTGATGGTGCTGTGCAGTTAAATCGTGATCGCCCTTGAGCTAAATTTTTCGGTGAATTTATGGTCACAGTATCAGCTGCTGACCAGTTTAGTTTTGCCTGACCGATGCCCGATACATAACAAGCTAGCTGACTTTTATGAAAGTCTCCCATATTAAATTTAATGCTGATCTGAGGTGGATTTTGGCTGGTCACGCTATCAATATAAGTAAGCTCTTGGATTGAAAATGCGCGAGAGTTTAGTTTGGTCACTAGCGTATCAAGCTTGCTATAAAACCCAGAAGCCGGAAAGCGTGGTAAACGGCTAAAATCAGAGTCTTTGTTGATGGCACCAGAGTGTTGGCCAATACCAATAAAGCCCAACTCTTTCACTAAACTTTGTAATTGGTTATTAAACTCGCCATATGGATATGCTAAGTATTTATAGTCATGGCCAATTTCTTCTTTGATCCGTTGTTGTGATGACAAAATATCTTGCTTAATACGCGCCTGCCATTGTTGGGTTGTTTCATCGGCTAATTTACGATGTAGGTAATCATGTTGTGCGCTGTGATTGCTGATCAGAGCACCTTTTTTGGCAAGTTCTCTGAGTTTATCCCAGCCCATTACATAGCCTTTACCTTCATCAATTAATTTTGGATTAACGAAAATAGTATAGGGGTAAGCAAACTTTTCTAATATCGGCGCTGCTTGTTCATAATTATTGTTGTAACCATCATCAAAGGTAATAGCGACGGTTTTATCTGGTAAACTTTGGCCTTGTTGTAAAGCAGATAGTAATTCATTCAGTGGCACTACGTTAAAGTCATGCTGTTTTAGATAGTTTAAATGCTCAGTGAAGGTTTCTGCACTGACACTGGTGACTGCTGGCAGGGTCTCACTGACATGGTGATATTGTAAAATAACTGCGCTGTGAGCAGGTAAAGATAGACAAAAGAGGATCGATAGCAGACTGTGAAAAAATTTCTTAATCGTCATAAAGCACACCATAAAAGCTTGCTGTTGTTAGCTGGTCCAATGATATTATCAAATATAACCGTGCCACTGTTAGGAATAGTTGATACTGCAGTAATAGGGCATCTTGGTAGTGCTCATTTTCTTGCCGGAATTGCCTTGGGCGCCACGGTAATTTCATTGCTATTTTGGTTGGCGGGCTTTTTACGCATGAGTACCACAGGGCTGGTTGCGCAAGCTTATGGCAAGAAAGATTATCCTCAATTAGCCGGATTATTAAAGCGCAGTTTAGTATTAGCGCTTATCGTGGCATTTTCTTTAATTGCTTTATCGCCACTTATTAAAAATGCCATAGCTTACCTTTCTGGTTCCAGTGCGCAGGTGCTCGCACAAGCTTATAGTTATTTTGAAATTCGTATTTTTAGTGCACCAGCGGCATTATGTAACTTGGTATTATTAGCTTGGATGTTAGGGATTCATTACGGTAAAGGGCCTTTTTATTTATTACTAGTTACTAATATCACCAACATTGTTTTAGATATTTATTTTGTTGTGTACTTAGATTGGCAAGTCGCCGGAGCTGCTTGGGCATCGTTGATTGCCGATTATACCGCGCTATTATTTGCGTTATTCTTGGTTTTTAGGTTAGCGAAAAAAATGACTGTGCCGCTATTTTTAGGTGGGTGGTTTAGCCGAGATAAAATGTGGGCGTTATTAAGTATTAACCGTGATATTTTTATTCGCTCCTTAATTTTACAACTGTGTTTTAGCTTTATGACCTTCTATGGTGCACGCATTGGCGAGGTAACGCTTGCGGTAAATGCTGTATTACTGAACTTTTTAATGCTAGTGAGCTTTGCTCTTGATGGTATTGCCTATGCAAGTGAAGCAAAAGTTGGCCAAGCAAAAGGTCAACATAGCGTACGACGTATAAACTTATGGGTAAAAATAAGCGTATTTTGGGGAATGCTATTTGCTTTTTGTTATAGCGTGTTTTTTGCATTGTTTGGTTCGCAAATTATTACCTTATTAACAGATATTCCTGAAGTGATCAAAGCCGCCTATGAATACTTACCATGGTTGATTTTTATGCCATTAGCGGCAATGAGTTGCTTTTTGTTTGATGGTATTTTTGTTGGCCTAACCAGAGCTCAAGATATGCGAAATACTATGCTAATTTCAGCATTAGTTGGATTCTTTGGCGTGTTTTGGGTGTTTAATGCTTGGCAAAATCATGCGCTTTGGTTAGCAATGACCTGCTTTATGCTACTGCGTGGCGTTACATTGGTCGTACGTTATAAGCAGTTGCAAACAGCGCAGCAGTTACTGAATTAATAGAAATAGCAATAAATCTAAAGTTCACTTATAACTTTGGATTTATTGTGCTAAAACGGCGTCGTTAAGCACTGTTTATTTTAACTTCGATTCGCATCTTGGGATGGCTTGGATATATGACTGAACTTTATCATTGGTTTGATTTAATTGGCATCGCCGTATTTGCCATGTCAGGCACTTTAATTGCCTATGATAAAAAAATGGATGGCTTTGGAGTCGTGGTACTGGCGACGGTCACCGCGATAGGTGGTGGCACAATTCGAGATTTGATTTTAGATGTTCCGGTATTTTGGTTACACGACCAAAGTTATTTTATCGCGATATTTGCGTCTGTCTTTGTTACCACGCGATTGATCAATAAGCAAAAATCAATTCCTTTATATCATTTACAAGTTGCAGATGCGTTTGGTTTAGCGTTCTTTGCTGTAATGGGGGCGCAAAAAGCATTGCTCGCGGGGATGCCAGCTACAACCGCAATTATTATGGGGGTGATCACCGGTTGCTTTGGCGGGGTAACGCGAGATGTGTTGGCAGGCAATATTCCTATGCTATTAAAAGGTGAGCTATATGCAATTACTTGTATTGCTGGTGGTATTGTTTATACCCAAGCAATTGTATTGAACATTGAGACAGAGATAGCGATGGTGTTAGCGATGTTAACCACCTTGCTGTTACGCCTTGCAGCAATGAAATGGCAACTAACACTACATATTTTTAAATATCCTGACTAGACTGTAAAGAACAGAACGTTACAGGGACAAAGGATGTCATTAGCTCGAATTTATTCTCGTGCCCAAGTGGGTATTCAAGCACCTGAAGTGATCGTTGAGGTGCATCTAGGTAATGGTTTACCAGCATTTCATATTGTAGGTTTGCCCGAAGCCTCAGTAAAAGAAGCCAAAGATCGTGTACGCAGCGCATTAGAAAACTCTAAATTTGGTTTTCCAGACCAACGCATTACAGTCAATTTAGCACCTGCTGATTTACCCAAAGAGGGGGGGCGTTTTGATTTAGCGATTGCGGTTGGTATTCTCATCGCTTCAGAGCAAATTGTTTGCACTGATATTGAACGCTATGAATTTTATGGTGAGCTGGCACTGAATGGCGAAGTGCGTGGCGTGAATGCAATACTCCCATCAGTTTTAGCAGCTAAAGCACAAGGGCGTTGTTGTTTTTTACCTTTAGTAAATGACAGTTTAGCGAGTTTAGTAAATGGCGTTGAGCGCAAAGCGGTCTCTTCTATCCAAGAAGTATGGAGTGATTTACTCAATCAGCAGCCTTTACCTCTTAATATTAGCTACCCAGAACAGCAACATAGCGGTGTTGAGTTCTTAATTGATTTAAGTGATGTAAAAGGCCAGCCGGGCGCGAAAAGGGTGTTAGAAATTGCTGCGGCGGGTGGCCATAATTTACTTTTTTTGGGGCCACCTGGTACGGGGAAGTCAATGCTCGCGCAACGTATGCCGACTATTATGCCGGGCATGTCTGATGATGAGGCACTTTCCACCGCAGCGTTGTATTCAATTATTGGCCAAAGTGTCGATCTAACTAACTGGCGCAAGCGACCATTTCGTAATCCTCATCACACATGCTCCGCTGTGGCGCTAGTCGGAGGCTCTTCAAACCCAAAACCAGGGGAGATTTCACTGGCACATAATGGCGTATTATTTCTTGACGAACTACCTGAGTTTGAACGTAAGGTGCTTGACTCATTACGCGAGCCAATGGAGACAGGCACTGTAACGATTTCAAGAGCGGCAAGGCAAATGGAGTTTCCTGCACAGTTTCAATTAATTGCGGCTCTTAATCCAAGTCCTACGGGTTGCCATAATGATAAGCGCGCGACTCCGGATCAAGTTATGCGTTATTTATCGCGAGTGTCAGGACCATTTATTGACCGTATTGATTTACAAATAGAGCTACCACGTTTAAACAGTGCGCAATTGCAAAGCACTCAAGAAGAACAAAGTAGTGCGACTGTGCGCACGCGGGTGGAGGCGGCATATAATCTGCAATTGCGTCGCCAAGGTAAAGTCAATGCGCGACTTAATAATAAAGAAATGAGTGTGTATTGCGCGCTTGCAGCGCCAGAGTTACAGTTTTTAGCTAAAGCCAGTGAAAAGCTATCATTATCGCCACGCTCTTATCATCGAGTGATCAAAGTAGCGCGAACTATTAGTGATCTAAAAGGGCAAGATAATATTAGTTTAGATGAACTAAAAGAGGCACTCAATTATCGTGCATTTGAACGTTTGTTATCACAATTAACCCAGTATTAGTGGTTAGATTGCATTAAATTGACAGCATGTAGCCTTTACCGCGTACCGTAACGATGCGTTTTTGGTCTTTTTCATCGCTCAGTTTTTTACGTAAGCGACCAATTAAAACATCAACAGTTCTGTCATTTGGACTCCAATCTGGCTGGCCAATTTCTTCTGATATTTTTTCACGAGACGTGGCTTTTCCTGCGTTTGAGATCAAACAAATTAACACTTTATGTTCCGCTTCAGTGAGCCTAGATTCAATGCCATTAGCAGTGATTAAAGTGCGGTTGTCTGGATGCAGTTTGAAGTCAGCATATTCAATAAATTCTTCGCTTTCATCGCTACTGTTATTATTGCTTTTTAAGCGCTTATAAAGTGCTCTTATACGCAGTTCAAGCTCTAATAAATCAACAGGTTTACAAATATAGTCATCAGCGCCTTGAGCAAGTCCGGCAATACGATCGGCTTGAGAATCTCGGCTTGAAAGCATGATCACACCAATGTCTGTGAGGGTGTTGAGTTCTTTTGCTAAATGTAAGCCATCACGTTTAGGTAATACTATGTCAATAATTGCTAATGATATGGCATCATAATTATTAGCGCGAGATTGCACTATAGCTAAGGCATCAGCGCCAGTTGCATCATTCTCAATGCAAAATTCAGTCTCTGCAAAATGATTGATTATGCGTTTAACTAATAGTTCGTCATCTTCAACCAATAAAACATGAATAGTCATAGTATCTTAATTACCTTTAATGATGCCTCTATGTTATCACTCATTCGTAAAAGGTGAGAAGGGCGATTTTTAGTATTTATGCACTATTTAGGTGATTATTTAATTATTATCAACAGGTAAACATACTAGGTTTACCTGTTGAACAGAATAAAAGCTACTTTTCAGGGTATAAGTACTGCCACCACTGTGGTTGCTCTTTTAAATGCTTATCGAAGTAGGCAAGCATAGTATTCCACCAATCAAAGCGTTGATCGCGAGCAAAAATTTGATGGTCCGCCCCTTTATATTCAATAAGGTCAACATCTTTGCCTAGTAGTTTCAGCGCAGTATACATAGTGTGACTTTCGCCTACAGGTACATTGGTATCAGCATCACCATGTAATAGCAGTAGCGGTGTGGTTACTTTGTCTGCATGGAAAACCGGGCTATGTTGGCTGTATAGTTCACTATTATTCCAAGGATAGCTGTTTTTAGAGGCTTCGCCAGAATATAAATAGCCCCACCAACCGTGACCCCAATACGAGGTAATATTAGAAATCCCCGCGTGTGCGATTGAGGCACTAAACATGTCTGTTTTAGTGGTCAGTAACATAGTCATAAAGCCACCGTATGATGCGCCTAAATTACCTAAACGATTTTTATCAATAAATGGATACTGTTTTAATAGTGCTTGGGTACCTTGCATAATATCGTCAGCAGTATATTGACCCCACGCATTCACATGCTTAGCAGAGAACTGTTGGCCAAATCCAGTTGCACCGGTCGGTTGCACTACATAAACCACATAGCCATGCTCTGCCCATAAATTGAAAGGATAACGCCCAGTAAAACCACGAGTAACCGGTGATGTACCGCCATAGTAATATACTAATGCTGGGTAGTGTTTGTTCTTATCAAGATTGCTTGGAAAGTAAACACGACCTTTAATTTCAACACCTGCGGTATTGATGAAGTTAAATTCATCTAAGCTGGCTATATCGGTATTTGCATACGCTTGTGGTTTAGAATCCCACAATGTGGTTGCGGTGTTTTTATTAATACTTAACTGTTTTAATTGCTGTGGAGATGATGCATTAGAGCCGCTAACTAAAATAGCTGGGCTGCGGTTGTTTGAATAACTGAATTGTTCAACTACATCAAAACCTGTTTTGAGTTTGCTAAAGCGTTGTTTACTTTTATCGTACAGGTATAAAGCAATCGTATCTTGCTCAGTGACTTTAACGAGGGCATCGCCATTAGCGAGTACTTCAAGTTGACCAATGGCAGGATCAAATTCACGACTTAATGGTGCTGCATTTTTACCATGATCAGTTAATAGGTAAAGCTGTCCATCATAGTTGTTGGCAAGCATATTCTCAGGTAGGTTTCTGCCTAAACCATCTTTAAAATCAGGACCCGCAGTGACATAAATGTCATCACCTGTGTATTTAGCTTGATTAAACGTAGTAAACTGACCAATAACTGTGTTGCTCGCATTGGCAATATTCAGTTCCACTAACTCTGTGGTGGGGTGAGTCGACGCTTGCATTACTTGCACACCACGACTCAGTAATACCGTACCACGTTTGCTATTAAAATCTTCAATACTGTGACTAAGTGGTCCTTGGCTCAATGCTTTACTCAGGCCTGTACTTATATCTAATAAGTAAGCTTGTGAGGTTGTGCGGGCATATGACCAGCGATCTTGTAAACCTTGGTAGTGTTTAGTTAGGCTGTTATCAGCTGCTGGTGATTTGGACCAGCTGAAGATTAAGCTGTTGTTATCGTAATAAGCAAAGTCACCCGCGCCCTCTAGGTTGTTGGCAATCACTTTAAGATTAAGGGTTTTGCGGTTTAATTGCTTTAATTTTCCATCTAATAGATAGACTAAATAATTGTTATCAGGGCTCCAAATAATGTTACTCGGTTGACCCGACTCAAAACGGTAAACTATTTGATTATCATCATTTTTTAGCTCAGTGATCACATTTGCTTGATTACCCGTGCTATCTTGATAATGGCGTTTTGCCACTAAATAGTGTTTGGCATCAGGTGCTAAAGATAGTGAACTGACCGTTGTGGCATCAAACAGTTGCTTGGCAGATAAACCATGTTGCTCTTTATTGCTAAAAGTTAATCGATCAATTGCTGCTTTAGGCTCGAAATCAACGTCAACATCGTGCCAATTAGCAACTTGTTCAGCAATAATCACTATTTGGTGATCGCCTTGCGGTAATGCCAGTTCATAGCTTTCTTTTGTGGCTGTTTGTTTTTCACCATTGATAAACAACTGCGCTTTTTCGATACCTTTAAGTGTCAATGTGCCTTGGCTAAAGCGCTCAGCATGAGTGGTAAACTTTAATGCTTGTAGACCGCCGAGGGTTAATGCATTTACTTTATCTAAGGTTTGCCATTTTAATTTTTCGCCAAATACCGTAATGCTTGTTGTTGGTTGTTGAATGCTAGGTAATAGGGCGTTAATAATCGCATCTTGATGCTCAGTTTGGTATGGCTTTAGCTGCATGTCGGCTGCAATTGGGCCAATAAACTTAATATCTGCTTTATCTAATGGTGCAGCCACTAGAGCGCTACTTAACGTGCTTAAAGTTAACACCGCGAGTGTGGTTGTTAGGCGAGGTGTTTTTCCGCGCCATAGTGAGCTAAAATTCATTATTGAGCCTGATGTAGGGAATTTAATTTAATATAGCATGTGGTTGTGATGTCAAAAAGTGCTCTGCGATGGATTCCATTGCTCAGCAGTATAAGGTTTGAGGTTAGGGCTGACACTTGGTAAGGTGTTGAGCAATTGAGTAGCGTAGAGGTAACAGTGACATTATTAATCGTTTACATGGTAGCGGCGATTACGATTTCTTTTTTATGTTCGATTATGGAAGCCGTATTATTGAGTATAACGCCTAGCTATGTTGCAGTATTACGTAAAAAAAAGCCTAAACTAGCCAAGCGTTTCGAGCACTTGAAAACCAATGTTGATCAGCCTTTAGCTGCTATTTTAACCTTAAATACGGTTGCCCATACTGCTGGAGCTGCCGGTGTAGGGGCACAAGCTGCCGTAGTTTTTTCTGATGCGGCGGTGGGAATTGCTTCGGCGATAATGACTTTGTTAGTATTAGTGTTGTCGGAAATCATTCCAAAAACTCTGGGCGCAAAGCATTGGCGAACGCTTGCTCCTATGGTGACCAAAGCATTACAGTATTTAGTTATCGCACTCAAACCTTTTGTGTGGCTTGCTGAAAAACTCACCGGTATGTTGGGTCGTAATTACAACGAAGAGTACTATATTCGCCAAGAAATTGAAGCCATGGCTGATATGGGATCGCAATCAGGTGCCTTACATCAGGAAGAGTCTGAAATCATCCGTAGTTTATTGCATTTTCGTCACGCCAAATTAGATGCGTTAATTACCCCGCGTACCGTTTTGTTTAAAGTACATAAAGATTTAACCGTAAATCAATATTTGGCTGAGCATGGTTCAGCGTCGTTTTCTCGGGTGTTGGTATATGATAAAAATGGTGATGATATTATCGGTTTTGTGCATAAAAACGATATTATGCTGGCGTATCATAGGTTGGGTGAAAACTATAAAATCAGTAAGTTGATAAAACCTATTTATACTGTGCCAGAGACTTTATACGTACCTACTTTATTGCATACTTTGCTAGCTGAGCGTACTCATATTTGTTTAGTGATAGATGAATATGGTGATGTGCAGGGGATTGTGACACTCGAAGATATGATCGAAGCGTTAATGGGCTTTGAAATAGTCGATGAGCATGATCAATCAGCTAATATGCAGGCAGTTGCTAAGCAACGCTGGCGTCAGCGCTTGGAAAGTAGCAATAAATTGTTAAGTGCTGAGAATACCATGGCGAAACGAAAAAATTAACGTCGGCTATGACTATTTAATGAAACCATATGTAGCCATGATTGCGCCCAACGAATAAATTCAGTTTTGCCTTTTGGGCGACTGATCAAAAAGCCCTGCATTAAGATGTGCTCTTTAAAACGATCTAAGTATTCAAGCTCTTCAACGCGCTCAATGCCTTCAGCGACAATTGTTAAGTCATCTTGAATGGCTATATTTACTAAGCTACTAACAATGACTTGAGAAAATAAATCACTTTCAATATTACTGATCAAGGTACGATCTATTTTCACCTCAGTAAAAGGCAATGTTTTTAATTGCTGTACATTGGTAAAGCCGGTGCCAAAATCATCAAGAGAAATGCCAAAACCGCGCATTCGTAAACGGTTTAGAGTTTCTAGCTGTGCAGAACTGGATAAAGCATGCTGTTCTGTGATCTCTAAAATAATCTCACTTGGGGTCAGTTGATTAAGATGTAAAATTAAAGCCAGCTTATCCGGGCAGCTTAAATCTTCTAGCTGGCAGGGGGACAAATTAAAAGCCAGTTTAAGTTTGTAGCCTAAACGAGTTTTTATTTCTGAGAAATCGCCTGTTGCCTTTTCAAACAACTGAAACGTGATCAGATTAATTAAATCTAAATCTTCAGCAACACAAATAAACCGTTCAGGTAAAAATATAGCACCTTGTGCTGCGGTCACAATTCTGGCTAATACTTCTACGCTTTCAACTTTATTATTAGTACGGTTTATTTTTGGTTGATAAAACGGCGTTATCTCATTATGGCTTATCGCATGCAGTAATTGCGTTTCAGAAATTGGTTCTGTGGGCTTTTCAGTATGACAAGCTAAATACTCTAGTTTTTGTAGCAGTGTATAAACTTGGTTGAGTTGTACTGGTTTGGCGATATTACCAATTAAATGTACGTTGTTTTTACGCGCTAAATCAGCCGCTAAATCAATGATTTTTGAATTCATTTCAGAAATAATGACAATTGCCCCAGGGTAATGTAACTCGCCAAGGTGACGAATAAGCTCCATGCCATCCATGTTCGGCATATTCAGATCAGTAAATACGGCATCAAAAGCATATGGATGCGCTTTTACTTTATTGAGGGCATCTTGCGCATCTAAACAGGTTGTTACATTGGGCACATCAAGCTCATTTAAGATAGCCTGCATCACTACTAAAATAGCTTTTGAATCATCAACGACCAAAATGCTGCGTGCTAGCTTTGTCATTTTCTTCCCTGAAATAAAATTTACTCGTTAATTAAAAGTAGTCGAGAATAGCGAAGGTGTCAGCTTTATAGTTGCAAATATATTCCATAATCTAGCTAAAAAAATGGGTATACTAACGATATAATTTTTAAGATTTGAAGTGACATCATGCAAATACAGCTGACCCTTGCTGATCAACAATTTAGTTTAGTGCTCGCGGGGCAACAAATTGTAAAAATTTTTCAGCAACAACAGGCAATCGGATTTGATAATCCACGTGTTAACTATTTTGAATTTAAGCTAAATAATCAAGTGATTGGTTTAGACACCAGTACGGTCATTGAGCATAGTATAGCGCTACATATTGATAATGAATTTGTAAAACAACTGACATTACCGCCTATTGAAAAAACTAAACCTAAGCAGGGGCTGCTTGGATTATTTGCGCTCGGTTTTAAGATTTTTAAAAGTGCGAAAGTCGTCAAGGTAGTATTAGCGGGCGCCTCAGTGGCTGGTTATGCTTGGTTATTTACGTTTGAGTTTGCGCTTATGCTAATTGCTTGTTTGGTGATCCACGAGTACGGCCATGTCAGAGCAATGCAATATTTTGGTATTAAAACCAAGGGTATCTATTTAATCCCATTTGTTGGCGGGCTTGCCGTAAGCGACGATAAAATTACCACCCGCTGGCAAGATGTGGTGATTTCTTTAATGGGGCCTGCATTTGGTTTGATCACCTCCGTACTTGGTGTGGTGCTTTATTATGCCACCGAGATGGAAATATTTGCCGGGGTCGCAGTACTCAGCGCATTATTGAATTTATTTAACTTGCTGCCTATTTTACCGCTTGATGGCGGGCATGTATTAAAAAGTATTAGCTTCTCAATGCGTTCATGGGTTGGTTTAAGTATTTGTATTTTAGGCGTGTTATTTGGCTTATGGCTAAGCTACACCTTTGGTTTAATGCTATTAGTGTTTTTCTTATTTATCGGTGCACTGGAAATCGCCTTTGAATGGCGCGGCCGCCACTATTCGCATTTACTGCCACTAGATAAATACGGGCAAGGTTTTTCGGCTGTGATGTACGCTTTGGTAGTTGCAGGCCATGTGGCTGTGATGATGCATTTTGCTGATTCTGAAAACGCAATTTTAAGCCTGCCAATGAAAATTCTATCGAGTTAACAAATTTAAATAGCGTGAGGTGTTACTCACGCTGTATTTTTGCAGCAAGCGTTACGGATAAAAACTCAACATCAATGATATAAACACGCCGGTTATAATTAGCTGCACTAAACAAAAGCCCATAATGTCTTTGGCTTTTAGGCCGGCAATTGCCAATACCGGTAAAGCCCAGAATGGCTGAATAAGATTAGTCCACGCATCCCCCCACGCTACTGCCATCGCGACGCGCGGCATATCTGCACCCAGAGCTTGTGCTGCGGGTATCACTATCGGTGCTTGTACCGCCCATTGTCCACCGCCAGATGGCACAAATATATTGACTAATCCCGCGCTTAAAAAGCTCCAAAATGGCAATGATTGTGCACTGGCGATGGCGATAAATCCTTGTGATATCTGCTGCGCCAAACCCGTTTGTACCATGATTGCCATGATCCCTGCATAAAATGGGAACTGGATAATAATCCCTGCTCCGCTGGGGACTGCTTGCTGCAAGCTATTAAGTAAATTGTACGGCGTTTGATGCAGTAAAATCGCAGAAAATAAAAACAGTGCAATCACACTGTTTAAATTAAGTGAGCCGCCACTAAACACAAAATAATTAGCTAAATAAACTAGCCCAAGCACTCCAATGCCCAGTCCTAATAATTTGCTGTGCTCAATTTTATCGGCAGGGCGGGTAACATTATTGGCCTTAGGTGTAGGTTCTGCTAATAGGTTTTTATCTACATAGATACTGTCTTCGGCGCTGGGTAACATATAGCGATTAACTAGCGGCATAATAATAAATAAGCCCACCACAATGGCGATATTAAAACCTGAGAACAAGGTGGCGCTGGTGTTTATCACGCCCATACTTTGCTCAGCAAAATGCCCTGGAGTAGCAATGGTTAATGGAATTGAACCTGCTAAGCCACCATGCCAAACAATAAAGCCAGAATAGGCACTGGCAACCAGTAAGCGATAATCAACGAGTGTGTGGCGGGCAATGGCTTTGGCAAATAAAGCGCCAATAACTAAGCCAAATCCCCAGTTAATCCAGCTGGCGAGTAATGATACAAAAGTCACTAATAAAATAGCTTTTGGCGCAGTATTGGCAAGTTTTGCTAATTGCGTGAGCAGTCGGCTCATCATCGGTGTACTTGCCAGCATATATCCGGTGAGTAATACCAACAGCATCTGCATGGCAAAACTTAGTAAGTTCCAAAAACCACTGCCCCACGCGCTCAGCACTTGTTGTGGGTTTGAAGGTGTCACTACACACGCAATTATAAAGGTAAGTAGTGTGAGTAAAATAACAAAAATAAATGGATCGGGTAGGTAACGTTCCACTAATTTAGTGAACGGTTTGGCAACATGATTTAGCATAATGATTGTGTGTTTTGATTATTGCTACATATTGCCAATTAATCACGAAAGCGTTTAATTGGCAAATAGTGTTGTAGTCGTGGTATTAAATCGCGTATTTCTTCGTCATTATAACAAACGTTAATTCAAGCACTAGCGTGGCATAAGCCACGCTTAGATACAGTGCTATTTCTGTGGTGCGAGGACCGCTTTTAAACGTGTTTGTACTTCTTCTACGAGTAAGTCTGGTTGAAATTTAGATAAAAACGCATTGCAACCCACTTTCTCGACCATGGCTTGGTTAAAGCTGCCACTGAGGGATGTGTTAAGTACCACATGCAGATTTTTTAAGCGGTTATCGTTACGGATCTCGTGCGTTAAGCGATAACCATCCATTGCTGGCATTTCTGCATCGGTGATCACCATCAGTAATTCTTTTTCTACGTCCATGCCTTTATCAGCCCAGGCTTTAAGCATATTGAGTGCTTCAAGACCATTACTGGCTGGGATAATCTCAATACCCAACTGCGTTAATGTATCGCTCACTTGTTTTCGTGCTGTAGGTGAGTCGTCAGCATGGAGTATTTTTCGGCCAACAAATTCGTTTACGATACTTTGGTCAAGTACCTCATCAGAGATTTGCACTTCGTACTCAATAATCTCAGCTAGTACTTTTTCTACATCAATGATCTCTACTAACTGCTCTTGGCCATCACGTTGAATTTTAGTGAGCGCAGTTAGATAATGATTTTTACCGATAGAGGAAGGCGGTGGCATTATATCTGACCATGTCATATTAACGATTTGATCAACCTTACCAATTAAAAACCCTTGTACTGTACGATTGTATTCAGTGATCACTAAGTTACTATCTTCAGTATTCTTAGCCGCAGACATGCAAATCGCTTGGCGTAAATCAATAACAGGGATTGATTCACCACGAATATTGGCCACGCCTGATATTTTAGGATGGGCATGTGGAATGATACTAAGATGCGGCAGTTTCACTACTTCTTTAACTTTAAAGACATTAAGAGCAAACAAGTGACGACTGTGCAAATAAAACAATAATAACTCTAAGCGATTTTCACCAACAAGTTGAGTTCGTTGATCAACAGAAGCTAATACACCTGACATAACACGCTCGACTTTATAATTAATAATTCAAGTATAGCTTACACTGTTCTACTTTAAAAAAGCAGTCTAGAAAATAATCTTGCTCAAGAAAGGTATTTCAAACATTGCCTTCATTTCAGCATTACAGTAACTTACCGATAATTGATAGCTGAATAACCAAGTGTGGGCATGCCTTTTATATTTAAACGATTATTTTTACTAGTCAGAAACCATATTGATCAGGTTAGTTGGCAAGCTGTCGCTATTGCTACATTATTACATATGGTCTTGATCTGGTTGTTGTTAATCTTCGCAGGAGAAGCCGCACTAAGGCCCGTTAGCACCTTTGTTTATTACTATATCGTTACTACCTCAACGGTAGGATATGGTGATTTTAGTGCAACTACAGATCTGGGTAGATGGATTGTGGCGATACTGCAAATTCCATTTGGTTTAGCTTTATTTGGTGTTCTGTTAGGTAAAACAGGGCAAACAGTTACTTATTTAATTAGGCGCGCTATGACGGGTGATAAAAGTTTTGCACATTTTCACAATCACATTATTATTTTTGGCTGGCATCAAATTCGTACTAAAAAAATGATTGATTATATTCTCGCTGACCAAAAGCGTTTGGATCGACGAATTTTGCTTGCGGTCACAGAGTCAATGGAGCATCCGTTTTTAGCTAATGCCCATGTTGATTTTGTGCGCTTAACTAGTTTTACAGATTTAAGCGAGCTGGAAAGGGTCGCAATTAAACTGGCAGATAAAATTATTATTGACGGGCAAGACGACGACGAAACTTTTACCACCGCCCTGCGCATTAGTAAATTAGTGAAAGATGACTGCCATATTAGTGCGCACTTTAACGATGAGAGTAAAGTCGAAATGCTACTAGAACATTGTTACAACGTGGAATGTTCAACGGCTAAGTCAGCCGAAATTCTAGTACGTTCAATGCAAGACCCCGGCTCAAGTCGTGTACAAGAGGAATTATTATCTACTTTGCATGGTGATACCCAGTTTAGTTTAGCTATTCCTGCTGATTTAGCGGTAATGGAATTTGGTAAATTATTTCATCATTTTAAACACGACCATGATGCTATTTTACTTGGTGTTGCTCACAACCTGAGTGCGCAAAATATGGATTTAAATCCACCACTGGATTATCCGGTTAACAGTGGTGATATTTTACATTACATTGCGGTTGATCGTGTTTTAAGCAGCGAAGTCGATTGGCAGGGGCTTGCTAAGTAATGAATGAAGTGGCGTTTTTAATTCTACTTTTGAGTGCTTATATTTTACCAGTGGTAATTGTGCTTAACAGTAAGCGCACGCAAGGTCATGAAAAAAATGGCTGGTTAATAGGCATTATCCTTTTCTCCTGGCTCGCACTGATAATGTACTTTGCGATAGTGCCCAAGCACGGGCATAAAAAGAAAACTACCAAGAAAAAGAAAGGTTAAAATTGAGTTGTCAGTTTACATATAAATTTGCCAACCGTGCTTGATTAAACAAGCACGGTTTTTTATTTTAACTGTTTTAGTTTGTGCTCCACTAAAGGATCATCAGGGGCAAGTTGCTGAGCAACTTCCAGCAGCTGAATGGCATCCTTAGGGTGTTCATCTTGGTGCTTTAGCGCGACATCAATCAATGGTTGAATATCAATTTTTGCTTGATGCTCTTGCACATGCGCTGCTTTTTCATCAATTAGTATGTTGTGCGCTTTGCTTAATAATACTTGGCGGTGTGCCGATTTAGCATTCGCCTTGTTGAGCCTTCTATAATAGTCTTCTTTAAAGCGCAGGGTTTTGGTTTGTAGGCGAAATTGCGCAATATCGACTTGTTGATGGCTAATAAAGTCGACGGCCACTTGTTTATAGAAGCCAAATTTATTTAGGTAGGTGGCATGGGTACTGTGACCCATACCAAACACGCGTAAGTGGGTTAGTTGCGAATAGCGCTTAGCATGGCCACGGTCAATACGATTGGTCGGGTCGTAAATTATATAGCCTTTAGCATTGCCTAAATCGAGATCGTGGTAATCTTGCTCCCAATCGAATTGTTGTGCTATATCGGTACTTGAGCGGTCATCCCAAGGAGCAAGTGCTTTATTTTTGGTGCTAACAGGGTGAAATAACAGTACCTTATCTAGCTTTAGTAAATTAGCAAATGCACCCACAGCAAAGCCACCTCGGCTTAAGCCGTAGCCTAATCTCTGGGTAAAGGGTGTTAGCAAGGGAGCGAGTTGCTCGAGGAAAAACAGTAAATTACGGTGTCTAAACCAATTACTTATTCCTAAGTGCTGAAAAGAAATAACATTCACATGTTGTTTTTGCGCTAGTTGAAATCCCCAAGGGCTAAAATCATCATTGAGATCATGCTCTTGGTAATTAGTACCTGCAGGAGAAAAGGTGAACAATAAAGGCTTATTTATATCAATAAAGTGATACTTAACAAAAACATCGCCAAGTAAATCGCCTCCAGAGATAGGTAATCTGGTTTGCTGTTCATCTTGAGGTAGAGTTAACCACTCATCTAACCAATACAGTAATTTCATCTAACCCCCTAACTAAAACAAGCCGTCTATTTTAGCAAATTTGGAAAAAGAAGGAAACGTGATGTATTAGCAACAATCTATTGTTGTTACTCTGCCATTTTTATAATTGCTTGCCAATCCGCTTTAGTCACTGGCATTACCGATAATCGACCGCCTTTTTTTAGAGCGATTTCGGTGATGGTGTCGTTTTCTTTAATCGCTTTTAAGCTGACTAATTTATTTAAATGCTGCTGATAGGTCACATCAACCACAACCCATCTCGGTTTATCACTGGTTGATTTAGGATCGTAATAATCACTGCTTAAATCAAACTGGCAAGGATCTGGGTAGGCTTCAGCAGTCACTATTGCGATACCTGCAACGCCGACGTGTTTACAGCTAGAATGGTAAATCATTACTAAATCGCCGAGCTTTACGCCATCGCGCATAAAATTACGGGCTTGGTAGTTGCGCACACCTTCCCATGCAGTGGTTTGTGCAGGGGCGCTTTTTAAATCGTCGATTGAAAATGCATCGGGTTCAGTTTTAAATAACCAATACGCCATAACTAGGATCCTTGAAATATTTACATCATACTTGTCTATAGTATCATTAAAATCTAAATGGGATTGAGGAGCAACTATGAGCCAAGTTTTAGATGATTTATTGTCGTTATTAACGTTAGAAGAAATAGAGCAGGGCTTGTATCGAGGGCAAAGCCAAGATTTGGGTTTTCGTGCGGTATTTGGTGGTCAAGTCATGGGCCAGGCACTGTCTGCAGCTAAAGAAACCTTACCGGAAGGCCGTATTGTTCATTCACTGCATTCTTATTTTTTACGCCCTGGTGATGCTGCAAAGCCAATTGTGTACGATGTTGAAACGATCCGTGATGGTAAGAGCTTTAGTACTCGCCGAGTTAGTGCTATTCAATATGGGAAACCTATTTTTTATATGACGGCATCATTTCAAGGTGCTGAAGAAGGCTTGTCGCATCAAGCTACTATGCCGGATGTACCTGCTCCTGAGGAGCTGCGCTCATCACTGGAGTTTTATCAAGAGCACGCATCTCATATACCTGAGGTGATCCGCAATAAGTTTATTCGCGAAATGCCGATTGAAATGCGTCCGGTCACCTTTCATAACCCATTTAAGCCAGAGGTAATGGAGCCGGTTAAACATATTTGGTTCAAAGCCAATGGCGAGATGCCAGATGATCAACGTATTCATAACTATTTATTGGCGTATGCGTCTGACTTTGAGTTTTTACCAACGGCTCTACAGCCCCATGGTGTCTCGTTTATGCAGCCAAACATGCAAGTAGCAACAATTGACCATGCGATGTGGTTTCATCGTCCGTTTCGAATGGATGATTGGATTTTATATACCATTGATAGCCCAAGTGCGAGCTCAGGGCGGGGGTTGGTACGTGGTCAGTTCTTTGACCGTCAAGGCAATTTAGTTGCCTCAACGATCCAAGAAGGTGTAATGCGTCAGCGTTGATATGCCGCTTGCAGTTATTTTTGCTTACATTGTCCTTGCACAATATCACTAATTGACTGCCAGACTCGCGCTGGCAGCAAGGCTTTAAGATGAATATACACTTCACAAAGTTCAGTACTGCCCTGTAAGCCATTCTCGGTTTCGCTAATTAAACTTTGTTCGCGCAAGTTGCTAATAAAACCTACCAATACTTTTTTGTCAAAAAACTCAGGGGTCTTAATACCATGCAAAGTACCTAAGCGCTGCGCTAATACTTGGCTTTCGCGTTCAAGCTCTGCGCGTTCAATTTCTTTACTGGTTTGAATAAAGCCAATCACAATGGCGTAGCGTTGCAGGGTTAAGCTAAGCGCACGACCTAGAATTTCTAGCTTGGCTAAGCAATCATTACTGTTGGTGATTTTTATGTTATCACCATCAATTTCTATTAAATCTTGATCTACAAAGCTGGCCAGTATGCGGGTGATATAATTTTCATCAAGTTCGTGTAAAAACCATTCTTTAGCAAACATCGGGTAAAAACAGTTAACCAATTTTTGGCACTGCGATATTGTCGTTTTATGGCTTTTAAATATATGCAGTGCCAGTAAGCTTGGTACGGCAAACACATGTAGAATATTATTACGGTAGTAGTTAAAGAGGATTTTCTCTTTATCGTTAATCGCGATAATCTCGCCAAACTCATCGCTTATAACGTCAAATTTATTCAACTTTAAAGCATGTTCGAGTAACTGTGATGAAGTTTCATCTGGGGTGGTGATTTTTTCACTGTAACTAGCGCTACGTTGTAAATGTAAGTAAAAGTCTAGTTGTGCTAACAATTTAGGCTTGCTCAATGCTTGCTTATCATTTACCAGTAAGATCATTGCCAGTAAATTAACTGCGTTGAGCGCGGCGGCACTATTAATATTAACCATCACTTTATCCGCTAAAGTCGCCACTTGCGGACCAAGCCATTGTGGTTTTTGAACATCAGTTGGGTGAATAGATTCACGCCAATCAGGTTGATGCTCATTTAAATATTGATTAACCGAAATCGGATCGCCAAAATTCAAATAGCCGCGGCCATAGTTTTTGAGATTTTTAATGGCTTTGAAAATACCGAAAATCGACTCGCCTTTTTTATCATCACCTGCGAGTTCTTTCAGATAAGTATTTATTTCCATGACGTGTTCATAACCAATGTACACCGGCACAATCGAAATAGGGCGATCAATACCACGTAACATAGCTTGCAGTGTCATTGCCAACATACCTGTTTTTGGTGGTAGTAAACGCCCGGTACGGCTACGTCCGCCCTCAGTATAAAACTTAACTGAGTAACCTTTGATAAACAACTGACTTAAATACTCTTTAAATACAGCAGAGTAAAGCTTGTTGCCAGCAAATGAGCGGCGGATAAAAAATGCGCCACTGCGGCGGAATATGCCGCCTGCTGGGAAGAAGTTTAAGTTAATACCAGCAGCAATATGTGGTGGTACTAAACCAAGATGATAAATCGAGTAGGTAAGTAATAAGTAATCCATGTGGCTGCGATGACACGGCATATAAATAATTTCATGACCTTTATTGGTTAGATCATGGATTTGTTCGGTGTATTTTATATCAATGCCGTTATAGAGCTTGTTCCATAGCCAGGTTAATACACGATCTGCAACACGTATGGTGGCATCACTGTAGTTAGCAGCAATCTCATCTAATAGCTTTAACGCATTTTGCCGTGCTTGCTCATGGCTGATTTTTTTGCTTTTTGCTTCATCGTTAATTGCTTTTTTTATAGTCGGTGATGCTAACAATGAATTAAATAGTTGCTCGCGTGAGGGCATTTTAGGGCCCGTTGCCGCCAATTTTTGACGCCGAAAATGCACCCTAGCGACGCGAAGTAATTTATGAGGTAACTCATCAACATCGGCTTTTTCATTTACTAATAACGATAAATCCAACGGTTGACTAAAGCGTATAAAGTTATCACGCCCTGAAAACAGTAATACAAAAAACTTACGAAACCAGCTAGGTGTAAGTGAGTGCGAAACCAGCGTACCTAAACCTGGTTTTTCTTTACCTGGATTACGACCCCATAAAATAGTGACCGGAATGACTTGCACGTTTTTTTCGCCACTGGTAAATAGTTGAGCAATTATTTGTTTACCCTGGTTTAGCGCGTCAGTTGGCTTCGCTTGGCTGCCAAACAGTGGTGGTGGATTTTGTAGGCCAATAAAGCGGTATAACTCTGCATTACCCAACAGCTGTTGTTCAGTTGGTCTGGGCAGATTGTACTTTTTACAAACTCGGTCAAGAGCCGCTAAATCTGAGCGAGCATTAAGTTTAACTATATAAAAAGTAGGGTAGGCGGGATTAAGACCGTATTGTTCAATTGGGTTCTCGGGCAGTACTTTGCTTTTCACAAATAGGCGATTCATCACCATAGACACAAAATTCAAGCAATAATTAAAAATACGCATCAACTCACCAAGGTTAAGGATTAAGAGATAAAAGCAAAATAAGGATGAATAATAACAATTAAAAACTGGACTGACCATTATCATTAGTGCCAAGTCCGATTGCATGGCTTCCTAACTATAGTAAATTCCCAGTAATGACGACATAGTGACAACCCTTTTTTACAGTATAAATAATCCTCATTCTGGTAGTTTGAAATAGTTGTTGCATTTATCACCAATATCACTATAATACGCAGGCTTTCAAAATTCCCCCGGGAACTTGGAAGGAACATTAAGCTTGGATTTCAAGCTAATAAAACAGGAGTTCCGATTTGGAACTCAACGTAGATATAAATCAACAACCGGCATCTTATGTTTTTAAGATTGTTTCGGTCGTTTTTTTATGCTCTTTTAAATGCTCTTTATATTGAGGTTTAAGAATGTCAAATCAACGCATTCGTATTCGCCTAAAAGCTTTTGACCACCGTTTGATTGACCAATCAACGGCGGAAATCGTGGAAACTGCGAAACGCACTGGCGCACAAGTACGTGGTCCAATTCCACTACCTACACGCTTTGAACGTTTTACTGTACTTACATCACCGCACGTTAATAAAGATGCGCGTGATCAGTACGAGATCCGCACCCATAAACGTCTGATCGACATCGTAGAACCAACTGACAAGACTGTTGACGCACTTATGCGTTTAGATCTTGCTGCTGGTGTTGATGTTCAAATCAGCCTGGGTTAATCGAAAGATTAGAGAGGTTTTAGGAAAATGGCATTAGGTCTAGTCGGTCGTAAAGTGGGTATGACACGTATCTTCACTGAAGATGGTGTATCTATCCCTGTGACAGTTATTGAAGCGACACCTAACCGCATTGCTCAGATCAAATCTGACGCAACAGACGGTTATAACGCGCTTCAAGTAACCGCAGGCACTAAAAAAGCAAGCCGTGTAAACAAAGCAACAGCGGGTCACTTCGCTAAAGCTGGTGTTGAAGCGGGTCGCGGTCTGTGGGAATTCCGCCTAAATGGTGGTGAAGGCGATTTTGAAGTAGGCGCTGAGCTTACTGTTGAATTATTCAACGAAATCAACAAAGTTGACGTAACCGGTACTTCTAAAGGTAAAGGTTTCCAAGGTGGTGTTAAGCGCTGGAATTTCAGCATGCAAGACGCTACACATGGTAACTCTCTATCTCACCGTGCTCCTGGTTCAATCGGTCAAAACCAATCACCTGGTAAGGTGTTTAAAGGTAAGAAAATGGCCGGTCATATGGGTGCTGAGCGTGTAACGACTCAAAACTTAGAACTAGTACGCGTTGACGCTGAGCGTAACTTGCTTTTAGTTAAAGGTGCAGTACCTGGCGCTATCGGCGGTGACGTTATCGTTAAACCTGCTGTTAAAGCATAAGTCCTGGAGATTTAGTGATGGAATTAGCAATTAAAGACGCTTCTGGCGGTCTTGAAGTTTCTGAAGCTACTTTTGGACGTGAGTTTAACGAAGCATTAGTACATCAAGTAGTTGTTGCATACGCAGCAGGTGCTCGTCAAGGTACTCGTGCTCAGAAGACACGTTCTGAAGTAAGCGGTGGTGGTAAAAAACCATGGGCTCAAAAAGGTACTGGCCGTGCACGTGCTGGTACAATCCGTAGTCCAATTTGGCGTTCAGGTGGCGTTAGCTTCGCAGCTAAACCACAAGACCACAGCCAAAAAGTAAACCGTAAAATGTACCGCGGTGCGATCAAAAGCATTTTATCTGAATTAGTTCGTCAAGAGCGTTTAATCGTTGTTGAAAGTTTTGCTCTAGCAGCACCAAAAACTAAAGAACTAGTTGCTAAGCTTAAAGAACTTGAGCTTAAAGATGTTCTAATCGTAACTGAAGAAGTAGATGAGAATCTATTTTTATCGGCACGTAACCTGTACAAGGTTGACACGCGTGATGTAGCTGGTATCGACCCTGTAAGCTTAATCGCTTTCGATAAGGTACTTATTACAGCAGCTGCTGTTAAGCAACTTGAGGAGACGCTAGCATGATTCGTGAAGAACGTCTTTTAAAAGTGATCCTTGCTCCACATATCTCTGAAAAAAGCACTATTGCTGCTGAAGAAAACAACACTATCGTTTTCAAAGTAGTAAATGACGCAACTAAAGCTGAAGTTAAAGCAGCTGTAGAGAAGCTTTTTGAAGTGGAAGTAACTGGTGTTCGCACACTTAATGTTAAGGGTAAAACAAAACGTACTGGCGCACGTTTCGGTCGTCGTAGCGACTGGAAAAAAGCTTACGTTACTCTTAAAGAAGGCAGCGAACTAGACTTTGTCGGCGGCGCCGAGTAATAAGGGGAGTTAGAATTATGGCACTTCAAAAGTGTAAGCCAACTTCTGCGGGTCGTCGTCACCTAGTTAAAGTGGTAAACCCAGATCTACATAAGGGCAAGCCATACGCACCACTATTAGAGAAAAACTCTAAATCAGGTGGTCGTAATAACAATGGTCGTATTACGGTTCGTCATATCGGTGGTGGTCATAAGCAGCATTACCGTTTAATCGATTTTAAACGTACTAAAGATGGCATTCCAGCCACTGTTGAGCGTTTAGAATATGATCCAAATCGTAGCGCAAACATCGCACTTGTATTATATGCAGACGGTGAGCGTCGTTACATTATCGCACCAAAAGGCTTAAAAGCTGGTGATGCAATCCAGTCTGGTGTTGATGCACCAATCAAGCCTGGTAATGCATTACCTATGCGCAATATGCCTGTAGGTTCGACTGTTCACAACGTAGAATTAAAACCAGGTAAAGGTGCTCAAATCGCACGTTCTGCTGGTGCATACGTTCAAATCCTTGCTCGTGATGGTCAGTATGTAACATTGCGTCTTCGTTCAGGCGAAGTTCGTAAAGTTGAATCAGATTGTCGTGCGACGCTAGGTGAAGTAGGCAATGCTGAGCATATGCTTCGTTCACTTGGTAAAGCAGGTGCAAATCGCTGGCGTGGTATTCGTCCGACAGTTCGTGGTGTTGCCATGAACCCGGTTGATCACCCACACGGTGGTGGTGAAGGTCGTACATCTGGTGGTCGTCATCCTGTGTCTCCATGGGGTAAGCCGACTAAAGGTGCTAAGACGCGTAAGAACAAGCGTACGGATAAATTTATAGTACGTCGTCGTACTAAGTAATATTGAGGAATAGCCATGCCACGCTCTCTCAAGAAGGGTCCTTTTATAGACCTACACTTGCTGAAGAAGGTAGAGAAAGCTTTGGAAAGCGGTGACAAGAAGCCAATTAAAACTTGGAGCCGTCGTTCAATGATCATACCTAACATGATCGGATTGACCATTGCTGTCCATAATGGTCGCCAGCATGTACCAGTTTTCGTTTCTGACGAAATGATCGGTCACAAACTAGGTGAATTTGCACCAACTCGCACTTACCGTGGCCACGCTGCGGATAAGAAAGCGAAGAAACGTTAAGAGGGGAATGATAAATGCAAGCATTAGCTAAACATAAATTCGCCTCTGGTTCGGCGCAAAAAGCACGTCTAGTTGCAGATCAGATCCGCGGGTTACCTGTCGATCGCGCACTAGAAATCCTGGCGTACAGCCCTAAGAAAGCGGCTGTATTAGTTAAGAAAGTACTTGAGTCTGCTATTGCTAACGCAGAGCATAACGAAGGTGCTGACATTGATGAGCTACGTGTAACAACGATCTTTGTGGACGATGGTCCAACAATGAAACGTATTATGCCACGTGCTAAAGGACGCGCAGACCGCATCCTTAAGCGTACAAGCCACATCACTGTTGTGGTTTCAGATAGCTAGGAGTATAAGTAATGGGACAAAAAGTTCATCCTACTGGTATTCGCCTAGGTATATCTAAACCTTGGGTTTCTACCTGGTACGCGAGTTCAAAAGATTTCTCTGCACAGCTTTTTGGCGATCACAAAGTACGTACATTCCTTACTAAGGAATTGAAAGCGGCTTCTGTGTCTAAAATCGTTATTGAGCGTCCAGCAAAATCAATCCGCGTAACAATTCACACGGCTCGTCCGGGTGTTGTTATCGGTAAAAAAGGCGAAGACGTAGAAAAATTACGTCAAGCGGTAACTAAGATTGCTGGTGTACCTGCTCAGATCAATATTTCTGAAGTACGTAAACCAGAACTAGATGCACAACTAGTAGCAGACGGCATTGCCTCTCAACTAGAGCGTCGTGTTATGTTCCGTCGCGCTATGAAGCGTTCGGTACAAAATGCAATGCGCATCGGTTCTAAAGGGATCAAAGTTGAAGTTAGCGGTCGTCTTGGCGGCGCAGAAATCGCACGTTCAGAATGGTATCGTGAAGGTCGTGTACCTCTACATACTCTTCGTGCTGATATCGACTACGCAACTTCTGAAGCCTTAACCACTTATGGTATCATTGGTGTTAAAGTTTGGATCTTCAAAGGCGAAGTTATTGGTGGTTTACCACTAGTACAAGAGCAAGAGAAGCCAGCTAAACGCGCACCAAAGAAAGCCAAAAAAAGTGCTAAGTAGAGGTAGCGAGTAATGTTACAGCCAAAACGTACAAAATTCCGTAAAATGCACAAAGGCCGCAACCGTGGTTTAGCGCAAAACGGTAACAAAGTAAGCTTCGGTACTTTCGGTTTGAAAGCTACTGGCCGTGGCCGCATGACTGCTCGTCAAATCGAAGCAGCTCGTCGTGCCATGACACGTCACGTGAAACGTCAAGGTAAAATCTGGATCCGTGTCTTCCCTGACAAACCGATCACAGAAAAGCCTCTTGAAGTTCGTATGGGTAAAGGTAAAGGTTCTGTTGAATATTGGGTTGCTGAAATTCAGCCTGGTAAAGTACTTTACGAAATGGAAGGTGTTTCTGAAGAGCTTGCTCGTGAAGCATTCGACCTTGCTGCTCGTAAACTGCCATTCAAAACAACTTTCGTAACTCGGACGGTAATGTGATGAAAGCAAGCGAACTAAAAGATAAAAGCGTAGAAGAGCTTAATGCTGAACTTCTAGGTCTTCTTCGTGAGCAGTTTAACCTGCGCATGCAAGCAAGCACTGGTCAGTTAGCTCAAACTCACACGCTAAGAACAGTACGTCGCGATATCGCGCGTGTAAAAACAGTTATTAACCAGAAGGCAGGTCAATAATGAGTGATAAAATTCGTACTCTTCAAGGCACTGTAATCAGCGACAAGATGGAAAAATCTTTCACTATCGCTATCGCACGTTACGTGAAGCACCCAATCTATGGGAAATTCATCAAACGTACGACTAAATTACACGTACATGACGAAAATAACACAGCAAAAGCGGGTGACGTTGTTACTATCCGTGAATGCGCTCCAATCTCTAAGACTAAGTCTTGGACATTAGTAGACGTTATTTCTAGTCCAAAACAAGCTTAATTTTTAATTAAGTCTGTTTTATAAAAAGCCCCGGCATTAGCTGGGGCTTTTTGTTTTTAAAAAGCTATAAGCGGTAAGTTTTAAGCCGTAAGCCGCTCGGAGTGAAGTTGAACGCCTGAGTCTATTGAGGGCCTTGAAGAAAAGAACGTCACGAATATGCAGGTATAAAAATTCATACTACAGAAAAGCACTTCGCTAAATTTCCCTCATAAAAAACTACTTGACCTTAACCTAGCTCCAGCTTTTATGCTGTATTTTTTCACTCTGATTAAATGCTATGTGTCCGATTCAAAATTACCTTTTAAGCCTAGGCCTTACCGAATATAGACAATCTATTTTGCAAATTGTGAAGCTTGCAGAAGCGGTGGATCACTCAATTGCAAATAACAGTGAATTTGCAACTGCTGCGTTAGCATGGGTTGAGCAACAAAAAAGATGCCCAACAATGACAAACAAAAGAGCATTAATTATATTCTTACTGCATAAATTGGGTTATAAAATTAGAGAGCAAAACAGCCTTTGCAAGTGCAAAGGCTGATGTTTTTCTGCGCTGACCGCTGACCGCTGACCGCTGACCGCTGACCGCTGACCTTTACCAAATCATCTCAACAAATTCTGGATGATCGATATATGGATTGCGGTTGCCTTGATGCTCATAAGCGGCTTGGTTTCTATCTAGTTCAAGTTGACTGACTGGATCGTCGTTATGCCAATTAACCAACATAGTCACTACCCAATTCTCAAACACTTGGTTACTAGAGCCGTTAAGCACGGCATTACTAGCCGTGGTGTTGTTTTGCCAAGTACCAATGACGTTTTCGTAGCGGGTTGCCATATAGAAGTAGGCGCGAGCAAAGTCACCTTTAAACTCATCGATTGGCTCAAATACTGTGCCTGAGTAATTAATCGAGCTTGCTGCGCTGCCAAGTTTACTGCCATTGCTTGAGGTGAAACTGGCGCTGCCTACTTCGCCAAATGGGTAATTGCTACGTTTTGAATTAACATAACCATCGGTTGCAAAAATATGATGTACGTCTGAGTTCATAGGCTCATTTGTGCCGCCAAACCAACTTTTCGGAAATGAATGTTCGCGGTTATAACAATCAGCTTCACTATTGTAAGTGCCGCATTGATCACTTACAGCGACATAGTTATAGCTGTCTTGACCGGTGGGATTTTCTGAATAGCGATCGAGTATTGAATTGTCATTTTCAAAGTACTTATCCCGTGAAGCAAGATCGTAAAAACTCCAAATAGCTGAATAACCTTGTGAGTTGTGACCTTTAATAATGTTATAAAGCGCGGTTTTAAGTGCATAGCCCGTTAAACCTTGTACTGTAACATAGTAGCCAGTTGGCTCGCTGGGCGGCGTTTCTGGGTTGGTATTATCACCAAGTATAAAGGGAGTTGCTTCACTGCTTTGAAAACTACTGCCGCTAGCCAATGTTGTTTGGGCGGATGTTAGCGCGTAGCTGCCATTACCAAATGAACAGCAAATACCGTCGCCGTAACTATCAAAAATACTAAATGTGTAATCGCCATCAACTAAGCAAGCTTGCTCTGTATAGCTGTTGTTGCCACTATAACTGCCACCTGACGCAACTGCTATGCCTTGGGCGTTAGTGATTTGCCAGCTAGTCTCTTCGCCATAGTTATCAGTTGTCAGTGCTAAGTTAACGGTGTTATCAGCACAACCGACTGGTGGCGGTGGGGTGGTATCACTAGAACCTGGTGTAAAACTATCCACATAAATAGTTTCACTGCCATCAAAGCCGCTGACATCGTAAAAACGCAGGCCCACGGTAATCGTAGCATTGCTGGTTGCTGTATATGTATAGCTTATTTGTTGCCACTGATTTAATAACGCTGGATTTGAATAGCCTTGATAGCCGTCGGCAATTAAGCGCGCTTTAATGCCGCCTTCGGTGTGATAAACCCAGCTTGAGAATAAGTAGCTTTTGCCGGCCTCAACAGTAACTTCTTGCAGTAAATCAGTATTGCTTTGACTAGCGGTATTAACCACTACTTTTGCAGCAAGAGATCCTGAATTCACTATGGTATTTGAAGCTGATAGTGTAATGCCTGAGTCAATCGTACTCCAGCCGTTAGGGCTATTACTTGACCAGTTTTCAAAGTCACCATTATTAATGCTGGCCATGCAGGGAAGTGCTGTAGCTAACATAGCACTGCTGAGTATGAGTTTTCTATATGCCCCGTGTGACATAGTGTTTCCTTATTGTATTTATAGTCGGCGCACAGAATGTAGCCAAATCCACTATAGCCTACTCGAGGTTTGTTGCAAAAAAGTTAATTTGTATTTTGAGAAAAATGAAGTGAATAATTTTTATATGATATTTCTGTTCGGCTAAGCGTGGTGCTGAAATCATCAGCAGTTATTTTTACCTTTTAATCTGTTTTTACTGGTTAATTTATAAATTAATAACTAAATGGAATAACAAAGCAGATTCTATTCTTTTTTTATTGGCGCGTACCCCGTTATTCTTCACACTCAGAGAAATCTTTAGGGCCTGAGTTATTTGCCTTAAAGGCGACACAAATTTTAGGCAAAATGATTACTGCAATCAGTGATCATTTTGCAGATAACTTTCAGGGTTACGGGGAATTAATTCATGTTGTTAGGTCAACTCAATGCCGCGGCAAGTCCGCTATCGCAAGAGCAAGTACAAAAGCTGCAAGGTTTAGTGGCTGAGCTTAATCCAATTCAGCAAGCTTGGGTAAGTGGCTACCTTGCTGCGAATGCCAATACGGCGGCCTTAGGTGGTGTTGTAGGTGCTGAGCCAAGTGCTGGGGATGCAGCGGCATTGACCATTTTATATGGCTCACAAACCGGTAATTCAAAAGGTGTAGCGACTAAGCTCAAAGAGCAAGCGGAGTCTCGTGGTTTAGCTGTTAAGCTAGTTAGCATGGCTGATTACAAACCAACGGCCCTGAAAAAAGAAAAATTCTTAACTGTTGTTGTTTCTACTTACGGTGAAGGTGAGCCGCCGGAAGATGCCGAAACATTACATGAGTTTTTAGCAACCAAAAAAGCGCCTAAGCTTGATGGCGTTAAAATTGCGGTTATAGGTTTAGGTGATTCAAGCTATGAGTTCTTCTGTCAAACAGCAAAAGACTTTGAACAGCGCTTAAATAAGCTCGGTGCAGAAACCATTTATCAGCGTGCTGATTTAGACGTTGATTACGATGATGAAGCCGCCAGCTGGATCAGCGGAGCACTTGATGCATTTGAACCTGATTTAAAAGCACAGCAAGGCGTAACAGGTGGGCAAGTGGTGTCATTTGGTACACCTGCAACAGCTGCCAGCCAATATACCAAGCAAAACCCATTTCCAGCAGAGCTTAGCCTAGTGCAAAAGATCACTGGTCGAGATTCAACCAAAGATGTGCGCCATGTTGAGATTTCACTGGAAGGGTCTGATATTACTTACACACCGGGTGATTCATTAGGGGTGTATTTCTTAAATGACGAGATTCTGGTTGATGAAGTACTGACATTGACGCAAATTGATGCTGCAAGCCAAGTTAAAATCGCTGATGAAGAGCTAAGCATTCGTGATGCCTTAATTGAAAAGTTAGAGCTGACTCAATCATACCCAGGTTTTGTGGAAAAGTACGCGATAGCGACAGGCACACCTGAGTTATTAAAGCTGGTTGAAGATAAAGCGGCAATGCGTGAATACATCGAGCCTCGTCAAATCTATGATGTGATCCGCCAAAATCCAGCCAAGCTTGAAGCACAAACTTTAGTTGATTGCCTACGCAAACTACAAGCGCGTTTATATTCTATCGCTTCAAGCCAAGCTGAGGTTGAAGATGAAGTGCATTTAACCATTGGTCTAGTTGAATTTGAGGCATTCGGTAGTGAGCACTTAGGTGGTTGTTCGGGTTATTTAGCACGTCGTGCCGAAGAAGGCTGTAGAGTAAAAGTATATAGCGAGCATAACGATAACTTCCGTTTACCTGCTAACGACGAAACGCCAGTGATCATGGTCGGCCCTGGTACTGGTATTGCGCCGTTCCGTGCTTTCTTACAAGAACGTGATGCCCGCGAAGCATCCGGTAAAAACTGGTTATTCTTTGGTAACCCACACTTTACCCAAGATTTCTTATATCAAGTAGAAATTCAAGGTTACTTAAAATCAGGGCTACTAAGTAAAGTTGATGTGGCGTTTAGCCGTGACCAAGCAGAGAAGGTCTACGTGCAAGACAAGCTACGCCAAAACAGCAAAGACGTATTTGCATGGCTAGAAGCGGGCGCGCATTTATATATTTGTGGTGACGCTAATCGAATGGCAAAAGACGTGCACAATGCGTTGGTTGATATTATTAGCGAGAACACAGGTAAGAGCTATGAAGATGCAGATCAATACTTGAAAGATTTGCGCAGCGCTAACCGCTATCAGAAAGACGTGTACTAAGCGCACGTTGTTTATTTTATTAAAAGCTAACAGCCGTCACTGTAACAAATTTAGGATTAAACATGAGCGAACAAGATAAAAACGTAAAGCTTTCTGATAACGAGCGCTTGAAAAGAGAAAGTAACTTTTTACGTGGCACAATTGAACAAGACTTAAAAAATGAGATCACCGGTGGTTTCACTGCGGATAACTTTCAGTTAATTCGTTTCCACGGGATGTATCAGCAAGATGACCGTGATATTCGTGGTGAGCGTGCTAAGCAAAAGCTTGAGCCATTACACAACGTCATGTTACGTGCACGTATGCCTGGCGGTATCATCAAGCCAGAGCAATGGTTAGCAATTGATAAGTTCGCAGATGAAAAAACCAGCTACGGTAGTATTCGTTTAACAACTCGCCAAACGTTTCAGTTTCATGGTGTGTTAAAGCCAAATATAAAAGGCATGCACCAAATGTTGGATAGCGTGGGCATTGACTCAATCGCAACAGCGGGTGATGTAAACCGTAACGTACTATGCACTACTAATCCGGTTGAATCTGAGCTGCATCAAGAAGCGTATGAGTGGGCAGCGAAAATTTCTGAGCACTTGTTACCAAAAACTAAAGCGTATGCTGAAATTTGGCTAAACGGCGAAAAAAGCGAAACCACAGAAGAGCCAATTTTAGGTTCAACTTACTTACCACGTAAGTTTAAAACCACAGTGACTATTCCACCGAACAACGAAGTGGATGTGCATGCGAATGACTTAAACTTTGTCGCGATTGCTGATAACGGTAAATTAGTTGGTTTTAACGTGCTAGTAGGTGGTGGTCTTGCTATGACTCACGGCGATACTGCAACGTATCCACGTAAAGCCGATGATTTTGGTTTTATCGCACTCGAAGATACGCTAAAAATTGCTGAGCATGTGGTGTCTGTACAGCGCGACTGGGGTAATCGCTCAAACCGTAAAAATGCAAAAACTAAATACACCTTAGATCGTGTAGGTACTGATGTATTTAAAGCGGAAGTAGAGCAACGTGCAGGGGTTAAATTTGCACCAAGCCGCCCTTATGAGTTTACTCATCGTGGCGATCGCATTGGTTGGGTTGAAGGTATTGATGGTAAGCATCACTTAACCTTATTTATCCAAAGTGGTCGTATTTTAGATTTTCCGGGTAAACCACTGAAAACAGGTTGTCGTAAAATTGCTGAAATTCACCAAGGTGATTTTCGTATGACGGCAAATCAAAACTTGATCATTGCCGGTGTGCCTGCTGATCAAAAAGCAATAATTGAAAAAATAGCGCGTGAACACGGTTTGATTGATGACAAAGATTCAGAGCAGCGAAAAAACTCAATGGCCTGTGTTTCACTGCCGACTTGCCCTTTAGCGATGGCGGAAGCCGAGCGTTATTTACCAAGCTTAATTGAAAAAACTGAAGCGCTGCTTGCTAAACACGGTATTCCTGATGACAGTATTATCATGCGTGTTGTTGGTTGCCCGAATGGCTGTGGCCGCGCAATGTTGGCTGAAGCAGGGTTGGTGGGTAAAGGACCTGGCAAATATAACGTTTACTTAGGTGGCAATCTTGAAGGTACTCGTATTCCTAAGTTGTATTTAGAGAACGTCGGTGAAGACGTGTATTTAGAGGCCTTTGATAAATTAATAGGTCAATGGGCAAGTGAGCGTAACGACGGCGAATGTTTTGGTGATTTTGTGATCCGTAAAGGCATTGTTGCTGAAGTTAAAGTCTCAGTCACCGATTTCTACGCTTAATTTAAAAGCAAGCGTTCGCGCTTGCTAAGGTTTGGAATTTACTATGAGTGAATTTAAAAACATTTTACAGCTTGATAAAGAAAGCCAAGTAACACTGCTTGCTGATGCTAACGGCATATTAAAAGATATGAGCGCTGAACAGCGTGTAGCATGGGCACTGGAAAACTTGCCAGATACGCAGTTTTTATCATCAAGCTTTGGTATTCAAGCCGCGGTAATGTTGCATTTAGTAACGTCACAAAAAGCCGATATTCCAGTGGTGCTAACTGATACAGGTTATTTATTTCCAGAGACTTATCAGTTTATTGAGCAAATGACCGAACGCTTATCACTAAATTTGAAAGTGTATAAGTCGCAGTTAAGCCCAGCTTGGCAAGAAGCCAAGTTTGGTAAGTTATGGGAGCTAGGCGAAGCGGGTATTAAACAATATAACCAGCTTAATAAAGTTGAGCCAATGACTCGCGCATTAAAAGATATAAATGCAGGTACTTGGTTTAGCGGCTTGCGTCGTGACCAATCATCGACACGTGCTGACAAGCAAGTTGTTGAAATTAGCCGTGGCACGGTAAAGGTTTATCCAATCATTGAATGGTCAAATCGCGATGTTTATCAGTACCTGACTAAACATGACTTACCATACCACCCATTATGGGAGCAAGGTTATGTGTCAATGGGCGATGTGCATACTACGCGTAAACTAGAGCCAGGTATGAGCGAAGAAGAGACCCGTTTTTTTGGCCTAAACCGCGAATGTGGCCTACACATTGATGGTGATGGGATCTAATCTTACGGTTATCATTAAATTCCTAAAGCGCAGCCTACTAGCTGTGCTTTATTTTTTTGACTACAGTATAAAGTAAGTAGCCATTAGCTTTGTGTGCATCATTGATGAATAGATACTTTGCTATCTTGTTTTTATTTTTTCCAAACCACTCTTTTGCTGACACCTTTCGTGTTGCGTTACCTGATGAGAATTATCCCCCATATCACATTATTGGAGGCGCTAAAAAAGGACTGTTGAATGAGTTAATAACCCAGTTTGCTGAGCAGCACTCCCTTACTATTGAGTATACATATGTCCCTGAAATGCGCTCGGAGAAAATGGTTTGTAATGGTGAGGTTGATGCGCGTATGGAATCTGAAAGTTGGCTCTTGACAGCCCATAAGTATTATTGGAGTCAAGAAATTGTGATGGTTGAAGATGTCATGGTGGTGACCCATGGTGCAAACCCCAGTGATTTTCAAGATGAAAAAGTGCTGCATAATGGTGTACTGCTAGGGCGCTTTGGTTATGTATATCCTGAATATGAGCCATTGGTGCGTGATCAAATCCTACATCGTGAGAACTTTTATTCGGATCTAGATGTATTACAGAGTCTTTATAATGATAACCATATTAGTAGACGTTTTACTATTATGTCGCGCGCGGTTTTTGATTGGTACGTCAATAAATACCCTAAATTCTCAGCTCTTGGTGTAAGTGCTTTTAATGTCGGTGAGGCGCCTTTGCAGCTACAATTTGCACATACTGAGCGTGGCAAGAAGCGGGCAAAAGAATTTAATGATTTTTTACAAAGCTTGAAAGATAATGGTGACCTAGCTAAAATCATAGCTCGCTATCAATGATAGTAAGAAAATAGAAAGAAAAAAATTTAACTCAAAGGATTGAAGATGAAGTATTTTGCGTACCTAGCGATTATGGTATTGCTGATCAGTGTCGCGGCATTATTTTACTTGCAACGACCCGATGGCCAAACGTGGTTAACCAGTGATGGTATTAGTAGTAAATCAAATCAGCTAACAGAGCAAATGGTTGAGTTATCAAGTGACACCTTTGCTATAGCTGCCAAATTGGTCAGTGAGACTAGTCAAAAAGTTGTTGAATCAATTACCGATGAAAGCTCAGTAGCAACGACCGTTATTTATAAATGGCAAGATCAGCAAGGGCAATGGCATTACTCCGATCAGCCTAATCCTAACGGTACAAGTGAAAAAGTAATTCTAGATCCGCGTGATATTACGGTAACTGCCGCAGAAGATACGTCTATTTTAAAAGGTACCTCAAAAACAACTAATATGTCTTTAATGCCAAACTCAAGCAGTGTTTATGATCCCGTGGTGATGAAAAAGCTGTTTGAAGATGCAGAGCAAGTGAAAGAACAGTTAGAGCATCGCACTAAATCGTTAGATGAGACGCATTAATTTGCTTCAATAGCGTTGTTTTGCTGTGTTTTTTCGGGCTGTGTTACAAAAAATTGTTGCTTAATGATTGGCAGGTTATAAGCTTTTAACCAACGCTCAGTAGCTATCATTAGTTCTCCTGAAGCAACTAACCTTGTCAGGCCTTCATCAAAATTATCTCTGACAGACTTATCTTGAAAAACAATGTAAGAGCCTTGATAGTTTAAAATATCGCGATATATAAAACTTGTAGGGTCAAGTTGGGTGTTTGTTGATGTATGCCAGTAGAGCATTAAATAATCACCGATACGGACATCGATCTTATTGGTAAGTAACTGTTTATTTAGGGCTTGTTGATTTCCTACTTCACTATAGTGAGTGAATACCTGTGTCGCCATGTTTTTATACTCAGCACCAAAGATATCGCTCGCCCCTATAAAACTACCGACTCTTAAATTTTTCAAATCGTTCAGCGTAGTTACTTTCTCGGTCCATGCAGAACGGAGCATGGTCACGCGGTTCATAAATCGCACACGATAACGAGAAGTAAAGGCGTGTGCAGCTGGTTGTGCCGTATAGTTGATCGCGATATCAGCGACTTTATTGTTGAAGTAGCGTTGAATAGCATCATTATTTAACGGCACCAACTGCGGGTTTTGATAGCCTTGTATCCGTAACACTTGAACCACAAGCTGATCGAAGTAACCATTACCGGTTACGTTATCTTGCATGAAATAAGGTGCAAAATTACCGGATGCAATAATCAGTTTTTCATTTGCACGTAATTGAGTGGGTAAGCAAAGCACTAAAAGTGCCGCTATTAATAAAGTTTTAGAGGTGTTAAATGGTTTGATTAATTGCAAGACCTTGCTGCTATACATGTTGGTCATGTACAGCCTCTATGTTCATTAAAACAATAGTGAGGTAAATTTTTGTAGGCAGAGAAAATAGCACCCCAATAGCAATAAAAGCGGCGCTGATAATAATGCCATGAATACTATTTTGTTCACCAAACAGATCAGACACTAATAAATAATGTCCAGTCACAATAAGGCATATGCCAAGGACAATAAATACTTTTAGTACTTTGATGATCTTTTGCTCGGTCATAGTATGCAGGCGTTAATGATAAGATGAATTAAGTGTAGTTAATAATGAGTAAGCTGACTTGTTTTACATCAAAAAATTAAGGGCTAAGCAAATTAATTTTGCAAAGCCCTAATATTATAGATTAATTAGCTAGTTAACATATTACGCAATACATACTGTAAAATGCCGCCATGTTTGTAGTAATCCCACTCTTTGGGGGTATCAATACGGACATCGGCACTAAAGCTTAGTTTTTTGCCTTCGCTATTGGTGGCAACGACACTAACTTCCTTGGTTTTATCGTAGAGACCTTCGATATCGAACTGCTCTTGACCTGTTAACCCCAGTGATTCATGGCTCTCACCTGCTTTAAATTGCAGTGGTAGCACGCCCATGCCAATTAGGTTCGAGCGATGAATACGTTCATAACTTTGCGCAATGACCGCTTTAATACCTAATAATAGCGAACCTTTCGCTGCCCAGTCTCGTGATGAACCCGTACCATACTCAGCACCGGCAAGCACAACGAGTGGCACGCCTTGCTGTTGATACGCCATTGCAGCATCGTAAATACTGGCAAGCTCATCATCAGGTTGAGTGCGCGTTACACCGCCTTCGGTGCCTGGTGCAAGCAAGTTTTTTAAGCGTACATTGGCAAATGTACCGCGCATCATTACTTCATGATTACCACGGCGAGAACCGTATGAGTTAAATTGCGATTTATCTACGCCATTTTCTTGTAAGTATTCGCCAGCAGGCGCGCTTGCTTTAATTGCACCAGCAGGGGATATATGATCAGTAGTGACGGAATCGCCAAGTTTTGCTAAACAGCGAGCACCCGTAATAGTAGGGATGCCTGGTGGTTCTGTCGTCATGCCATCAAAAAACGGCGCTTTTTTAATATACGTTGAGGCATCATCCCAGTCATAAAGTTTACCATCAGGAATTTTGATTTGTTGCCAGCGATCATCACCCTTATAAACATTACCGTAACTGGTAGCGAACATTTCTTTAGTGACGGTTTTTTTCACCAGTTCATTCACTTCGCTGACACTAGGCCAAATGTTTTTCAGGTAAATATCGTTACCATTAGCATCTTGCGCAAGTGGTTCGTTATAAACATCGATATCTGTACGACCTGCAATCGCATAGGCGACAACTAAAGGTGGTGAGGCTAAAAAGTTCATTTTCACATCTTGGTGAATACGTCCTTCAAAGTTACGGTTACCCGATAAAATAGAGCTTACTACTAATTTGTGCTGTTGAATTGCCTCACTGATCTCATCGGCAAGCGGACCTGAGTTACCAATACAGGTAGTGCAGCCATAACCCACTAAATTAAAGCCAAGGGCATCTAAATCGTCCATCAAGCCTGCTTTTTCTAAGTAGTCAGTGACCACTTGCGAGCCAGGTGCCAGTGATGTTTTTACCCAAGGTTTTACGTTAATTCCTAATTGGCGAGCTTTTTGCGCGACTAAACCCGCAGCTAAAATAACGCTTGGGTTTGAAGTGTTGGTACAGCTAGTAATGGCAGCAATTACACAAGCGCCATCTTTTAACTCAAATTCTTGGCCTTTAAAGTTAACCTTTGCTGCGCCCATAAATTGCGCTTCGTTGGTTGGCTCATCAGGATTAGTGACAGGGCCTTCACTTTCGATACGTGATTGCTGTTCATCACTATTGTCGCGTTTAGCAAGACGTTCATCTTGAAAGGTTTTTAAATGATTGGCAATAACTTCGCCAGCTTGATCAAGGGCAATTCTGTCTTGTGGGCGTTTCGGACCGGCAAGGCTTGGCACTACATCGTTTAGATTTAATTCGAGCTTGTCGGTGTAATTTGCTTCATCGCCATCGTTACGCCATAGGCCTTGGTGTTTTGCGTAGTCTTCTATCAGTTTTAGCTGTGTTTCATCACGGTTGGTTAAACGAAGATAATTAATTGTTTCATCATCAATAGGGAAAATACCACAGGTAGCGCCGTATTCCGGTGCCATGTTGGCTATGGTTGCGCGGTCGGCCAGTGGTAAATCAGCAAGGCCATCGCCATAAAATTCTACAAATTTACCGACAACGCCATGCTTACGCAATATTTCAGTAACGGTCAGCACTAAATCGGTCGCTGTGGTGCCTTCCGGTAAACGGCCGTTGAGCTTCATACCCACCACTTGCGGGATCAGTAAGCTAATTGGCTGGCCTAGCATTGCAGCTTCTGCTTCAATGCCGCCTACACCCCAACCAAGTACGCCTAAGCCGTTGATCATAGTGGTATGTGAATCAGTACCGACTAAGGTGTCAGGGTAAGCAAATCTTTGCCCATTGCGCTCTTCATTAAAGACAACGCGAGCAAGGTATTCTAAATTCACTTGGTGAACAATCCCCGTTGCTGGTGGCACAACTTTTAAGTTATCAAAGGCTGTTTGACCCCAGCGTAAAAACTCATAACGTTCTTTATTGCGTTCGTACTCAAGCTTGGCATTTAAATCAAATGAGCCATCTTCACCATAACCGTCTACTTGTACTGAGTGGTCGATAACTAATTCCGCAGGGGATAATGGGTTTATTTTCGCAGGATCGCCGCCAAGTCTTTCCATAGCATCACGCATTGCGGCCAAATCGACGATTGCTGGTACGCCAGTAAAATCTTGCATCACCACGCGGGCGGGTGTAAATGCTACCTCAGCACTGGGCTTGGCTTGTGAATCCCAGTTTAGCAACGCTTCAATATCTTGTTTTTTAATATTTACGCCGTCTTCATTGCGCAGTAAGTTTTCGAGTAGGATCTTGAGCGAGAACGGCAGTCGCTTGGCTTTATCGCCTAAACCTTGCAGTGAATGGATATGAAACTGCTCACCGTTGATAGTGAGTTGTTTTTGGGTGTCAAAACTATTGTTCATTATGTGCCCCTAAGTTAGATGAATATCCTTAAATGGTACTTAAGTGGTAAATGTAACCTCTCTTTGAATAATTAAAATGCAAAGTACATACCAGTGTGTCTTTGCACGATTTTTATACAAGTAATAGGGTATATATGATGCTGAAAATTTATATTTCAAGCGTCAGCAGTAAAACAATAGCAACTCAATAGCAACTCAATAGCGTGTTTTACAGTAGCCAACCTTGCTGTTTGCCTTTGTGGCTTAGCAGTAGCAGGATAATTGCAATTACGACTACGAATATTGGCATAAACACCGCGCTGGCACCGAGTAATTCAATACTATTAATAACAATGAAATTATAAAATTGCTGGATAAAAATCCCAGCGAGTGAGAGCGCAAAAAGCACTCGAGCAAGGGCTTTTTTAAGTAATAATAAAATACAGCCTAATACCCCACCAAAAACCGCGGTAGCGAATGCAATAGTTGACCAAATTGGTGTGTTTGAATATGCAGCTTGTTGTTCTATAGGGAGTTTACTTATCATGTCTGGAGTCATGAGCATTTGCATAATGAATGCAATTACCCCTAGCAAGTTCCAAATAAGGGCTGCCCAAGCGACAGATTTTAACCAGTGCGGAGGAGTCATACATTACCTTTTAAACTATTATTTAAAAAGTTATTAAAGGCGACTACGGCTACTTTTACAAGTTGCACGTAGTCTAAATTGGATTAGCCGAATGAAATAGGGCGACGGCCTGTTTTTTCATCCACTTTTGGTTTTTTGGTACGTTTACGCTTAGCTTTAGAAGGCGCGTTAGTAGCAGGCTCTGCACTTTGTTGTGGTTCAGGTTGCGTTGATGTAACAGGGCGCTCTGCTGGAATAGCACTTTCGCTTAATGTCAGTTGAAATTGCTCACCATCAAATTCAAGAATGTCGCCACTGTATAATTTTTTCCGCTTGATTGTACAAATTTCATGGTTAACGCCAACATAGCCTTCAGTGATAAGGTTTTTGGCTTGGCCGCCACCTTCGACTAAATCAAGAACTTTTAAGAGTTTGCATAGCTCAATTGGCTCTTCTTCTAATTCAATTTCAATATATTCGTCGTTCATGTTTGATCTCATTAAGGTAGGGCACAGCCTGTAGTATAAAGGCTGTGCGCGACTTTTGCATCAAGCTGCCAAAAGTATACAGGGCATTAAATAGAATTAACCTGAAACTTTTTTGAATTTTCTACCGTCTTTAAAAAAACGGTAGTAATTCAAGCGTAGTATCCGCGTCAGTAGCTGGCCTGTAATTTGCTATTCGTGTCGTATTCGATATTTAGTTGGTCATTTTATTACAAATGCCGCAGTACTGGAGATTTAAAATGGGTGTTAGATCAGCCATGAAAAAAGAGTTAATGGGCCTGGAGGGTTCAGGGTTTATGACCGCTGATGATGTAAGGTCTGAACTTAGCAAGATTGTAAAAAAAGCGCCTGATAGGTCAGATCGTGGTTTTTCTTTAATTTCACGTTTTAACGACAATCACAGCCAATTAAGTTGTGGTGAAAATAGCAAAGAAAAACTACTTGAGTTTCAACGACACCGCTTGTTTAAGGATGTTTTATATACCCGTAAAAGCGTGGATGCTTGGCTCAATAGCCAAGTGAATTAACTTGCTATAAATAGTCACCTCGAATAGACTACAGTTGTAATCTATTCGAGGTGACTATGAAATATGGCATTTTAATTGGCATACTGTTGTTGCTTTTAACAGCCTGTCAGCACCCTACAGTGTATGTTTATACGGAGGGGTTAACTGCTTTGCAAAAACAACAACTGACAGAGCAACTACAACAGCAGACCTTGCCTTTTCAATTTACTGAACTGGCAGTACCTAAAGAGTTTAGCGCTGCGACATTATTAACCTCAGAAGATAAAATACTTACTGCTGAAACAGAGCAGCTTGCAAATATTATGCAAGCAATGGGTTATCAGCCGCAGCTTAATTATGTGTCGGTGGCAAATCATCACTATAGCGATGGCAATATTGGCTTTTACTTACGTGGTGAGCAAATAGAGCAAGGTTTTGAGATGCCGCAACAGCTGCATACTACTGGTTGCGTTGAAGACCGCTACAATAACCTTAAAGTCAGATTTTTTGATAACTTGGTTGAATTTACTTTACTAAACGGTGCCCGCGCTCAGTTAGTTTGGCAGCGTTATGAAAATTATTTAGTCATCAATTATAGAGATACTGCGCAGTCATACACGCATTCAACCCCTTTGGTTGCAACGCCTTTTGGTGAAAAACCCTCAGATACATTTCGCTATAACGCACACATTGCAGGGCCGCAATGGTTAAACTGTTCGCTACAGGTTGTGTATATGGATTAGCCGCGTGACTCGAGGTAATCGCTTAATTTAGCAATACGTCCACTCATCCCTTCGATAATGCGGTCTTTAATTTTTTCGCGGATCACATTTGGTAAACGTATTAGTGCTTCGCTGGTAATCGCCAGTACTATGGTATCGCTTTTAGCACGAGCACTGGTGCTGTGCTCGCGGTTATTTATAAACGCACCTTCACCAATAAATTCGCCGGGTTCAATGGTGCCTAAATCCATCAAATGACTATGTTTAAATACCACAATAGCGCCGCTGAGCACGATATACAGTTGTTTGTCGTTATCAAACTGTTTAAACACAAAGCGATCTTTATTGATTAAGTATAAGTGACTGAATGACTCCAGTAATACTTGGCGCTCATTGAGGCTGAACTCTCTAAAAAAACTCAGCCTATTAAGTATCTCCATCTGCTTTATTAATGGAATATGCTCGATTAACTTCAACTTATTTTCCTTCGTTTGAGCAGGGAAGTTAGTTGATATTGCGCTCTTTTAATTTACGGGTCAATGTATTGCGGCCCCAGCCTATTTTTACTGCGGCTTCTTGTTTATGTCCTGCACAGTTTGCCAATGCGGTTTTAATTAGGCGGGTTTCTAATTGCGCTTGTACATTAGGCCAGATGTTTTCTTTGCCTTGCTTAAGCTCTAGGTTAAGCCATTGTTGAAAGGCATCAAGCCAATCACCCTCTTGTTGAGTCTCGTCAATTGCTAAGATCTCTGGAGGTAAGTCTTGCTCACTCACAAGCTCGCCGGGAGCCATAACAGTAAGCCAGCGGCAGGTGTTCTCTAGTTGACGAACATTGCCAGGCCAGTTGAACAAGCGTAGTAAGTCGGTGGCTTTTGAGCTGAGAATTTTGCTTTCGACTTGTAAGTCTTTGGCGCTTTTATGTAAAAAATGCTGTGCTAAGCGTTCAATGTCTTCGGTACGTTCACGCAGTGCAGGTAGGCGCAGGCGCACAACATTTAAGCGATGAAATAAATCGTCTCTGAATTTGCCTTGTTTTACTAAGTCTTCAAGGTTTTGGTGAGTCGCGGCAATGATCCGGACATCCACCTTAATACTTTGATGGCCACCAACACGATAAAACTCACCATCAGCTAAAACACGCAGCAAACGGGTTTGTACATCCAGCGGCATATCACCAATCTCATCTAAGAATAGCGTACCGCCATTGGCTTGCTCAAAGCGACCTTTACGTACGCTATCAGCACCAGTAAAAGCGCCTTTTTCATGGCCAAATAGCTCTGATTCAACCAACTCTTTTGGAATAGCTGCCATGTTTAAGGCAATAAACTGGTTTTCTTTGCGTGGGCTGTGGTTATGTAAAGCACTGGCTACTAATTCTTTACCGGTGCCAGATTCACCATTGATAAGTACGCTCATACTTGATGCTGACAGCTTACCTATTGCCCGAAATACTTCCTGCATGGCTGGCGCTTCGCCAATGATATGGGCACTTTTAGGTGGTGCGGGTTTACGTTTTACTTTTTTAGTTGAGTTAGCGCGACACGCGCTTTCTACTAACGCAACGGCTTCATTTAAATCAAATGGTTTGGCTAGGTATTCAAAAGCACCTTTTTGAAACGCATTTACCGCTGAGTCTAAATCTGAATGCGCAGTCATGATGATCACTGGCAAGCCTGGGTTTTGTTCAGCGATCAGTTCTAATAATGCCATACCATCCATACCAGGCATACGTACATCAGACACCAGTACCGTAGGTTGGCTAAACTTTAATGCTGACAGCACGTCTTGTGCATTAGAAAAACTTTCAGCATTAAATCCTGCGCGAGTTAGTGCTTTTTCAAGTACAAAGCGAATAGATGCATCATCATCAACCAGCCAAACTGTTTTCATGCAAACTCCAAAAACCGATTAATCCGCAAAAGGCAGATATATATTAAACTCTGTATGACCTGGCCAGCTATCGCATTCTATATAGCCGTTGTGTTGATCGATCAAGGTTTGTGCAATCGAGAGACCTAAGCCAGAACCACCTTCTTTGTTGGTGATCATCGGGTAAAATAATGTCTCTTTGATGCTGGAATCGATACCTGGTCCGTCATCTGAAATTTGGATCAGCAGTGCCTTTTTAGGGGCTTTTCCGGGGCGACGTTGCTGGTGATTAATACGTGTTTTAATTTTTATCACGCCACCACCGACTAACGCTTGTTGTGCATTTCGAACGATGTTAAGTACTACTTGCTGAATTTTACCTTGGTCAATATAGACATCAGGTATACTTGGGTCGTAATCTTTCTCCAAGCTAATATTGGCGCAATTATCTAATGTACTTAGTTTAATTACAGACTCTAAGGTTTGATGAATATTACCGTATGACTTTTGTGGTAATTGATTCGGGCCCAGTAGCCTGTCAACAAGCTCTCGTAAGCGATCGGCTTGTTCAATAATTAATTCTGCACATTCATCCCGTTCTTGCTGATCAACCTCATACTGCAATAATTGCGCCGCTCCGCGAATTCCGCCTAAAGGATTTTTGATTTCATGAGCAAGCCCTCTAATTAGGTTACGTGCTGCTTGATATTGATGCATTTGATTAGAAGCTTGATCGTGGCGAATTTCATCATCAGTTTGGCGACACTCGAATAAAATAAAATACTCATTTTGTAACTTCACGCGACGCGAACTAATTGCCAGTTTGGCATGACGAGAATCAACAAAAACCACGTCAGCTCTGTGCTGGTGGCAATCTACACCATCTACCAAAGAGTATTGTGCAATGCGTTTAAGGTCAATGGAATGGTAATTAAAAAGACTGTCAAACGGTTGATTGAGGATACGTTTAGGGCCTAATCCTAACAGTTCACTGGCGCTATTATTAGCGTAAATAAGGGTGAATTGTTGATCAAGTAAGATCACTGCCGTTGACAGGTTTTGCCAAATGCTAGTTAGTAACTCAGGGTTAAAATTTTTATTATCGGGCATGGTTGCACCATTTTAGTGCGTTGATGATTATTAGCAGCTTAGCACAAATATTTTAAGTAAATTATGGTCTTTGATAGAAATACATGGTTTTTATAAAGACGATGCTCTATGCATATAAAATGTGCTCACTGGACTAACAGAGACAACAGAGCCTTGTGGGTCAAATAGCTTCAGTTGCAATGTGTGTTCGCCACGGTTTACCTCGCGCAGGGCAAAAGTACTGATATTGCTAGGTTCTGCGTACGGTGCGCCATCAACTAGTAGTTGAATTTTAAAACCATTCTCAAAGCGTGGTGTTATACGGCTAGTTACATACACTGAACCGGTATTTTCACGAACAGTGCCTTGATCGGCAGGGGAAGAAATAACCGCTTTATAGCTTTTCACAGCCGCTGGTTGCTGTTCATCTAAAATGCTTGTATCAACAGTCGGCATCGACAAACTTTGATTGGTGAGCTTGATTTCTTGCGCACCTGGTTTAGGAGTATCTGAAAATACTGATACGCCATTTTTATCTTTCCAAGAATAAATTTTCTTATCGCCAGAATAGCCATAAAAGCTGATTAAAATCAGAGTTACTAGTAATAAAAGCGTCTTTTTCACCTTGTCACCTTGCATTTTTTGCACTAATTAAACTTTAGTGGAGAATGGGAAAATTAGCCATAAAAAAAGCCCGCAGAACGGGCCTTGAGAACACACATATATTATCTATAAGATAATTTTTCTACAGCCTAATTAACAGCTGTAGTACATTTCGAACTCAACAGGGTGAGTCGTCATGTTAAGCTTTTCAACTTCTTTAGACTTAAGCGCAATGTAAGCATCGATTAAATCGTTAGTGAATACACCACCTTGATTTAAGAACTCACGGTCAGCATCTAGAGACGCAAGCGCTTCTTGTAGTGAAGTTGCAACTGTTGGGATTTCTGCTGCTTCTTCTGCTGGTAAGTCGTATAAATCTTTATCCATTGCATCGCCAGGGTGGATCTTGTTTTTGATACCATCAAGGCCAGCCATAAGCATTGCAGCGAAAGCAAGGTATGGGTTAGCTGTTGGATCTGGGAAGCGTACTTCGATACGACGACCTTTTTCTGATGGAACCACTGGGATACGGATTGATGCAGAACGGTTACGTGCAGAATATGCAAGCATTACTGGCGCTTCAAACCCTGGTACTAAACGTTTGTACGAGTTAGTAGACGCATTTGCAAAAGCATTGATTGCTTTAGCATGCTTGATAATACCACCGATGTAGTAAAGCGCTTCTTCAGAAAGACCGCCGTACTTGTCGCCTGCGAATAAGTTAACACCGTCTTTAGCTAAAGACTGGTGACAGTGCATACCAGAACCATTGTCACCAACTATTGGCTTAGGCATGAAGGTAGCTGTTTTGCCATATAAATGAGCCATGTTATGGATAACATATTTCATTTCTTGGATTTCATCCGCTTTTAATACCATAGTGTTAAAGCGAGTTGCGATTTCGTTTTGACCAGCTGTAGCCACTTCGTGGTGATGCGCTTCTACAACTTGACCTAGCTCTTCAAGAACTAAACACGTCGCTGAACGCCAATCTTGGAAATCATCAACTGGAGCAACAGGGAAATAACCACCTTTCACGCCTGGACGATGGCCAGTGTTGCCGCCTTCGTAGCTTTTATCTGAGTTCCAAGCTGCTTGCTTAGAATCAATTTTGTACATTGAACCTGACATATCAGTTTTGTATTTGATGTCATCAAATACGAAGAACTCTGGCTCAGGACCAAATAGCACGGTATCAGCAATACCAGTAGAACGCATGTACTCTTCAGCGCGCTTAGCAACTGAACGAGGATCACGCTCATAACCTTGTAATGTGCCAGGTTCAACAACATCACAACGTAAAATTAAAGTAGCTTCTTCTGTGAAAGGGTCTAATTTAGCAGACTCAGCAACAGGTAGTAATACCATGTCTGATTCGTTAATGCCTTTCCAACCAGCAATTGAAGAACCGTCAAACATTTTGCCGTCTTCAAAGAAATCTTCATCTACTTGGTGATGAGGAATAGAAACATGTTGCTCTTTACCTTTGGTATCAGTAAAGCGTAAATCAACGAACTTAACGTCATTTTCTTTAATAAAATCTAAAACCGATTGTGACATGTGTCCTCCAACTGTTGGGTTTTATTTTGCTGCATAATTGCTTTTGCTTTTATAGTAAGCGGCTTTTATGCCATTTTTATAGTGCATTGTTTTTTAAGGTTAAAAAATAAGTTCTACATCCAGCTGTTATATGTTTTGCACCATATTGGATCGGCTTGTGATCATTTTGGTGCGTCAGTGTGGTCACTTCTCTTTGCGCTAAATTGTATAGATTATAAACACCAACATAAAGCTAACTTACTCACCAAATACTGCCAAATTATGACAATAATAGCTAGGAATGAGCAAAATAGTGACAAATTGAAAAATTAAATTAATTAAAATGTCATATATAAAACAGATACTTATTAGAAGTATGAAGAAAGTTGTGAAATATATATTGGATAAACTTTCATCCATGTCATTAATGAGGGATAATATGCGCCCTTTTAAATCCTATGCTGGGACATCTCGTGAAAACGCAGGTGAGTGCGTAGATCTTGCAGGATCATTGAGAATTAATTTCTCTGAGTAAAAATATGAGCATCGAAAAGTTAAGAAATATAGCGATTATCGCGCACGTTGACCACGGTAAAACAACATTGGTTGACAAACTACTTGAGCAATCAGGTACATTAGAAACACGCGGCGGTAACGAAGAGCGCGTGATGGACTCAAACGACATTGAGAAAGAACGTGGTATTACCATTTTGGCTAAAAACACAGCCATTTCATGGAATGACTACCATATCAATATCGTAGACACCCCTGGACACGCCGACTTTGGCGGTGAAGTTGAACGCGTACTTTCGATGGCTGACTCAGTATTACTACTTGTTGATGCTCAAGAAGGTCCAATGCCACAAACGCGTTTCGTTACGCAAAAAGCATTCGCGCAAGGCTTAAAGCCAATCGTTGTTATCAATAAAATTGATAAGCCAGGTGCACGTCCTGATTGGGTTATGGATCAAATCTTTGATTTATTCGACAACTTAGGCGCAACTGACGAACAGTTAGACTTTAAAGTAATCTATGCATCAGCAATCAACGGCTGGGCAACATTAGATTTAGACGAGCCATCAGACAACATGGAACCTATGTTCAAGATGATCGTTGACGAAGTATCACCACCGGATGCAGATCCTGAAGGTGACTTCCAAATGCAGATTTCGCAACTTGATTACAACTCATATGTTGGTGTAGTCGGTATCGGTCGTATCAAACGTGGTTCTGTTGCTCCTAACCAACAAGTTACTATTATCAGTGCCGATGGTACTAAACGTAATGGTAAAATTGGCGCAGTACAAAGCTACCTAGGCCTTGAGCGTATCGAAACTGATAAAGCTTACGCTGGTAACATCGTTACAGTAACAGGTATTGGTGAGCTTAAGATTTCTGATACAGTTTGTTTCCCTGGCAACGTTGAGGCATTACCACCACTAAGTGTTGATGAGCCAACTGTAACAATGACATTCTCTGTAAATAACTCACCTTTCTGTGGTAAAGAAGGTAAGTTTGTAACGTCACGTAATATCCGTGAGCGTTTAGACAAAGAATTAGTACACAACGTAGCACTTCGCGTTGAAGATACTGCTAGCCCAGATAGCTTCCGTGTATCTGGTCGTGGTGAATTACACCTAGGTATCTTAATCGAAAACATGCGTCGTGAAGGTTACGAGCTAGCTGTTTCTCGTCCAGAAGTAATCTTACGTACTGTTGATGGCGTTCTAGAAGAACCGTTTGAAACAGTAACAATTGACTGTCAAGATGAGCACCAAGGTTCTGTAATGGAACAAATTGGTCTTCGTAAAGGCGAACTAACAAATATGACGCCAGATGGCAAAGGTCGTATGCGTTTAGACTTTATGATCCCAAGTCGTGGTTTAATCGGTTTCCAAACTGATTTCATGACGCTTACATCAGGTTCAGGTCTTATGTACCATACTTTCGACCATTACGGTCCGCACAAAGGTGGCGAGATCGGTGTTCGTAAGAACGGTGTAATGATTGCAAATGCAACAGGTAAAGCACTTACTAACGCATTATTCAACTTACAAGAACGTGGTCGCTTATTCATCGGTCACGGTGTTGAAGTATACGAAGGTATGGTTATCGGTATTCATAACCGTGATAACGACCTTACAGTTAACGCCCTTAAAGGCAAGCAGTTAACTAACGTACGTGCATCTGGTACTGATGAAGCGCAAACGCTTTCTCCGCACCTAAACTACTCACTTGAGCAAGCGCTTGAGTTCATCGATGATGACGAGCTAGTTGAAGTAACACCACTAAACATTCGTATCCGTAAGCGTCATCTTACAGAAAACGAACGTAAACGTGCTGGTCGTGCGCCTAAAGGATAATCACCTTATAAATTAAGCTGATTTTAAAAGCCGCTGTATTGCAAAATACAGCGGCTTTTTTGTGGTTATTAGTTAGCGAGAGTAAAGTTAGCGAGAGTAAAGTTTGTGAGGGGAAGAGCTGTAAGCTATAAGCGGTCAGCTGTCAGATTAGAGCAGCGTAGTTGGCTAGATTGGTGTTTGTATAGCTATTAGGTAAAAACCGCTAGATTTTATAAACCATGCAACATAACCTCTTTCCTCTAAAAGTGCAGCGCCTCTTATCCTCTTTGTGAATAACTGACTTAAAGATTTTTTGCACAAGGAGAAGAAAATGAGCAGTAAAAGAGGAAGGGCTTTTAAAGTAGCTGATAATGCAAAGCCCCTGTTTTTGTTAGCGGGGTATTTTTTCGTTGGGTTTCGCTGCGCTCAACCCAACCTTGCTTAACTTGATAACTTTACTCTAGTTGACTCGCCAACTCCTATTACTTTTTCGGTAATAACGTAATCTTTCCAAATACGCTGGCGTCGATATAGCCTAGGTTGCGGCTGCCATTAACGGGTTGTACTTCGTGCGAACCCATAAAGTGCTCACGAACGTCACTGCCGTCATTATCGCAGTAGGCGAGCATAAAGCCGATTACTTGTTTTGCCGTTAATTTAAGTGGGGTGTTTTGCGCGCCTTCTTGGAAATCATTCGGGTAGAGCTTAATGGCTACTTCCCATGTGATGTTATATGGGGCGGTACTGTTTCGTTGCCAGTGGCTGATTAAATGATCTGTGTATAAATGGGGTTTTTTATCAGCTCCGAAATCGGCAGCTTGGTTATCAAGACCAATGTGATAGGCAAACGCAGTATGATTGAACTGATGGTTACCGCCAGATGCGTCACTATCTATAAACACTTCTAAGGCATCATCGTCCCAGTACTTATCGGTAGGATCTGGATGGGTATCAATTAGCACATCATCCACAATATCGGCTTGTAAATACAGGTAGTTTTCATCCCAAAGTAACTTGTAGCGGCCTTTAAAGTCTTTATCTGAGTCAGGCAAGGTGCCATCCATAAGAAAAGGCATAGGCTGCCATTTTGCTTGGTCCCATGGGCTTTCAGATACACCGTCAATAGTAATTGGTGTTGCTGTATGCTCTACATCGATAGCGATAGCGGCGTTGCTCATTAATAGGCTTAAGGTAAGCGCGACTGTTTTCATCTAATTCTCAAAGTTTCTTATTTTGTTTATGGCTCAATAGTGACTGAAACAAAAATTGAAAACAACAGACAGAATGTTCAGGTATAAAATTAGCGGTAGTAATGGACCGTAAGTGAATACAGTTTTTTACATTGTTGAGTGTAATTAACAGCTAAAGTAATGGCACTACTAGAATTAATATAAAAGGAATAATTGTGGCTAACGTATTGTTGTGGATATGTTGTTATCTGGCTGTACTTCGTCGCAAGTAATGAGCTCGGGTTGTGACTTTGTTGTTGGTAGTGTGCAAAGTCAGCAACGGCAAGTGCAGAACCACTCGCTTGATAGTTCAGATACACATCAAACAGCGAATATCATTAATGGTTTGTTTAGTATGTTACTTGGGCCAATAAATCGTTCTCTCGGTGATGATGAATGTAAGGCGGAAGAGCAATCGTATCAGTACCCAAGTGTCGTTTTATAGTGCGACACTTTGCCCTTCATTTAAAATATACAGCGGGATTTGTGACTTCATCTCATCATACATATGCAATAAGCGCAGCAATGCAGAATGGCTGCTGTGATCGCCCATCTTCCAACTTGAGTTGCCATAGCCCCAAGGTATCATAACTTTACAATTAAGCTCCTGTGCGGCTTTTAAGGCATCCTCAGGAGTAGTATGTACATAACGATACCAGTTGCCATTCTCTTCGTGGTAATAAGAGGCAATCGGCATTAAACAGATATCAATATCACCGTATTTTTGTTGGATATCCTTAAAATGTTGGGAGTAGCCTGTGTCGCCTGCAAAAAATAAAGTGCTGCCATTTTGCTCAAGTAACCAGCCATTCCATAAATCTTTATCGCGATCTTCATAAATAAAAGGTACCAGCACGCGGGCGCTAAAATGATGTGCAGGTAGCGCATGAATGGTTAAATCATCAATGTTAGTGTTTGCGTACCACGCCATTTCGCTAATATTAAAACCACCGGTAGGAAAGTTATCTGCCATACCAAGTGGTGTTAAGTAGCGAGGTTTATTACCGATGCTTTCAATGTCTGCTTTATTGAAGTGATCGTAATGAATATGAGAATAAATTACTGCGTCTAGATTGTTAAGTTCGCTTTCACTAAGCCAGTCCCCAGGTTTACGATAAAACCCAGATGCAAGCCGAAAAGCTAAATCAACAGGGGAGTCAAATTGCTCTTTTACTGGGTCAAATACAACTTGCTGGCCGTTAGGAGTGTTGATCATAAACCCGGCGTGACCGAGCCAGCGAACTGTGTAGCCGGTATTTAGTTGTGGTGCTAGTTGCGCGCCTTGATAGAGGCAGTTTTCACCCGGAGTTTCACATATCAAGTTAGCATTACTTGGGTAACAATCACTTTCGCAGCTAATCGGATAGGTTTTTTTCCCTGGATAGAGGTTGTGGTAGCGCCCAGCCTGCTCACCCTCTTGATGAAGTGGCACAACAGTATCAGCGTCTGCAATTCTTTGCACATGATTGGCAGTGCTACACGCAGCTAATAAACTTGATGCGATAATTAAACTAACTGCACGTATTTTCATTGTTTAATGTTTTTATAATTCTAATTAGGTAGAATTGTAGCAAAAATAGCCGATGAAAAAACACTTAAAAAGTAACAAGATATAACAACAAAAAAGCCTACATAAATGTAGGCTTTGATTACTCTGCGACTAGCAAACTAGCGCTCTTGATAAGTGACAGGCAAACTCACAGCTGATTTAGCCTGCTTTACTCATTTGCTCAATAAATTTATTTGAATCAGCAATCGACTTGTTCATGTCATCCATTAACACTTTGATGTCGCGCTTAAGATTAGTGAATTCACCTTGAATGGCTGATACAGCTTGTGCATTAAGGTTATGCTTCAAGTATAAAACATTGTCATGCAGTGATGACAGTACCGGCTCCATCTTGCTTTCAGCATTACGCATAGAGCGTAACAGTTTATCAAAGTCACGTTTGGTTGCGGTGAGCTTTTTATTACTTTCACGTTTAAGTGAAGCGTTAGAATATTGTTCTAATTCATCGCTCCATTCTTCAAACAATGCTTCAGCTACATCTTCAACTTTGTTGATGTTATTTGTAACGTCATTAGCAGCCGCAAGGCTAGATTCGTAGTCATCATTGAGTTGGTCATAGGCTGCTTGAACATCTCCACCATCAAAGTTAATCAATGTTGTTAAACGTTCAAGTGCAGATTGGAATTCCTCTTGAGACTCTTCTTGAGACTCTTTAGTTGCTTCTACGCGGTCCACTAAAATGTCACGCTTATGCACCCCAACTGATTCCATAGCCGAGTAATATGCAGATTGGCAGCCAGATAAAGCCAGTAATAAGGCCAATATTGGTGCGCTGAGTAAAGTCAGTTTTTTCATCGAGATCCCTTTTTAAATCCGTTAGTGCTGTAAATTATGTGGTGGATTGCTATGATAATCAAAACTATTTTAGCAGAAAGTTAACTTTATGAATGAAAAGGTCGCACATTATAAACAGCAGTTGAGGGTACTTATACGTCAGCAGCCAACGTGGTGGATGCAGTATATTAATCGCTGCATTGACGACCAAATTACTGTAAATGCTGGTTATTTAGCCTATGTAACCTTACTTTCATTGGTTCCTTTAATTGCAGTTGGCGTGGCTATTTTCTCGGCTTTTCCTGGCTTTGAAGATACCCGTATTGCTATTGAAAACTTTTTATTTACTAACTTTGTGCCTACCTCATCAGATGTAATTAAAGAGCATATAACATCTTTTGCAGGTAATGCGAATCAAATGACCGCTGTAGGTATTGGTTTTCTCGCAGCGATAGCATTGCTACTGATCCGTAATGTTGATGCGACACTGAATCGAATTTGGCGGATTAAAACCAAGCGACCAATGATGATTTCTTTCGCGGTATATTGGATGGTGTTGAGTTTAGGGCCATTGTTATTAGGCGCAAGTATTGGTGTTACTTCATATATTGTGTCGTTAGTATCATTTGCCGATCAGGGTATTCCGGGCTTTAGTGGCTTTTTATTAAAATTACTGCCTTATTTAATTTCTATGGCTGGCTTTATTATGCTCTATACTTTAGTGCCTAATACTCGCGTATCTTTTAAAGCTGCAGTACCAGGTGCTTTATTTGCAGCCTTGTTGTTTGAATTAACTAAAAAAGGTTTTGCACTTTATATCAGTCACTTTCCTTCATACGAAGTGATTTATGGTGCGGTGGCAACTATTCCAATTTTGTTTGTGTGGGTGTATTTGTCGTGGGTGGTTGTGTTACTCGGTGCAGAGTTTACAGTATGTATTGGCCCTAAAAATATCGAAGATACACCCGATATTATCCTTGATGAGGGCGATGCTAATAAGTAATTCACTGCATCGCTGATAGGAGAATCGGCATTATGCAGTTATATCCAAATATTACCCCATACCATGATTTTCATTTGAGTGTGGGAAGTGGGCACCAAATTCATGTACAAGAGTTCGGTGATCCAGCTGGCTTGCCGGTGGTAATTTGCCATGGCGGGCCCGGCGTAGGTTTACATGCTGATAATTGCCGTTTCTTTGATCCTACCCGTTATCGTATTATTTTATATAGCCAACGCGGCTGCGGGCAATCAACGCCTCATTTAACTAGCGCTAATACAACCACAGAACTGGTCGCTGACCTTGATTATTTACGCACTTACTTAGGACTAGAAAAGTGGGTGTTAAGCGGTGGTTCGTGGGGAGCAACTCTGTGTTTGCTGTATGCCATCGAACACACTCAACATGTACATGGGTTAATTTTACGAGGCACGTTTTTAGCTACTTCAGCCGATTTTCAGTGGCTATATAGTCGTCATGGTGCTGCTGCACATTTTTATCCTGAATTATATGCGCGTTTTTCTCAGGAGTTACCTGATGTTGCCAGCATTTTTGCGTTTTATCGGCGGCAATTAAATGATGATAATCAAATTAATGCAAATCACTTTGCTAAATTATGGTGCCAATGGGAAAACGTATTAAGCCATGGTAAACAGCAACATCAATGGGGGTTAAGTTCACCACAGTTGGGGCTTAATATGGCGCGTTTAATGGTCCATTACTTTACTGCTCAGTGTTTTATTACTGATAACTTCATTGGTGAACACTATAAAAAAATTAGTAAAATTCCTACTTGGTTTATTCATGGCAGGCATGATTTAGTGTGTCGTTTTAATGCCGTACAGCATTTAGCTGAGCAACTCAACGCACAGTTACTTATTTTAGATGGTGTTGGGCATGGTGTTGATAGTAATGTATATTTAGCGGCAGTGCGGCGTGCAGCCGATCTTATGTGGATCAAATTATCGAGGAATAGATGCAAGGATTAATTCAGCGCGTAAAACACGCAAAAGTTGAAGTGGATGGTCAGGTGGTTGGGCAAATTGAGCTGGGGCTTTTATTGTTGCTTGGAGTTGAAAAGCATGATGATCAACAAAGCACTGATAAGCTGCTACATAAAGTTAGCAATTACCGCGTATTTAGCGATGAAAACGACAAAATGAATTTAAGCCTGCAAGATATTCAAGGTGAGTTATTGGTGGTATCGCAATTTACTCTGGCGGCAGATACTAAAAAAGGCATGCGGCCAAGTTTTTCATCAGCAGCCACACCTGCACAAGCTAATCAGCTATACGAATACTTTGTTAGCCAAGCTAGAGTTATGGGGTTAAGCGTAGCTACAGGGCAATTTGCTGCGGATATGCAAGTCAGTTTATGTAATGATGGGCCGGTGACATTTAATTTAACAGTGTAGTTAAGGCTAGCAGTTATTTTCTGATCACCACGATGTTGTTGGCATAACCTGGAATTTTTTCGATGCCAGGTATTTTACCAAAAGTGGTGATCAGCAAATGTTCTAACTGCTTTAATTGTGATTCATGACCAGATAAAAAATTAATAAATAAATAGCCATTTTTAGTTAAAGCACAGCGCAGTTTTTCATAAAAGCGGTGTTTGTATAAAAATAACGGCGCATCTAATTGGCTAAATAGGTCAAGAATGATCCAATCGTATTGTGGGCCATGCTCTAATACAGCTTCAGCATCAAAACAGCGTAAATTCGATGCATGCTCACCACCAAAAAAACGCTTATAGCAATGAATGATATTCGGATTTTTCTCTACAGAAAGTAGCTGACTATCAGGGTAGGTGTGTTGTAAGTAATTGCGGATAGCGCCGCCACCTAAGCCCAGTTCAAGTACGGCGTTTGGTGCCGGGAGTGGTTGCCATAATTGCGCTAAATATTGCAAATGCGGAAACAGCAAATGGCTTGGGCTGCTTTTCTCGACCACTGACTGTAGTGTTTCGTTGATCAATAACCAACGTAACTGCTTATGTTGGCGTACCTGAATGCAATCGGCGCCATATTTGTGCCAATAGAGTAGTTGCCCGATACGGTGACAATCTTCGATAAAGCTGTGTTTTACTGCCCCGTTGTCTTCAAAAAAATGTTCCATAGTTACATCAGCATAGACGAGTCAATCTAAAGTGCCAATATGTCTATCAAGTTTTACAGGTAAAGCAGTTATTTTGCGTTGCTCACCAAAGTCGTATTCCAAGTTTTTACCAGATGGAGTATGGTAGTTTGCAAATAATAACTGACCGCATTTTTAGTTAGATAAACGCATCTTGAATTAGCAAGCGTTTGCGGCCTTGGTAGCAACAGGAGTGATTATGTTTCAGGTGACAACACCACAAAGTAGCGAAGATTGGCAAGCGTATTATCAATTACGTTGGCAAGTATTGCGCGCGCCTTGGAATGAACCGCGTGGTTCTGAGCAGGATGATTTAGAGCAAGATGCTGAGCATCGCTTTATTAAAAATAAAGAGGGGGCAGTGTTAGGTGTTGCACGACTGCATTTTAATAATCAACAACAAGCGCAAGTCCGTTATATGGCCGTTGCACAAGGTAACCGTAATCAACACATTGGTAGCCGTTTATTGCATGAGCTCGAGAAAATAGCCTGGACTCAAGACGCCGATGAGTTAGTTTTATTCGCTCGTGAACGAGCATTAGAATTTTACAAACGTCATGGTTATGAATTAAAAGAAAAGGCTCACTTAGCTTACGATGATGTACAACACTGGAAAATGGTGAAACAAAAACCGTCTGAGCCAGGCTGGTTCCGCCATCCCAATTGGACCCAAGTTCTGCAAAATACCTGGCGCGAATCTATTCCGATCAGCGATGCTATGGGCATTAAAGTTGAAAGTTACACTGATTGGCAATTTACCACCAGTGCAGATTTAAATGCGAACTTAAACTTGCATAACACTATGTTTGCTGGCTCTATTTATAGTTTAGCGACGTTAACCGGCTGGGGCGCGACTTATTTAGCACTCAAAGAAGCCGGGCTTGAAGGTAATATTGTGTTAGCTGATGCTAATATTAAATATTTAAAACCGCTTAATAACGACCCACGTGGCAGCGTTGATTTAAGCGGCTGTAAGGGTAAATTAGCCGAGTTAGAGTCAGAAGGTAAAGCGAGCTATGTAGTGCCAGTGGAAATCTACGATGGTGAGTTACTGGTTGCTGAGTTTGAAGGTACATTTAGAATTATTAAGTAGTTAGAATTCAGAGCAAACAAAAGATAAGGCCAAGCAATTGCTTGGCCTTTTTTTATAGTAAATCAGTTAATAATATACCCACGCCAATACGTTCTATGTCAGCGTTATAATCAATTAAACTTTCACCGTAGCCGTTGAAGTATTGGGCGTAACCGCGAACTCGGCCCCATAATGGGAATGACCAATCAAGCTGAATTGCACCGCGGTTATCTGAATTTAAATTATTGCGGGTCATAAAACTAAATTCATGATCATTAAGTCGATATGCACCGCTAAATTCAAAGTAACCCATGTATTTGTAAATATCAGGGTTATCATCACCTCTTGGATCTAATGGCGTTTCCTTCTCGCTTTCTGAAATACGGTACCAAGGTTTAAAGCTAAACACATAGCCATCGTTTTCCCACAAAAAGTTTGCATAAATACGGTTCCATGAGCGCGAATCAGGCTGACTATTACCGTTAGATTGATGCGAAATACCAAGGACTACTGCCATTTCGTCGCCCCATGGAACGTGCTTTTTATCTAAATAATTAACCCAAAAAATTTCAGGCTCATAGTTGGTCTCACGAAATGGTGAGGAACTTTCTTTGTTATAAAGCTGCCAATATGACTGTAATGTAAAGGCAAAAAATATAGCCTGGTCTTCATCAGAAAAATCATCGAAAATAGGTACCTTAATTGAAAGCTGATATTTTGTTTCTAAGTTATCGAGTGGTTCATCTTGTTTTTCACCGGTTAGTTCGTCATACGCTTCAAACGAGCTATTGTTTGGGTGGGATACATAAGAAACAGGTAAAATGTAGTTACGTTTGTGTGGGGTAATAACATTACGGTTTTCTTTACTTACTTCTTCGCGTGCTTGGCGCTTATCGAGTGCGGTAAGTTGTTTGCTTTCATCAAGTGATGAGCATTTTTCACGCAGTTGTGCTAGCGTCATCTCGCCAGCCCCGCCAATTGCCTCATTTAAAATACATTGCTTTACTAGCTCGACATCATCATCTTGCTCGTTGGTTTTTGCTGTTGATTCTGATTGTGCGAATGCAGAGCTTGATAATAGTGCAGTAAATAGGATCCCATAGTGCCAAGTCATTATTATTCCTTTGATAAAATCAAATAGAGAGTAGCTATTGTGTTTTTCGTAAATGAGAATAGGCTAATTTCAGTATCATAAAACGACTAAGATACCTATCCCATACATTTATCCAGCATTTACTTTAACTGAATATCAGTGAATTGTTACTGAACTTAGTTGATTGTGGCGCTTTTTGCCCATAAATACAAAGAAAAAGCGGCCGAAGCCGCTTGTTCAATGCACTTTTTCCAATTGGATAGTCGTGCTCTCACGCAATGAGAAGGGTTGAGCTTGATATAAAAATTAAAGCTCAAATACGTTAGTAAAGAATTTATATAGTTCGGTGCCTTGGTTTACGCTTGCTGAAGCAAAATGCAAAATCGCGATGGCGTCACAATCAAGTGTTAGGGTTTGTAATGGTTGCTCTGCTAGGTAGCGCTCCATTCGCAATACTCTAGCAATCGGCTCGCCAGCTTTGATATGGCCGCCAAGTGGCGCTATATACTCAACCATGCCGCCCATAGGTGCATAGTAAGCAAGGTAATCATTTAAATCACAGCCGTAGCGCTTCATTACTTTTGGCTGATAGGGGGCATCAACGAATACCTGCTTGTGATTTAGGTAACTTAAAATACTATTAGCATCATCAAGGGCCGCAGTTAAATCGATTTTTTCTTGGCTGCCGAGTTCGACCGTAAAAGCTTCAACCTGCACTTTAAACTCACGCCCTTGTTGAGCTAATGCCTCGGTTAATTGCCACCATGGGCAAAAACTTGCTTCATCCATTGCTCCTGCAAAATCATTAGGGATGATTAATACATGAGGAATATTAAAGTAGTTGGCACTGGCCTTGGCATAATCTGGGCAATATAAATGCTGACTCGAAATGGGGCCTGTGTGTAAGTCGAGCACGATATCAGCTTGGTGTGCCAACTTTTGCAAGTTAAGTGCAATGCGTTTGCCTGTAGTTAGGCGATAAGCTGGACCGCTGAGTTGTTGGTCTACTTCATCAATCAGTGCGGCTTTAAACGCACTTTTTAAGGTTTGCTCATCGGCATCACTATATTGCTCAGCAAATTGGCTCGCGAGCTTACTATTACAGTGATACATGCGGTTCCAGTTGGTGCCGGTGATTGGATCAAAACGACCAAGGGTAAATTCCCCCGATTTTTGATTGCAACCAATTGGGTTCGCGTAAGGCACTAGGGTGATATCGCCTTTGAGTTCAAGGTGCTTAAGCTGCTCAAGTAATTGGTAAATAACCGCATTGCCTTGTACTTCTGCACCGTGCATATTAGCTTGCACATACACACTTGGCCCAGTGCCATCGCCTTTTAAACGATAGACAGGAATTGTGAGCGGTAGGCCGTTGGCAACTTCACCAACTACTATGTTTTCTTGGCTTATAGCTTTAGTCGTACTCATCTCAATTACCTTAAGTAGTAGCTGGCATCTTCAGCTGTGCGAATACAGTTAAGCTCGCCATTTTGTAATGTGTATTCAGCTGCTAGCTCATGACATAAAAAATACGGCATACTTTCGGTAAAGCCGTACGCGCCACATTGGCTAAACACCAACCAGTCTTGCTCATTTAAATCACTAGGTAATTGATGTTCACCTAAGCAATCAAGTGCTGTACATAATGGCCCATATAAGCTCATAGTTTGGTATGCAGCAGTTGAGTCTCGTAATAATCGTGCTGGGAAATCTTGGCTGGTGACTGCAGGGCGCAATAAATGATTAATACCGCCGCTTAAGATCACTTGTTGTTGGGCATAGTTAAGTTTTCGCTCAACGACAGGCGTTGCGTAATGACCGCATTCGCCCACAGCATAACGGCCAAGCTCCATCCAGAGTTCTTGTACGCCTGCGGCATGTTTAATGTTAGCTAATGCATCAATGAGCGCATCCCAACTTAAGGTTGGTGCATCAAGAGTGTAAGGAATACCTAAACCACCGCCTAAGTCGAGTACTTTTAAGTGAATACCTAAATCGTTGGCAAGCTTTGTTAACGGCGTAATCATTTGTGTCCACAGCTCAGCGAGTTTGTCGCTGCTAAGCATGTTGCCCCACTGAAAAATATGCAGACCGTCAAAATTAAGCGCTGGGTAGTCGCTAGTATTTAGCGCTTGCCATTCATCGCAACCTAAACCAAATGGAGTAAGGCTATCGCCACCAAGTGGGTTTTTTTCCCCTTCAGGCCAGCGTAATTGCACTCGCAGTAATACCTGTAACTGACAGTTTTGTAAGCTTGCTTGCTCGTTAAGCCAGCGTACTTGATTAAGGCTTTCGGCAACAAAGGTACGTACGCCGCGCGCAATAAAGTGTTTAATTTGTTTTGGGCTTTTGGCTGGCCCTGTATTGAGCACGCGCTCGCTGTTAATACCTTGAGCAAGTACTTGCTCAAGTTCGCCCTTACTTGCCACATCAAAGTTAAAACCCGCGTTATCTAAGCTTTGAATGACTTTAGATAATGGGTTAGCTTTTACGGCATACCACAGTTTTACCTCAGTTTGCGTCACTAACCGCGTTAAGTGTGCGTTTAATGTATCAAGGTCGTAAATAAAAAAGGGTGTATCAAGCGCAGTTGATAGCTCATCAATGGCGGTTTTAACTGGCGTGCTCAAAAAGCTCATTAACGTAAAACCTCTTCAAGCAGCAATGATGCATCACTTTGTTCATCACGGTATTTTACAATTAATGCACACGACATACTTAATCCTTGCTCGCGGGCCCAAGTATTAGAAGCTGGGCGAGAACCTGGAATAACAATCGCGTATTCAGGAATAGGCTCGCCTTTAGCCAGCTGGCGCTCATTAACACAGTCATAAACAGGAATAGTTGCTGATAAGCGTACACCTGGTGCGAGCACCGCGCCTTTTTTCACTACTACGCCTTCAACAATCACGCAACCTGCACCGATGAATGCATCGTCTTCTATCACCACCGGGTTTGCACCAATAGGTTCAAGTACACCGCCTAGTTGTACAGCAGCGCTTAAATGTACATTTTTACCTACTTGCGCACACGACCCCACTAACGCGTGGCTATCAACCATAGTGCCTTCGTCGATAAAGGCACCAATGTTTACATATGCTGGTGGCATAATAATCGTGCCCTTAGCAACGTGTGCGCCACGGCGAACGCTTGAGCCACCAGGTACCATACGCACTCCAGCATCGGCTGCAAAACCTTGTGGTGCTAAATTGTGTTTATCAACAAAGCCACCTGGAAATTCGGTATTAGTGCCATTTTTAAACGCTTCTAAAATACCTTGTTTTACCAGAACGTTAGCATGCCATTGGCCGTTGTCGTCTTGTGTTGCTGCGCGCACTGCGCCCGATTCTAAATTATTTAGTAGTTCTAACCAGCTCATTATAAAAACCTGTATTTAATGCCAAGATAAAATGGTGTTGTTTGCGTTGTTAATACAATCAGTTTGCGTTAACTCAAGATGCGTCAAAGGTGGACGTAAGTACGGGCTGTTAATTCGCCCTTGTAAATGCATCAATACTTTGACGGGGATAGGGTTTGCGACAGCAAACAAGCTTTGAATGGCTTGTGACCAGTCGGCAAATAAATTGGGGTGTTGACCGCTGAGACTTCGTTTTACAAACTCATGGGTTTGCACAGGCCATGCATTAGCAGCCACAGAGACTAAACCTTTTGCGCCAGCCTGGGCAAAGTAAGGCATCAGTGCATCGTCACCGCTAAAAATAGCTAAATTAGGTGCGACTTTTCTAAAACCTTCAAATTTAGCAATGTCGCCACTGGCTTCTTTGAGTGCCCACAAGTTTTTATGGTCTTTCAAGTTGCTAATTACGGCCGATGGAATATCAACAGCACTGCGCCCTGGTACGTTATAAAGCATGCAAGGATGTTTACTGGTATTAAGTAAGCTTTCAAACCAATGTGTTTGGCCTACCACGCCGGGCTTAGCGTATAGGGGAGTGCCCAGTAAATAGCTATGAATGGGTAACTGATTACAGTATTCAACCCAGGCAAGTTGTTGCTTTAGATTTATACCGCCTACTGCAACCATCAGCGGTACTGTTGGCATTAATTGGCACACGTGTTCAACAATCGCTTGTTGCTCTTTGAGTGTTAGTGCGAGGCCTTCGCCGGTGCTACCAAGTAATAAAATACCATTGTTAGCCACTTGCTGCTGTGCAACTAACTGATCAAGAGTGGCATAGTCGACTTCACCAGCGTCAGTAAATGGCGTGACGAGTGCCGTCCACAAAGGGTAGTCATTTAAATTGAAGTTATTGATCATCTCTCACGAACTTATAAGTGATTCGAGGAGTTAATAAGCTTTTATGATTGGAGCCACATTAACGTCGTTCGAACTAATAATTCGAAGAGCGAATGGGCTTAATATAATAGGGCGCTATGGCCTTATTACGCTAAGACCAGAAGCTCTCCACCAAATATTTTAACAGCCAAGCTGTTATTGGTGACAGTCGCTGGGATTCAACCCAGTCGCCCGAAGTAAAACTTCACAAAAAGTGTTACTTCTCGGCGTTAATTCCCCTCACGTATGATCACTGGAGTGTGTGCTCCTCACATACGTTACCTGAATAACGCACCTCTTCTAGCCCATGGTGTAAGTTTTATCGTTTAAAACTCACACCTTTAATAGGGGTAATGCGAAAGATTAAAGCATTTTAGCCGTCTAGGTGTCAAGGCTGGATATTTTTAAGTTTATTTTTAGCTGCAATGTGCTCCTGACATTTTTTTACAACGTAAATAGCGTTACAGTAAGCGTAATAACAAGCAGTGGTAGTGAGTAATGGAAAAATTTCAAGATATATATCAACGAGCGGCACAGCGAAAAGGTAGCGAAGTAATGTTACAGCAATTACTTGTTGCCCCTCAAAATGCAAAGCAATTAACTGCTTTACCTGATGATGCATGGCTTGAAGAGTTTACCCGCAAAATTTTTCAAAGTGGTTTTTATTGGTCAGTGATCAACAATAAATGGCCAGGTTTTCGGGAAGTATTTTGGGATTTTAGTGTGGCTAAATTATTAATGATGCCGCCAGATATGCTTGAGCAAAAAGCCACCGATGAGCGAATCGTTCGTAACTTTAAAAAAGTGCAAACGATCCCAGAAAATGCGTATATGATCCATGAAGTGGCAAGTGAACATGGCAGTTTTAGTCAGTTTATTGCAGATTGGCCGAGCGACGATATTATTGGTTTGTGGGGGTATTTAAAAAAGCATGGGGCGCGTTTAGGTGGTAACACCGGCCCTTATGCATTGCGAATCTTAGGGAAAGACACTTTTTTATTATCGCGTGATGTAGAAAGTTATCTCCGTGCTCATAAAATAATTGATGGCGGTTTACAAACTAAAAAGTCACTTGCCAGCGCTCAACATTTTTTTAATGAATTGCAGCAACAAAGCGGATTAAGCCTACAAGAGCTCAGTCTGTTAGTTGCATACAGCGTGGGCGATAATCGCGTTGGTATACAAACAACCCAAGCCTAAGGAATACTATGAAATTAGTTGCTCGTTACACCCAGATTGCTGATGATTTTGCTGTGGCGGATCAGCCAAGTGCTGTTATTGCTCCAAACTTACTGCTGTGGAACGATACGTTAGCTAGGCAGCTTAATATTGAGGTTGCCACATCAGAACGTGCGGTAATTTTTTCTGGTAATCTTAATAACAGCGATGTTGCTGCTGTGGCATTAGGTTACTCAGGGCATCAATTTGGACATTTTTCACCGCGTTTAGGTGATGGGCGGGCACATTTATTAGGGGCTGTCACTGATCAGCAGCAACAGCTTTGGGACATTCAACTCAAAGGTTCTGGTGCTACGCCATTTTCACGTGGAGGTGATGGCCGTTGTGCGATCGGTCCTGCGGTACGTGAATATATAATGAGTGAGGCAATGCACGGGCTTGGCATAGCGACGACACGTTGTTTGGCAGTTGTTGCCAGTGGTGAAACAGTTTACCGTCAACCACCACAACAAGGAGCCATTGTTACCCGCGTTGCTAGTAGTCATATACGTGTCGGTTCGTTTCAGTATTTAGCTGCGCAAGGTGACGAGACTGGTTTAAAAGCCTTAGCTGATTTAGCTATTGAGCGTCATTATCCTGAGATAAAGTCTACGGGCTCTGCGCGTTATTTGGCATTTTTAAGTGCGGTAATTGAAAAGCAAGTTAGCCTGATTGTTAGCTGGATGCGGGTTGGTTTTATTCATGGAGTAATGAATACTGATAATACGCTCGTCAGTGGTGAGACCATCGATTATGGCCCTTGTGCAATGATGAATCAGTTTGATTTTGATACTGTATTTAGTTCTATTGATCGCCAAGGTCGCTATGCTTTTGGCAATCAACCTAATATTGCTAATTGGAATTGTGCACGTTTAGCTGAAAGTTTAATTCCTTTAATTAGCGATGACGAAGAGCAGGCTGTTGAGCTATTAAGCCCATTAATAAATGGTTTTGCTGAGCAGTTTCATCAAGCCTTTACACAGATGTGGGCGAAAAAACTGGGCTTTGATGGTCATCAAGATGGCGATGCTGAATTAGTATCCGAGTTATTAACTTTACTGAAAACCCATCAGCTTGATTACACCAATACTTTTGACTCCTTAACAGAATCATTGCAAGGTCAGACTGCCATTCCGAGTGACTTGGCTGGTTGGTCTATTAAGTGGTTAGCCAGAACAAATACGCAAAGCTATCAGCTGATGCGCCAAGCCAACCCACGCTTGATCCCGCGTAATCATATTGTTGAAAGCATAATACAGCAGTATGAAAGTACTGGTGAAAGCAGCATGTTAGATGAATATTTAACGGCCTTGAGGTCGCCTTACCAATTGTTGGCAAGCCCTGCATTTTGGTACTCCCCGCCTGTTGATGGGGATACTAATTACCAAACATTCTGCGGAACATAATAACGCAGTGCTGATTGTTAGGCGTATTGTTCGTAAATTGAGCGATGACTAATGAATTGATGTGACTTATACATCCAGATCTTTAGTTAAAAGCTGTTATTTATTAATAATTATAAGAAATAAATATGCTTAACTACTTGTTGATTTAAAATTAACCAATATAATGCACTCATTAGCTTAAGCATTTAAATTATTAAAGCCAAAGATATTAGAAACGTTGTGGCTGAAATTGCAGTGATAGCAATTACAATGCTGACAATCGATAGATGTGCAAGTTAGGTAAAGTTTTTTATCTGAACTATAATGTAGGGCGCTTTATTTTAATAAATAGTTAAATTGCAAAATATGCATTTAAATATTTTCGTTAAGTAATGATTAACTAAAGATACGGTACTCTATGGTTAAACTTATTGAGCTAGGGTCTCTTAGCTACAATTTTAATTGTGAAAATGGGAAGGAAACAATGAAATTAAAATCACTTACTATTGCTTTAGCACTAGCTGCAACTAGCGCTTCAAGTTTCGCTGCTGAAAAAGAAGGTTTCTTTATCGGTGCTTTTGGCGATTATTACGATGCTTCATGGGAAAATGTCCGTGGAAGCGCAGGTACTAACGTTGATGATTCAACTGGTTGGGGTGCAGAAATTGGTTATCGTTTTAACGATTACTGGAGTGCACGTCTAGAATATGCTGATATGGATTTTGACATTTCAAATGCAAATCCTGCCATGAACGCAACAAGCATGGACGGCGACCGTTTAGGTATTGATGGTCTTTATCACATCAACGGCGGCCCTTTCTATGGTATTTTCGGTCTTAAGAAAATCGATATTACAGAAAACCTAACTTTTGCTAATCTAGGTGCTGGTTACCAACATTATTTCACTGATAATTTCGCATTTAATGCTGAAACATCTATTTACCAAGGCCTTGACCGTGGTTACACAGATGTAGGTGCTAAACTTGGTCTTAGCTATTTATTTGGCAAGCAAAGTTCAGCTGCTGAGCCAGTTAAAGCTGCTCCAGCTCCAGCTACAGTAGTACCTGTAGCAGTTGCCCCGGTAGATAGCGATGGTGATAACATCCCTGATGCAGATGACCAATGTGCAAACACACCAATGACAGATGCTGTTGATGGTACAGGTTGTACTTTATATGAAGACCGTGAAGTAACTAAAAGCTTGTTAGTAACATTCCCTAACAACGCCTCAAAAGTTGCTGGTAAATATGACAGCGGTATTGACCAAGTTGCTAGCTTCTTAAAAGAGCATACAGACACAACAGTATTACTTGAAGGTCATTCTTCAGCTGTTGGTAAAGCTGAGTATAACAAGTGGTTATCGAAAAAGCGTGCTGATGCAGTTGCTGCTAAGCTAATTGCTGATGGCATTGCTGAAGATCGTATTACTACTGTTGGTCTAGGCGAAGAGCGTCTTAAAAATACAGACAACACACCTGCTGCACACGCGGAAAACCGTCGTGTAGAAGCACACCTTAAGTCAATTGAGCGCGTGAAAGTTAAGCGTTAATAGCATTTGATTTATTAAAAACCCAGCAAGATGCTGGGTTTTTTTATGCCTAAAAAATAGCAATGATTCGCAGTTAATTAACATTCATGTGAATGGTTTTTTCCTAATTGGTTATTCACAGTATTTATAATGAGTATAGAATTTTGCTTGATTGCACGGATTTTCATCTATATTTAAAAGCTTTATAATTAATCGTCAGAATACTATAAGTATTGAGTAATTTTTCGCGAGAATGTGTATTACTGAATACTTTCACGTCACCAAGAGGGCAATATTGTGCTAGAAGATTATCGTAAACACGTAGAAGAACGTGCCGCGTTAGGTATCGTACCAGCGCCATTGGATGCTCAGCAAACGGCTGATCTTATCGAGCTAGTTAAAACACCACCTGCAGGTGAAGAAGAGTTTATTTTAGACTTATTAGTAAATCGCGTGCCGCCAGGTGTGGATGACGCAGCTTACATCAAAGCTGGCTTTTTAGCCGCAGTTGCTAAAGGTGAGGCAACTTCACCACTAATTTCAAAAGAAAAAGCAGCTGAACTATTAGGCACAATGCTTGGCGGTTACAACATCGCCCCCATGATTGAGCTACTTGACGAAGAAGCGCTTGCGCCAATCGTTGTTAAAGGTCTTGCAAATACGTTATTAATGTTTGATGCATTTTATGACGTTGAAGAAAAAGCAAAAGCGGGTAATGAATACGCTAAGCAAATTATTGAATCTTGGGCTGCTGCAGAATGGTTTACCAATAAACCTGCGGTTGCTGAAAAAATCTCAGTTACGGTATTCAAAGTAACAGGCGAAACAAATACTGATGATTTATCACCAGCGCCAGACGCCTGGTCACGTCCTGATATTCCATTGCATGCTTTAGCAATGCTAAAAATTGAACGTGACGGTATTACACCTGATAAAGCTGGTGAAGTTGGTCCAATTACACAACTTGAAGAACTAAAAACGAAAGGCTTACCACTTGCCTACGTAGGTGATGTTGTTGGTACTGGCTCTTCTCGTAAGTCAGCAACTAACTCTGTACTTTGGTTTATGGGCGATGATATCCCGTTTGTACCAAACAAGCGTGTTGGCGGTGTATGTTTAGGTAATAAAATTGCGCCAATCTTCTTCAACACAATGGAAGATTCAGGCGCATTACCAATCGAATTAAATGTTGATGAACTTAACATGGGTGAGCAAATCGATATCTTCCCTTACGAAGGTGTTGTTAAGCGTCACGGTACTGATGAAATTATTTCTACTTTTGAACTTAAATCTGAGGTAATTTTAGATGAAGTTCGTGCTGGTGGTCGTATCCCACTAATCATTGGTCGTGGTTTAACTGACAAAGCGCGTACATCTCTTGGCTTGGGTGCAACTGATGTATTTAAAGTACCAACAGCAACAGAAGTTTCTGATAAAGGCTTCACACTAGCGCAAAAAATGGTTGGTAAAGCATGTAACGTTGCTGGTATTCGCCCAGGTCAATACTGTGAGCCTAAAATGACAACTGTTGGTTCGCAAGATACAACCGGTCCTATGACGCGTGATGAACTTAAAGATTTAGCCTGTTTAGGTTTCTCTGCAGATTTAACAATGCAGTCTTTCTGTCATACATCAGCTTACCCTAAACCTATTGATGTAAATACTCACCATACGCTTCCTGATTTCATCATGAACCGTGGCGGTGTTTCACTTCGCCCAGGTGACGGTATTATCCACTCATGGTTAAACCGCATGTTATTACCAGATACCGTCGGTACTGGTGGTGATTCACATACACGTTTCCCATTAGGTATTTCATTCCCAGCTGGGTCGGGTGCAGTAGCATTCGCAGCAGCAACTGGTGTAATGCCACTTGATATGCCTGAATCAATTTTAGTCCGTTTTAAAGGCGAAATGCAGCCTGGTATCACATTACGTGACCTAGTACATGCAATCCCTTACTACGGTATTAAGCAAGGCTTATTAACCGTTGAGAAAAAAGGAAAAATTAACGAATTCTCTGGTCGTGTACTAGAAATTGAAGGCGTTGAGCACCTAACTGTTGAGCAAGCATTTGAATTATCTGATGCATCTGCAGAGCGTTCGGCGGCAGGTTGTACTGTTAAGTTATCTAAAGAATCTATTTCTGAATACCTAGAATCAAACATTGTGATGCTGAAGTGGATGATCTCTGAAGGTTACGGTGATGTACGTACGATTGAACGTCGTGTTACAGCAATGCAAGAGTGGTTAGCTAACCCAGAACTTATGGAAGCTGATAAAGACGCTGAGTACGCTCATATAGTTGATATCGATTTAGCCGAAATTAAAGAGCCAGTTCTTTGTGCACCAAATGATCCAGATGATGCGCGTCTTCTTTCTGATGTTGCAGGCGAGAAAATTGATGAAGTATTCATCGGCTCTTGTATGACTAACATTGGTCACTTCCGTGCTGCTGGTAAGTTGCTTGATGGCTTTAAAGGTCAATTACCGACTCAGCTTTGGGTTGCTCCACCAACTAAGATGGATAAAGACCAACTTACAGAAGAAGGTTATTACGGTATTTTTGGTCGTGTTGGCGCACGTATCGAAACTCCAGGTTGTTCACTATGTATGGGTAACCAAGCACGTGTTGCAGATCAAGCAACAGTTGTGTCTACCTCTACACGTAATTTCCCGAACCGTTTAGGTAATGGCGCAAACGTATTTTTAGCTTCATCTGAACTTGCTGCAATCGCTGCAATTTTAGGTAGGTTACCAACATCTCCTGAGTATCAAGAATATGCTGCGAAGATCAATGCAACAGCATCAGATACATACCGTTACTTGAACTTCCATCGGATGCCTGCTTACACTAAAAAAGCAGACAACGTGATTATTCAACAAGCTGTTTAAAAGTCTACTTGTTGCAAAAAAACCCACAATATGTGGGTTTTTGTTAAGCCTTTGTTCATTTCCACTTGACGAAAAGTTTTCTTAGTCTAGAATCTTACCAATAAAAAATTAACATATGTTATTAGTTGCCATGGAAAAGGCGATAACTTCCTTCATGCTATTAAAATAATTAATCAGCAATGAAAGGCACCATCGTAAACTCCTTAGCTAATTTCAATTTCATTTACCACATCAAATTACGCAGCATCAATATCTTTAGTGTACGAAAGAATAATTAGCCTATGAGAATCAGGGGATTGGGAGATTTAATAACTTGAGAATGATGATTCGAGCTTGAGGCTTCTGAGGTGTAATTCTTAAAGTATAAATATAAAAAGTTATAAGAACCGAAAACAAAATTTTAAAGCCACATTAAGCTAAGGCTTTTTTAAATTATTAAAGGGAAATGATTTAAACACAGCTCCCTCAATAGCATCCATTTAAAAGGGGAATAAAATGGGTTTTTTTGAAATAAAGCTACGCATAGGCTTACTAGCCAGTGCGCTATTTTTAACTGGCTGTGGAGGCGGAGGTGATGATAGCGGTAGTACAACGCCAAAACCTGTTGACCCAGTTAACCAAGGCCCAATAGTTACACTAACGGCTGCAGATGAACAAATAGAACAAGAAACATTCACTCTTAAAGCGACAGCAAATGATACTGATGGTGAAATTTCGTCATATAGTTGGAGCCACGATGCGAGCTTTGACTTTATCAGTGATGGTCTTTCCAGTGCTGAAGTGAGCTTTACTTCCCCCGATATCAGTGAAGACATTACGGTTAATTTTACTGTAACGGTTACTGATAATGATGGTGCTTCAGCATCATCCTCTCAAGCGGTGCTCATCAAGCGTAAAGTATCCAATGTAACCATAACAGGGCTTGTTACTGATGAGCCAATTGCAAATGCTGAACTTGAAATTGTTGTTGGTGGTGAATCGTTCCAGGTTCAAGCAAATGATAGTGGTCGTTATACAGCGGTTTTAAATATCGATGAGTCATCAACTAAAAAGTTGGTAAGAGTAAAAGCGAAAGGACTAGATGCCTTAAACCCAGGTGTTGAGTTTGTATCGCAGCTAAGTTCAGTTGAAAAGCTTTTAGCACAAGCGGGCGAGGATAATACGCTTGATAGTAATGATAATTTTAGTGTCAATATCACTAATGTTACCACTGCTGAATTTGCACTTTTAACACGTGATGGTACAGAGCCTGCGAGTGAAGAAGAGCTTAATAGCGCACTGTTAAATGTTGATGCGGATGAGAAGATTCAGCTAGCAACACTTATTAAGATTGTTGTTGATAATCCAGATTATCAATTACCTGAAGGTATTAATAGCACGCTGGAGCTTGTTGCGAATGAACAAGTCGCGAAGCAGTTTGAAGAAGAAGTGATAGAGAAAGATCCTGAAATCATCGAAAAAACCAAAAAAGAAATTAAAGAAGATGATGCTCTCGTAACCGGCGCAACAGGTACGCTCGAGGGTAATTATATTATTAACTCACCTCGTTATCATACCAATACAGCATTCCACCTTAGCTTAAGGGCTGATGGAAGCGGGCAGTTTAGCTCTAATACCAGTAGTGCGATCTCTTGGGCTGAAAATGCAGGCGTTTATACATTAGACTTTGCTGAAAAAGTTACGATTTATCAAAATTCAGATGCAGAAAGTTCAGAGTCTGTAGTTTTAACTGGATTCAGCTTTACTGTATTGGCTGAAAACGATGTGTTTAGAACCATCGAAGTGACGCGTTCAACAGAGCGAACGGTTGTTAATAGCAACAGCGGTTCAGTTACAATGACGACTGAAGATGATGAAACATATACGACGAATCTAATATATAAAAATAAAACCATTTCATTATTAGCTGAACAGCTGGTAGGTGAGTGGGCACTTCATGTACAAGATAATGATTTTTATACTAGCTACGATCCCAACCTACCTGAAACCCTGCAATTTTATGCTGACGGTACAGGCGTTGTTGATAGTAGCGAAGCGTTTACTTGGCAGCTAAACAGCCATAGCTTAATTGTTAACTATGATGACGGCGGCGAAACAGGGCAGCTAGAGCTTTGGTTTACAAAAGCATTAAGTGGCGGCTATCAATTAGTTGGTCTTGATACGAGCTTTGATAAGCCGAGTGACACCCTAACGGGGCTATTAATCAAAAAACAAGCGGTATCGACTACGAATGATGATTTAATTGGTCGTTGGCATGGCTTTATCGGCACATCTCAATCGTATGATTTAAATATTTTTAGCGATGGCACAATGATGATCGGCCTAGGCATCACTGATTGGCAGGGGCATTTAAATGATGGTCAGTTTACACGTAAGCGTTTTATTTATAACAATGAAATTGTTACGTCATGTGAAGGCTTTGGTGCAAGTTGCTACCTTGAAAGTGAAATGATTCATGAGTTCATCAGTATTGTTGGTAACCTGTATTACATTAAGCGCACTCTAAATTACTATTTACCAAATGGTGAGATTAGGTCTCAAAGCGGTGCAATATTAGTTTATGAATACAGCAAAGACTTAACCTACAGCGCATTCACCGAAGAGCTATTAGAGAATTACACAGAGTTTTATTCAGCAGATGGCCAAACAGATAGAATTTATACTGAATATGACGAAAACGGTAACGTAATATACGTTGTTGAATTAGAGGGGCAGACTTACACCGGCGCAACCTTTAATGACGGTGTATTAAGTTATGACCGAAATGGTGAAACGTGGCATCTTGAGCTTGTTTCATCAGATACCGGCAGCATTGTAGTTTGCCATTATCAAGATGGTGGCACGTGTAATGCTGCGTCACAAATTACTTACTTACCAAAGCGCCCTAAAGTTACCCTTAGCGCTAACTCAAGTGGCAATGGTGAAATTTCACCCGCATCACAAGCGTCATTTTTGTATCAAAAAGTTGGGTTTGAAATCATTCCTGACGACGGTTTCGTTTTAGACGTAATTGAAGGCTGCGATGGCTATATTGAAGGTAATCACTACATTGCATTTGCAAGTAACACTGATTGTGAAATTACAGCAACCTTTAAAGAGCAACAGCAAACAGTTGGTAGCTTCATTATTGGTAATCAAGATCTGTATTATGCAAGTGCTTATACTGTAGATCTTAATGAAGATAATACCGGCTATTTAACCTACAACGGTAAAGTTGATATTACTTGGCAAGAGGATGAGCAAGGTGTGATTGAAATCACCCCACAGCAAGCGTTTATTCTTAATGAATATCAAAATATAGAATATCCAGAGGGTTTTCCACTTGAAGTTAATTTTAAAGATATTGCTACAAGCCTGAGATTAAAACCATTACCAGAGAAAGGCATTAACTGGTATGAGTTAGATCGAGTAATCGAACAATATAAAGATGATGTGTTAGTTGATGAATACACAACTTCTTATGAAGTGAGTCAAACATCACTCGATCAACGTTTAGCTATTACAACCGATGATATCGCAGGACAATGGTCAGTTGACTTGGTCGGGGAAAAGACTGTTTATAAAGTAAATTTTAATCTTGATGGGTCTGGTGTATCTCATAATATAAGTGACTTATCCGAAGAGAATTTCACTTGGCAAATAGTTGATAACTCTATAGCGCTTTTCTTTCCTGAAGATAACGGAACTGAATCATTTTATATCACTAAAGGTTTAAATGTTGGTTACCAGCTTGTTACTCAAGGTATTTTTGACGGTGAGCATTATACAGATTCAGGCATCATGGTGCGTCGTAATGAACAACCAATTAGTGCAGATAACTTTGCTGGTCGTCACCAGTTTAGAGATGGTCATGACCTAGACACCCATTGGGGGGAAATACAAGTTTATGATGATGGAGAGGTTTTCTTTACTTTTGACACAAGCTCTTTTCAAGGAGGGTTTGAAGGTGGACATTTAAAACGTGATCGATATTCTGAATACGTTGATGGCATCTATCAGAGAGTTGATTGGTGCGATGTTTCTTTAGATACATGCACACTTGAGGGGGAGTTTATATATACCCTAGTCGCTGTTGATGGTCAGCGTTATTTTATAGAACGGACGCTTGGCGGTGCCGTAAATGGTGGAGACACTACAGCACATTTATATATACATGATTACACACCTTCAACAGATGTCGCTCAGTTTGAAGAACATAACTTAGTTTTTAGCCTTTATCAAAATGATAGTAATGGTATTGCTCGCTGGGCTGTTACCTATGGTTACTATGATGAAGTGCTAAATAAGCAACACTATATTTTCCAGATTGACGACACTGAACCTGTATATGTTGAGCTAGTTGATGGAAAGTTAGAGTTAACCCTCGACGGTCAAGATACTGTTATTGAATTAATTGATAACAACCGCCGTAATGTTACTTTCTGTAAGTACTTAAAAGGTAATAGCTGCTTAGAGCAAGATAAAGTTTACTTATCGTTTGATTTACCTATGCATACAATCACAGTTAATGGTGATGGTAATGGCTCATTAGCTGTAGGAGATGATAGTAATGTTGCTCATGGCTCAAATTGGTCGACATCTATTGAGCCAAATTCAGGTTATGAGCTTAATAGTATTTCAGGTTGTGACGGCTATGAAGATGGCAGTGATTATAGAATCCCTTATGTGAAAGAAAGTTGTCAAATTGATGTAACGTTTAAAGAGCTTATTCCGTTATCTACCCAAGCGAATATTACAGATCCTGCGCTTGCAATGTGTGTTGATAATTCAGGTGAAACAAGCTTAGAGAGTGTGATTGAATTAAATTGCCTGTGGAACAACTATGGTGAGATTACGTCTTTAGCCGGTCTAGAGGCCTTGCCTAATTTACAGATTCTTGAACTCTCAGACTTAAACTTGGGTCCCCATCTTGATTTATCTGCTTTTGAGCAATTAACAGAGTTTTCTAATGGTTATAACTATGGTTCTGAGCAGCAAAAAAAAATAGAATCTATTCAATTTTACGACTCTAGTCTAATTACTCGCCTAGAGTTGAGTGGACAAAATCTTTCAGATATTGACTTATCTGCATATACCTCACTGCAGTATTTAACTTTGCATGATATGCCATTGACTCAGATTGATTTATCTAATCAAACACAATTAGTGCATTTAGACTTACAAGGCATAGAGTTAAATCAGCTAGACCTAATCTTTAACACTCAGTTAGAGTACTTAGCAATTAATAGTGGTAGCTTAACTGAACTCAATATTGGGCATTTAACAGAGCTAAGAAATGCGTTTTTATGGGGGCAAACGGGGGTAACAGAGCTTGATGTCACCAATTTAACGAAATTAACTCGCCTTGATATTGGTAAAATGGGGGTTTCAGTGCTTAACCTAACAAATCTCGTTAATTTAGAAAGCCTTAGCATTTCGTATACCTCAATAAATAATCTAGATTTTTCAGCTTTACAAAGCTTGACTTCATTAAGTATCGAAGGTATTGAGCAATCACTTGTGCCATGGTCACAGGTCTATCACATATCAAGTTTAACGATAGGTGGAGCTAATTATACAAGTTTTGATTTTTCGTCTTTTACTAATTTATCAAGACTAGGAATATATCAATCAGGTATTAGTGACTTATCGTCAATTGCTAATCCTGAGCTAATTTTATCACTGGATTTGTTTGGTAATTATCAGCTTGAACAGCTAAATATAAGTGAGATGACGTCTTTATACTGGCTGCAGGTGAATAACTCTCCAATTACGACTCTAGATTTTAGTAATAATAGCAATTTAACAGACGTCTATTCTAGACAGAATGCATTAGAGACTATTAGTGGAATAGAAGCTATTGCTGATAAATCAGCAAGGTTGGACTTTGATTATAATCCGCTAAGCAGTGGTACTGTTAGTTATTTAGATGATTTACGTGATAACCAAGGTTATTACAATATTTCGTATTCAGTAAACTACAGTGTTACTGTGAACGTTACTGGCAACGGTAGTGTTAGTGAATCTAACTTTCTATAATCAGATGGTGAAAGCCGCGGGATAAATTTATACCACTGATAGTGGTTATGAAGTTGTAAGCGTAACAGGCTGTGATGGTACTTGGGACTCAACTGACTATTATGAGGTAGGTCCAATCACAGAGTCGTGCGAAGTAAATGTTGAGTTTGTAGAAACAACACCTTAAGTTTATTGAATACTTTTTGTAGTTGATAAAACGACCACGCCACGGGGTCGTTTTTATTTTTAAATTAAAAATTCAATAAAACCCTCATTTGGATCTTAATTTTATACTTTTAAACTCCTTTTATTAAATAAAGACGCAAAAAATCCTCTCTACTTGCATTAAAATCCCCTTCAATATTTATGAGTTAGTCTCTTATTTTTTAGGTGATATTTTATGACAGCATTAAACAACCAGAACCTATTACAACTTCGTTTTGTAAACCAAGCTCATATCGAGGCAGTCAAGCCATCATTTGCTAATCTACCTGCTAATCCGTACGCCGATGGTGCGTTTCGTAAACGCCGCTATTCAGTAATTAAAGTGCAAAATGATGAACTTGTTTTACAAGCCACAAAAGCATTTGTGCAAGATGATTCAATCAATACTTTCCAAGGTAATGTTGAGCGCACTTACGAAAATTTAGAGCCGAGTTTATTGGCAAGCGAAGGGATGAAAAGTATCGTCAATGAGTTTCGTGCCATTACCGGTATTAGCGAAGAGCGTGATATTGAAATTCATCAATTTCGTATGCTTGCTATTGAAAGTGATACGCCGCCTGCGCCAGAAGGTATTCACCAAGACGGCTTTGATCATGTATGTATTTGTGGTGTATCACATGAAAATCTAGAAGGTGGTGAATTACTTGTTTATGAAAACAAACAAGCTGAGCCGTGTTTTAAAATGGAAATTAAAGACGGTATGTTTGCATTAATCAACGACCGTGAAGTATGGCACAACGCCACGCCGATGAATAAGATTGATGCAAGTAAAGACGGTTACCTAGATTGTTTCGTACTAACGGCTTAAGGAATGATAATGAATTTAACTAAACTTCGTCGTCAGTTTCCGGCACTTATGCAACAAGTTGCGGGTAAATCGCCAATATTTTTAGATGGCCCGGGTGGTTCGCAAGTACCACAATCAGTGCTTAGTGCAATGTCAGCTTACTTAGGTTATTACAACTCTAACTTAGGCGGCGCGTTTTTTTCAAGCGATAAAACCGTTGAGTTAATGGCCAATGCGCGTCAAGCAGCGGCTGATTTACTTAATTCACCATCGCGCGAGCAAATTGTATTTGGCGCGAATATGACCAGCCTTACGTTTAGCTTTAGCCGTGCGATTTCTCGCGACTGGCAGGCGGGCGACGAAATCATCGTGACTAATGCTGATCACTTCTCAAATGTATCCTCTTGGCAGCAAGCAGCTGAAGATAAAGGCGTGAAGGTTAACGCTGCACGTATCAATGAAGCTGATTGCAGCTTAGATTTAGCACATTTTGCCAGCTTACTTAATAGCAATACTAAGCTTGTTGCAGTGACGTATGCATCAAACACTACTGGGTCTATTAACGATATTCAGCGTATTGTTGCGATGGCTCATGAAGTGGGTGCATTGGTTTATGTTGACGCAGTCCATTACGCACCTCATGAGCTGGTTGATGTACAAGCCCTTGATTGTGATTTTTTAGCCTGCTCTGCGTATAAGTTTTTTGGCCCGCACTTAGGTATGGTCTACGGCAAGCGTGAACACCTTGAAGGATTTACGCCTTATAAAGTTGAGCCTGCCAAGGACGTTATTCCTGGGCGCTGGGAAACCGGTACGCAAAGCTTTGAAGCACTTGCAGGTCTAATTGCTGCGGTTGACTACATTGGTGATATTAGTGAGCTTGATGATAGTCATTCGCGCCGTGATAAATTAGCTGCGGCTTTTGCCAAAACCAAACAGCATGAAATGGCATTAAGTGAGTACTTTCTCACACGTTTAGTTAACTACCCTAAAATTAAGCTATTTGGTATTGATGATTTAGAGCGTTTATCAGAGCGTACACCGACCTTTGCTTTAACTTTTGCAGGGCTTGAGCCACGTCAGGTGTCTGAGTTTTTAGGCAAACAACATATATGTGTGTGGGACGGTAACTTTTACGCTCAGGGCTTATGTGAGCAATTAGGTGTGTTGGATAAAGGTGGCGTTGTACGTATTGGTTGCATGCATTACAACACCATCGAAGAGCTAGATAAGTTATTTGATTTGTTTGATGAACTGATTTAAAGCTATAAGTTATAATTAGAGCTATAAGTCATAAGCTGTAAGTTTTAAGCGACCAGAGCGCTTGGTAAGCCTTGACATAAAATCTGAATTGAGTAGATTTTTGGCTTACCGCTTACCGCTTACCGCTTACCGCTTACCGCTTACCGCTTACCGCTTACCGCTTACCGCTTACCGCTTACCGCTTACCGCTTACCGCTTACCGCTTAGGCCTGTGGCTGCCCGTATATTTGTTCTGCGCGGTTAAACAGCACCCACGACGTTAAAATATATTTATCATTCGACACAGGTTTATTACCGCGATGAGTATGAGTAAAGTAGCCTGGGGCAATCACCATAGTGCCTTTTTTCGGAGCTATCTTACGATTTTGATAATAAAACTCGGTTTCACCGCCTTCTTCAACATCGTTTAAATAAAACATAAATAACAATACTCGATGCAGTGCTTCGTTATGGTGTAACTGTGGGTACACTTCACTATGCCAATACGGGTAGCCGCCTTTGTTAACTTCGTATTTTTGCGCTTGGATATTACCGAGTCGAAAAATTTGCTGTACCAATAAAGGTAATTGCGGTTTACCTACCTCGTCAAAATTAGCTTGCGTTAAATCAACAGGTTGTCCTGTTTGGGGGTGGTACACTTTTAAACCAAACGCCCCAATCATTATAAAAATATGTTCTTCAATGTAGTTAAAAACATATTGTGCAGTAGTTTGTTGAATATGTTTTAATTGCTCAGCGTATTCAGGATGATTGTTTAAGTGTAAGTCGTGGCTATCTTTTTTATTAAGATCTATGCCGCCTGATGTCATCCCTTGTTTTATATGCGGGCTTTGCGAAAAGGTGGTGATAAAGTTATCGCAAAAGTCATTACTGAGCGCGTTGTCATACACGCGGATAAAGTCCGTCATGAGTTACCTGTTTAATTATTATTGGATTATTATGTTTACTGAAAAAGTGATGCCGCGCTTTAGCGAAACGGATGCACTCGGACACATCAACAATACCGTACTCCCTGTTTGGTTTGAAGCCGCACGTGCACCTATTTTTAAATTTTTTACCCCCGATTTAAATCCTCACGATTGGAAGCTTATTATTGCTAAAATTGAGGTGTCGTTTGTAGGTGAGTTGTTTTACTCGCATGAAGTAAGTATTAAAACATCGGTAGAGCATATTGGCAGCAGCTCATTTGTGCTTCGCCAAGAGGCGTGGCAGCAAGATAAATGCTGCGCAATCGGTAAAACAGTGCTGGTACGTTACGACTTTGCCGCTAAAGCTAAGCAAGCTTTATCTAGTATTGAAAAAGCAGCCTTAAATGAGCATTTTATTGCAGCTTCTTAATGTGTAGTTAGTAATTTAAGGTGCGCAAGTAGTTATCTAAAGCGGTGACTTGCGCTTTACTAAAGCGTAGCCCGAGCTTTGTTCTACGCCACAATATGTCATCGCTGGTTTTTGCCCACTCTTTGGCAATTAGGTAATCGACTTCTTGAGCGTATAGACCATGGCCAAAATGACAACCTAAGTCAGCCAATGCACTGCAATTACCTAGCAGTGCATTAGTTAGCGTGCCATAGGAGCGTACCAGCCTATTTAATAATAACTCAGGCAACCAATTGTATTTTACTTGTAGTTGCGTTATTAACGTCGCTTTTTCACTAAAATCTCCGCCTGGTAACGGCGCGCTTTTTGTCCACGCTTCAGTCATATGAGGATAAAATAGCGCGAGTTTGTCCACAGCATTTTCTGCCAGTTTTCGATAAGTAGTTATTTTTCCGCCAAACACACTTAACAAAGCAGCCTGATTATCATCATTATTTAATATCAGCTTATAATCGCGGGTTACAGCTTGAGCATCTGCTGAGTGGTCATCGAGTAATGGCCGTACGCCACTGAATGTATGTACTATATCAGTCGCTTCAATCGGGGTTTTAAAGTAATGATTAGTAATATTGATTAAGTAACTAATCTCTTGTTCGCTAATTTTTACATCTTTAATGGTGCCGGTATATTCTTCATCCGTAGTACCAATCAAGGAATAGTCATCTTCAAAAGGAATGACAAAAACAATACGTTGATCTTCATTTTGGAGAATATAGGCACATGGCTCGTGATGAATACGTGGCACCACGATATGGCTGCCTTTGACTAAGCGAATATGCTGTGGTGATGGCTGAATAAATACATTATCAAACAATGAAGCAACCCAAGGGCCTGCGGCATTAACAATGCATTTGGCTTTGATTTGTAGTTGCTGCTGGGTCGTTTGTTGCGCTAGAGTTACATCCCAATGTTCAATATTGCGCTGTGCCTTGATACAACGAGTACGCGTTGCTATGGTTGCTCCGTGTTGTTCGGCGGCAAGGGCGTTTAAGATCACTAAACGCGCGTCATCTACCCAGCCATCAGCATATTCAAACCCTTGTGTAATTGATGCATTTAGCACACTGTCTTTTGTGAAAATAATCGACTTGGAAGCGGGTAGCGTGTCTCGTTTTCCTAGATGGTCGTAAATAAATAATCCTAGGCGGATCATCCATGGCGGCCGCAAATGTGACTGATGAGGAAGCCTAAACGAGAGCGGCCAAATAATATGCGGTGCTTTTTTTAATAACACTTCACGCTCTAGCAATGCTTCTTTTACTAACCTAAATTGATAGTGCTCTAAATAGCGCAGCCCGCCATGAATAAGCTTACTGCTGTTTGATGAGGTGGCTGAGGCTAAATCGTCTTGCTCACACAATAATACTTTCAAGCCTCTACCACTTGCATCTGCTGCAATACCAGCACCATTAATGCCACCGCCAATGACAAGTAAATCATATTCGTTATCGAGTAACTGCACGGGTGAACCTTAAAGTTAGTTGTTAATGCCAGATTATATTAACGCGATTAGCCGTCATTCTGCGGATTATTAGCAAGCGTCACTTGCGCAATACAATGTAGCCATTTTGCATATAAATCGTTACGCTCAAAGCTACTCATAGTTGGCTCAAAGCGGCGGTCACATCGCCACATAGTTGCCAGTTGCGCTGTTGATTCATAAACACCACTTTGCAGGCCTGCTAAATAGGCGACGCCAAGCGAGGTGGTTTCGGTTAAGGTGGGCCGCTCAACACTCGCACCTAAAATATTAGCTAAAAACTCCATAGCCCAATTATTATTAGCCATACCGCCGTCAACGCGCAATATGCTGGGGCGCAAGCCATCCCCTTCCATCGCTTTTTGTAAATCTTTAGTTTGATAACCCACTGATTGCAAAGCTGCAGCGACAATCGTACTAATACCTGAATCTCGAGTAAGCCCTAAAATAGCACCTCGGGCATTGGCATCCCAATAGGGAGCGCCTAAACCTGTAAAAGAGGGCACTAAAAATACCCCATGATCTAAGGGAACACCTTTGACGAGGGCTTCACTTTCTCCCGCGCTTTCTAATAATTTCAAGCCCTCTACAATCCACTGCATGGTGGCACCTGCCATAAAAATACTGCCTTCAATGGCATACGTAGGTTTGCCGTTAAGTCTATATGCGATGGTGGTTAATAAGCGATTGTTTGACTTTAGTGCTTTATCGCCGGTGTTAAGCATTAAAAAACAGCCTGTTCCGTAGGTGCTTTTTGCCATACCTTCTTCAAAACAAGCTTGGCCAATTAAAGCGGCTTGCTGATCACCCGCTATGCCGCTAATTGGAATTTCACCACCAAATAACTCGCTGCTAGTAACACCAAAGTCAGCCGCTGAGTCCATTACTTCAGGTAGCATCGAGGCTGGAATATCAAATAAGGCGAGTAAGTCTTCATCCCAGCATTGCTGGTGAATGTTAAACAGTAATGTGCGAGAGGCATTGGTTGCATCGGTTGTGTGTACTTTACCATCGGTTAATTGCCATAGTAAGTAGGTGTCTACCGTACCAAACGCCAGCTCACCTGCGTGTGCTTGCTCTTTAGCGCCAGTGACGTTATCTAAGATCCAACGAATTTTGGTGGCAGAAAAGTACGGATCGAGTAATAAGCCGGTTTTATCATTGACGATTTTACTGTGCCCAGCATCGCGCAAACTATCACAGTACTGGCTAGTGCGTCGGTCTTGCCACACAATCGCGTTGTAAATAGGTTGCCCAGTTTTTTTACTCCACACTAAGGTGGTTTCTCGTTGATTAGCAATGCCTATGGCAATAATGTCGGCAGCCGTTACCCGTTGCTGCGCCAATACGTTTTTAACGCTCGCGAATACGGTTTGCCAAATATCTACAGGATCGTGTTCAACCCAACCATTTTGCACAAAGTGCTGCGGGAAAGTTTGTTGGGCTGTGCCAAAAACCTCGGCATCTTTGGTGTATAAGATGGCGCGAGAGCTCGTCGTTCCTTGGTCAATCGAGAGTATGTATTTGCACATAAAATATAATGTTATTTAACTTAGATAAAGATAGCTTGTCTCTAAGCTAAACGAATAGCAATGCTTTTGCACCATAATGGATGTAATTTTAGGCAAATAGGATGAGTGAAAGGGAGTTAAGGCTCAGTGCGGGCGCTTAGTTTTAAATAAGCGCCAGATATATATAATATAATTATTAGTTGGCAGCATCAGCTAATTGCTGATGGAGCCAATCTTTTAATGCCATTCTATCGTGTTTTAATTGATGCATTGCTTCATCATCAATAGGGGCATCTTGTAACTCCAGGACACGGATTTCTTTATCAATTGCATTGTATTGCTTTGCCCTTGCCGCGAACTCTTCATTATCAGTGTTGAGCTTAGTGATTGTGCTTTGGTATTCAGGGAAATCTTTAGTTAATGAATGATCTTCGCCTAACATAGGTCGCTCCTTATTAAAGCGTGTTACATATTAATCTCGATAGATAAACACGCATGGGTTTTAGTCAAATTAAATGCTCTGAGGCGTTTTGCCAATACAATAGAGCTTGGGCTGATTTAAAATAAATCAACATCAATCTCAGTATTATCGTTATTAAAGTAATTTCCCTTTGCCTGAATACAAAACACTGACACTCGTGCGGGCTTAAGTTAGAATATGAACGCAGGCAGTTGCCTGCAAACAATTTCTATTTTGAGTGCTTTATTACATGCTTTTAATGATCGATAACTACGACTCGTTTACCTACAATTTGGTACAGTATTTTCAACGTTTAGATCAAGAGGTGCTAGTAAAGCGCAATGATGAGATCTCGGTTAGTCAAATTGCCCAGTTAAACCCTCAGCATATCGTGATATCTCCCGGCCCATGCTCACCAAATGAAGCGGGTATATCTTTGGAGCTTATTGAGCAACTAAAAGGTCAATTTCCAATTTTAGGTATTTGTTTAGGTCATCAAACAATAGCACAAGCATTAGGTGCGAACATTGTTAGGGCAAAGCAAGTGATGCATGGCAAAACATCGCCAATTTATCATGCTAATCAAGGTGTATTTGCCGGCTTACCAAATCCATTAACAGTTTGCCGTTATCATTCGTTGGTTGTTGAACAAGATAGCATTCCTGATGAGTTGCAGATCACCGCTTGGACCGAAACTGAAAGTGGCCAGTTAGATGAAATAATGGGCTTAGTTCATAATAGCTTAGCGTTAGAGGGGGTACAATTTCACCCAGAGGCAATTTTAACGCAGCGAGGACTTGAATTACTTGCTAACTTTTTAACTCGGTTCTAGGCTTATGCTAACAAACGTAGTAGCTTCCCTTAATTTATTTATAAAAGATAACTATTAATGACAGATGAAATACGCCAACAAAGGACAGCTAAGGCATTAGAGCAACGAGCCCATGATTTGTTGCTTGGACATAGCTTTGCGCAACGTCAAATTGGCTATATTCATACTCTAGATATAAATTATGGTGAGGCGATGAAGCAGCGCACCTTACTTGAGGTTGAAGTTGCTGCGCAAAAAATACGTAAACTCTCCAGTACTTCGCATCATAAGTACCGCGCTCAAGCCAGCCAGCAGTTACATCAAGTTATTGATACCGCCATGAACAAGCAGTTAGCCGATATTGATACGGTACTACATGAAACCATTGGTATTGAAGATAATGTCCCCGCGATTTTAGACATACTTGCGGTAAAATCAGCATCGGTAGGGCGCCTTGAGCCATTAGTTAAAGATTTAACTTGGTTAGGACGTGAGTTAGTTGCTTTTGTGAATTTGCCTTATTATCGCGCGCAGCGCAATAAATATACTTCGGTAAAAGTTGATAATCCCTCTTTAGCTCTGCGTTATATTGGTTTAGACAACTTACAGTTTGTAGTGCCTACCTTTGCGGTACGTCATTGGATGCCACACAGCACCGAACCATTTCCATTATTGAAGCGTCGCCTACGCGATAACTCAATGGCTTGCGCGATTGCGGCGCAAGAGTTGGCTAAGCTCAATGGTATTAATGAAGTACATGCATTTACTTTGGGTATGTTACTCGATGTTGGCAAGATAGCTTTGATTCGACTCTATTTACGTACATTCGAACGAGTGTGGCAGCGCAAAGTAACCCTTGCCCGAGAAGACCAACATAAAGATCTTCACACCGCATTGTTAGAGTTAAAACCTGATCCGTTATTTTTAAGTACTTTACTTAATCAGCATGCGCTAAAAGTCACGGCGACGGTGATTGATAAAATGGCGTTTCGGTATTTACCTTTTAATGCTGTGTTATCGCAGTTGATTAATGGTGTGTCCAAAGGGGATTCACTATTGCCATTAGCGATGTTAATGCAAAAGGCACGTTGTTATAGTCAATGTGTTACTTTGAGCGAACATCAGCTGGTGGAAAGTGATGAAAAATCACTCTGGTTTGATTACGTTGGGTTATCAAAACAGGAACTAGAGCAGCTTGAAAAAACCAATTTGCAGCACTTTCATATTAAAATTGACTAGGGCGTGTTTATCTTTCGAGGTTGAATTTGCAGCAGTGTGTTTGGTATTTAGGCAAGGCAGAGCCTATGTAGTGTGGTTGTTCCCCATAAATAGGCGATAACGCAGCATCAATGCCAAACACGCGCTGCCCGAAGGGTTCTTCCTAGGGGCGATTAACTCTTTGTTACTTACATGGATGTAAGTAAGGGGCGTGAGCAGGACGCGGAAGCTTTGCTCAATTTTTACTTAGCCCACTAGGTTACAAATCTCGCGCCGTGATTAAATCGCCCCTAATTTGAACAAATTTTAATCCTGAAAGGTCAACACGCCCTTATTTCATAAATTTTTTGTTAATTTTTTTACGACTATTCATTCATCATTAATATCTACTCTTACCCATATTTTATCTTGCAAAGCTCTGCCTGGTGGGTGGTGGGGCAGCGATATAGAATAAACAACCCCATAATTCGTTATTCAGATAGTTATTCACTATCTCTGAAATTATATCTCAAAGCCTTTAATAACAAGGGCTACATGAAAGTTTTATAAGAGACAATAACGAAAAACTCTGAAATAATGATTATCTGAAAATTGAACCAGAGAGTATTTTTTGGCGATGTGAGCTATGCTGATTTACGCCAAAGGAGATGGTACAACAGTCTATCATCAAGCCTATTTTTTAAACTTTCTGTAGGATCACAATTAAGAGGATATAAAATGACAGTCAATCGCGAATTATTTGATCAAGTAATGGTTCCTAACTACGCACCTTCAAGCGTTATTCCTGTTCGTGGCGAAGGCTCACGTGTATGGGATCAGCAAGGTCGTGAATATATCGATTTTGCCGGTGGTATCGCTGTTAACTGTCTAGGTCATTGTCATCCAGCATTGGTTAAAGCATTAAAAGAGCAAGGCGAAAAAATCTGGCACCTATCAAATGTAATGACTAATGAGCCAGCACTTCGTTTAGCTAAAAAATTGGTAGATGCTACATTTGCTGAAAAAGTATATTTCGCCAACTCAGGCGCAGAAGCAAATGAAGGCGCACTAAAATTAGCGCGTCGTGTTGCGCTTGAAAATTTTGGTGAGCAAAAATCGCAAATCATCGCTTTCAATAAAGGTTTCCATGGCCGTACATTCTTTACTGTAACCGTGGGCGGTCAAGCTGCTTACTCTGATGGTTTTGGTCCTAAGCCGGGAGATATCGTACATTGTGACTATAACGATTTAGCCGCATTTGAAGCACTAATCTCTGATAACACATGTGCGGTAATGATGGAGCCATTACAAGGTGAAGGCGGCATTATCTCTGCTACTGACGAGTTTGCTCAAGGTGTACGCCAGTTATGTACTAAACATAACGCATTACTTATTTTTGATGAAGTACAAACTGGTGTCGGTCGTACTGGCGATCTTTATGCATACCAAGGGTTAAATGTAGTACCTGATATTTTAACTACTGCAAAAGCACTTGGCGGCGGTTTTCCAATTGGTGCAATGATCACCACGACAGAGATTGCTAAGCACCTTAAAGTCGGTACTCATGGTTCTACTTATGGCGGCAATCCGTTGGCATGTGCTGTTGGTGAAGCAGCCTTTGATACTGTGAATACACCAGAAGTATTAGCTGGCGTAAAAGCAAAGTCAGCATTGTTTAATGAATTACTAACTGCAATTAACGATAAGTACAACGTTTTCTCGGAAATTCGTGGTCAAGGTTTATTAATTGGTGCTGTGGTTAATGAGCAGTTTAAAGGTCGTGCTAAAGAGTTTTTAGTAGCAGGAACCGCTGAGGGTGTGATGTCGTTAGTCGCGGGTGCCGATGTGGTGCGTTTTACTCCATCTTTAGTGATCCCTGAAGCGGATATCCGTGAAGGGATGGCGCGCTTTGAAAAAGCCGTAGCCAACGTTGTGAACGGTTAATCAACACCTCTAATCATAATAAGGGCAAGTAGCAAGCTTGCCCTAATATTCTTAATTTACCGTTATTTATAAGGGAGCAAGCGGACTCATGATGATCCTTCGCCCAATCCAGCAATGTGATTACCCAGCTTTATTGAAAATTGCCCACGAATCAGGACATGGTTTTACCTCTTTACCTAATAACGAAGAGTTATTACAAAAGAAGATAGCTCATTCAATAAGCTCATTCGCAAAAAGTGCATCTCATCCGGGTGATGAAGGTTACTTGTTTGTTCTTGAAGATAGCGAAACAGGTGAAGTAGTCGGTACCTCAGCAATTGAAGCTGCGGTTGGTTTAGATGATGCGTTTTATCACTATCATTTAAGTAAAGCTATTCATTCATCTCGTACATTGAATGTTTATAAAGCGGTTGATATTTTAACCTTGTGTAATGATTACACTGGAGCAACTGAGCTTTGTACGCTGTTTTTAAAAGATGGTTACCGTAAAAATAATAACGGTAAGCTGCTTTCAAAAGCACGTTTTATGTTTATCAAGCAGCACCAAGAACGCTTTGCTGAAACCGTAATTGCAGAAATGCGCGGTGTTTCTAACGAACACGGCAGTAGTCCATTTTGGCAATGGTTAGAAGAACACTTTTTCTCGATGGATTTTCCAACAGCTGATTACTTAACCGGTATCGGCCAAAAAGTGTTTATTGCTGAACTAATGCCAAAGTACCCAATTTACGTCAACTTATTAAGTAAAGAGGCGCAAGCCGTGATCGGCAAGGTGCACAATAATACGCGCCCTGCGATTGAACTACTGAAAAAAGAAGGCTTCACCTTTAATGGCTACGTTGACATTTTTGATGCTGGCCCAACGGTAGAAGCAAAAGTAGATAATATTGCAACTATTCGTAATGCCAAAAACTTTACCGTAAAAATCGGTGAAAACAGCGGCGAGACGGCTATCATGCTAGCGAATGACAAACTCAATGATTTTAGAGCAACCGTTGCACAACTAAACCTTGATGAAACAAGCTCTGAGTTGACTTTGCCACAGGCAATGGCCGATGCACTGCACTTACAAGCTGGCGATATAGTTACCGCAACACGTATATAATTTAGGAGAAAGTACATGACTCATCCTGCACAATTTATTAATGGTCAATGGTCGCAAGGCCTAGGCGATGCATTTAATTCAGTAAACCCAGCCAATAACGAAATTATTTGGCAAGCAAACTCAGCCACCAGTGAGCAAGTAGACACCGCTGTTAACTCTGCGCGTGCAGCATTTTATAGCTGGGCTGATAAATCATTTGCAGAACGTTTAGCGATTGTAAAAACTTTTGCCGAAACCCTAAAAGAGCACAGCGAAGAGCTTGCTGTTGTAATAGCCCAAGAAACGGGTAAGCCGTTATGGGAAACTCGCACTGAAGCGGGTGCTATGGTCGGTAAAATAGCTATCTCTGAAAAAGCATTTTTAGAGCGCACTGGCGACGTAGAAAACCCAATGCCGCAAGGTCGTGCAATGATCCGCCATAAACCACATGGTGTAGTGGCGGTATTTGGCCCTTATAACTTCCCTGGTCATTTACCTAATGGCCATATTGTGCCTGCACTTTTGGCGGGCAATACCGTGGTGTTTAAACCATCGGAGCTAACTCCAGCTGTTGCTGAGCTAACGCTTAAGTTATGGGAAAAAGCAGGTTTACCAGCAGGGGTTATTAACCTAGTACAAGGCGAAGTAGCCACAGGTAAGGCTCTTGCTGCTCACAAAGGTATTGATGGCTTATTCTTTACCGGTTCATCACGCACAGGCCATATTCTGCATGAGCAGTTTGCCGGTCAACCAGGTAAAATCTTAGCATTAGAAATGGGTGGTAACAATCCACTGATTATTACTGATGTTGCTGATACTAAAGCCGTTATTCACGATATTATTCAATCAGCATTTATCTCAAGTGGCCAACGATGTACCTGTGCACGCAAGCTGTTTTTACCAGCAGGTGAGCAAGGCGATGCTATTTTAGCCGGTTTAATTACCGCGACTAAAGCCATCAAAGTGGGCAACTACGATGATGTAGAGCAACCGTTTATGGGCTCGATGATCTCATCAGCTGCGGCCGCTGGTATGGTAAAAGCACAGCAACAACTCGTTGAGCTTGGTGCTGAAGTATTGGTTGAGCTTAAGCATACTGAAAATACAGGTTTTGTAACGCCTGGTATTATTGAGTGTACAGATGTTGCTAACTTCCCAGATGAAGAGCACTTTGGTCCACTATTAAAAGTATTCCGCTTTACAGATTTTGATAGTGCGATTGATAAAGCCAACGATACCAGCTTTGGTTTGTCTGCGGGTTTACTCAGTGATAATGCGGCAGATTACGACCATTTTTTACGTCGTATCCGTGCTGGTATTGTTAACTGGAACCGCCCAATCACCGGTGCCTCAAGTGCAGCTCCTTTTGGTGGTATTGGTGCATCAGGTAATCATCGTGCAAGTGCTTACTATGCAGCTGATTATTGCGCATACCCAGTTGCCTCTGTTGAACTTGAAAAAGTAGCAATGCCAGCAACATTAAGCCCTGGCTTAAAAATCGATTAATCGATTTTGGTCAAATAGTAATAAATAACTAAAAAAGCAGCCAAGGCTGCTTTTTTTGTATTGGTTAATGCTCAAAGGTAGCAATTAAAAGCGCTTTCTGCTTAAATCAATACAGTCGTTTTAATTAGGTGTGGATAATTATGGTTTTAGATAGGCAAGGATATGATGACCTCATCATGTATCTTACTCAAAATTTAGCATTATTTGAGAAGTCCGGCGAAATAAAACCAGGCGCTCCTACTATTATGGAGCTAATAGAAGATGATATTGCTGAAAATGTTATGTTGTTATGCCAGCAACACACAGAGCTTTCTACTGAACAACGTAGTCAAATCGTGCGTGAAGTAGATGGCATTGTATACGACTTACAAGAAGTCCTCAGCAGCGTCACCAGTAATCAAGTGACAATAGAGCAACATGCATTTATCGATGAATTTGCCGCATTGGTAAAAAACCTCTTTGATAGCGCAGTTGTCGAAAGTGCCTGATCATTCCAATTATCGTTTTTAATTTGCAACTGCGTGTGACTTCCTTACAATCAAGGAAATAACTTCTTTGAGAGTAATAAAATGCAAGCGAATGTGAAATGGGTTGAAGGCGATACTTTTTTAGGGCGTTCTAATTCTGGTCACAATGTTGTGTTTGATGCTGGTAGCGATAGCGCCGCACCAAGCCCAATGGAAATGGTATTAATGTCAGTTGGCTGCTGTTCATCGGTTGATGTAGTCAGTATTCTAAAAAAAGCTAAACAACAGTTTTCAGATGTGCAAGTGCAATTGAGTGCTGAACGCGCAGAATCAGCTCCGCGAGTATTCACTAAGATTAACTTACACTTTGTTGTGACTGGCGACAACGTTTCAGAAAAGCACCTTGCGCGTGCCGTTCAACTATCTGCAGAGAAGTATTGTTCAGTAGCATTAATGCTTGATAAAACAGTAGAAATTACCCACACACACGAAGTTATACAAGAACAGGGAAAATAACGCTTTTTCCTGAGGTGAAATTCGTATAAAATCCGCGAACTTTTCATTCTGCTCTGGCAGATTTCACTTGTTTATAGGTTGGTTTATCATGAACAAACCCTTCGATAAAATTAAACTTCATGGCTTTAATAACTTAACCAAAAGTTTAAGCTTTAGTATTTACGATATTTGCTATGCAAAGACTGAGCAACAACGTAAAGAATATATTGAATATATCGACGAACAGTACAGTGCTGATCGACTAACCGATATTTTAGGTGAAGTAGTAGACATTATCGGTGCGAATATTTTAAATGTTTCGCGTCAAGATTACGACCCTCAAGGTGCTAGTGTAACAATTCTGATCTCAGAAGAGCCAATTGAGCAGCAGCAAACTTATGAAGTTGATGAAGCACCAGGACCATTACCTGAAACAGTTGTTGCTCATTTAGATAAAAGCCACATCTGCGTTCATACCTATCCTGAAGCTCACCCTGATGATGGTATTTGTACTTTCCGTGCCGATATCGAAGTATCAACCTGTGGCATTATTTCGCCATTAAAAGCGTTAAACTTCCTAATTCATAGCTTAGAGTCAGATGTTGTAACAATTGACTACCGAGTGCGTGGTTTTACCCGTGACGTAGATGGTGTTAAGCACTATATCGATCACGCGATCAACTCAATTCAAAACTACATGACCGAAGATACCAAAGAAGCGTACCAAATGATGGACGTGAATGTGTATCAAGAAAACTTGTTCCACACTAAGATGATGCTAAAAGAAACAGACCTAAATACTTATTTATTTGGTGTTACTACGAGTGATTTATCTGAAGACGAAGAAGAAGCAATTCGTTCTAAATTAACACGTGAAATGCAAGAAATCTTTTACGGCCGTAACCTGCCGGAAGCAGAATAAACTCACTTAATTAGTAAGTTTTAAAAAACGGCGCGCAATGTAAATTGCGCGCCGTTTTTTATTAAAGTTGCTAAATGCAGCAACAAAAGCAAACGAAAAGACCATCCTTCCTAAGTATACCTCCTAAATTAGCCTGAAAATGTTGGTGACGACATTCCTTGACGCTAGCAGCTGTGGCTAATAGTCTAAGTAAACAGCCCGTCTTCTATTATGGATCAATATGCAGAATCAAGGCCTAGCACAGCAACTATTTTTGGCAAAGCAGGTGAGGGAGCACGAAGCAAAAGCAGCGACCTTGGCAGGCGTTAGCATGTTCACTTTGATGGAGCGCGCAGGGCATGCGGTATTCTCGCAGTGTATCGAGCATTTTCCGAATGCTCAGCGCTACTTTATTCTGGTCGGTTATGGTAATAATGCGGGCGATGGCTATATTGTGGCAAGCCTTGCCAAGCAAGCCGGTAAAGAAGTCATTGTACTTGCAGCCGATACCAGTAGACATCTCACCGGGGATGCGCTTACAGCTCAGCAACGTTGGCAAGCATTGGGGGGCGAAGTTGAAAGTTACACGCAAGGTCGCCTCAATAATGCCGATATTATTATTGATGGTTTGTTAGGTACCGGAATTAATAGTCAAGTTCGTCGGCCATTTTTAACGATGATTGAAGATGCCAACGCGCAACCTAGCGCAATAGTGGCAATTGATTTACCTTCAGGCATAGACGCCGACACCGGGCAGCCACTTGGCATCGCTATTCAGGCTACTATTACCGTTACTTTTGTGGGGATTAAACAAGGCTTAGTAACCGGTGCCGGGCGAAGTGCTGCAGGAAAAATCATTTTTAATGATTTAGGGATCGCAGAATCATTTACCAAGTTAGTGGATGCTAGCGCAACACTTATCAATATCACTAGTTTCAAACCACTTGCTGCACGAAGTCGCAATAGCCATAAAGGGAACCACGGCAAGCTGTTATGCGTCGGTGGGAATCAAGGTACTAGCGGGGCCATTCGTTTATCAAGTGAAGCAGCACTTCGTACAGGTGCTGCAATGGTGCGTGTTTATACTCATCAAAGCAGTGTACAAGTCGTTAGTAGTGGTCGCCCTGAATTAATGGTCAGTTGCGACAGTTTATCCGCAGCCCTTGCATGGGCAAATTGTGTCATTATTGGTCCAGGTCTTGGTCAGGATAGTTGGGCGCAAATCGCATTTGAGCAGGTTATACAATATTGCTTAGCAAATAATTTACCATTAGTTATTGATGCTGATGGCTTAAATTTGTTGGCTAAGCATGTTTTAGAGTATCGCCTTAAAAATTGCATAATAACCCCGCATGCTGGTGAAGCCTCACGGCTAATGAAAGTTTCAATTGCTGAGATTGAAGCAAATCGCTTTCAATCTGCTACGGATTTAGCTAAACGTTATACCAGTACCAGTGTGCTGAAAGGCGCGGGTAGCCTGATCGCCAACGGGCAGCAAACTTGGTTGTGCGAAAATGGTAATCCAGCGCTTGCCGTTGGTGGCAGTGGTGATGTGCTTACCGGCATCATAGGTGCGTTACTTGCTCAAGGTTTCGCTGTTGATCAAGCCGCATGTTACGGTGTGACATTGCACGCTAAAGCAGCCGATATTTTGGCAGAACGCGAAGGGGAGCGCGGCATGTTGCCAAGTGATTTATTTGCGATTGTCAGGCAGCTCATTAATGGTAAATAGCGGTTAAATATACTTTTTGGTCACTATTTTTAGGAACTCGTTTTGCTAAATACAGCACAGTCCCTATACTCTAATTTGCGCGGCTATTATTTACTACTGAGGTAAAAAGAAGATGTTGATACAAAAAAAAATGTACCTAGGGAGTTTTCTGCTGCTGTTGTTTGCTTTAATTATTCTGTCAGGAATAATGCAGCTAGTTGTTACGCCAATCATTAAAAATGACGCTATATCCAGCGCAAAATTACAAGCAAAGGTGATCGGCGAATCGTTAGCAAAAGATTTAGCTAAAAGTGCCACCTTAACGCAAAGCTTAGCCGTGGTAGCCGAGACTTTGCCATTGCAGCAAGCGGCCTTTATTGAAAATATTGCTCCTTTGATTGCAAGTGGCAAAGGTATTGCGGGTGGTGGTATTTGGCCTGAGCCGAATAAAATGCTGCCTTCAGCAGCAAAGGCATCTCTTTTCTGGGCGAAAACAGGTAATGGCCAATATAAACTTTTAGATGATTATAACCAGCCCGACAGCAGCGCGTATCAACAAGAAACCTGGTATAAAAATGCCATTAACGCTAATCGGGGTGAGTGCGTTTGGTCCGAAGCTTATGTAGACACGGTATCGAATGTACCGATGGTTACCTGTTCCGTGAAAATAATCCGTGATAACCAATTTTGGGGGGTTGCCACTTTAGACGTTGAACTGGCATCTATCGAAAGCTCATTGATCGCAGAGAACAATGCTACGGGCACCTATAACTTTATTTTAGATAGCGCCGAGCAACTGGTATCGATTCCATCGATACGCAATACTAATTTAGCAATGATGAGCCTTACTCAGGTTGCCAGTAAAGACAGTAGCTTAAAGCCGTTGGTCAGCGCCTTGCAAAACAGTAATACAACTGTTGCTGAATTTGCCAGTGGTGTGGTTAATAATGACCAATCTATTTTAGTAACTTACTCATTGGCAGAGCAAAATTGGCGCTCCGGGGTTATTATTCCTGCCGCAATTGCCAAGAAAACCGTTAACACCCTCACTTATTATTTATACAGTTCATTTATCGCCCTTATTCTCGCTTTTGTATCAGTATTACTGATTTTTGGTAATCGCCTGGTGCAGCAAATTAACACCACCACAGAGCAAGTTAGAATGTTGGTGCAAGGTCGCACGAATTCAAAACTGGCGGTGCGCGGAAGTGATGAAATGAGCCACTTATGCGAAGCGATTAATGATTATGGCGATCATCTGATTAAGATTTTAGAACAGATCCAAGCAGAAGCCGCTGCGGTTAAAAACAACGCTGAAGCGATGGATACCTTAAGTAATAACAGCCAAATTCGTACCCAAGAGTTGATGGAAGAAAACAACATGTTGGCTGAGGCAATTCATGAAATGTCGATAGCAGCCTCATCAGCCTCACAAGATGTTTTGAGCGTTGCAGATATTACTACGCAATCAGCTGATTTAGTGAATTCTGGTTTTGATGTTATTGAGAAGAATGCCGAATCAATCCAGTTATTATTTGATAAATTAACGGAATCATCAGATGCCATTTCACGGATTGCACAAGACTCAAAACAAGTGGGCTCGGTGCTTGATGTGATCATGAATATTTCAGAACAAACTAATCTACTTGCGCTTAATGCTGCCATTGAAGCCGCTCGAGCAGGTGAATCAGGACGTGGTTTCGCGGTAGTGGCTGATGAAGTTAGAACCTTGGCACATCGTACTCAGCAATCGGCTGGCGAGATTGAAACCATGATCAGCCAATTGCAAGAAGCCGCTAGTCGAGGGGTTAACGTTATTGGGCAATGCCGTGAATACTCTGAAGTAGTGAACGAGCGCTCAGCAACAACACGTGCACAGTATGAAAGTATTGTTACCGCGTTTAATGATATTAAAGAGCGTTCATCAAGCATTGCCGTAGCGACTGAAGAGCAATCACAGGTAACCGAAAATGTGAAAAACTTGGCAGAGCGAATTCGTGAGATCTCTGTGCAAAATGCCAGTGATGCTGAAGAATTTCGTAGCGTCAGCAAAGATTCAAATAGCCAAGCACAGCGTTTATATCAAATTAGTCAGCAATAATGTGATTCATTGATAGTGTTTTTCAAGCATCGTTAGCTGAGAATCTCAGCGCGATGCTTCACCTTCGTCCTCTTCTGGTGGATCGCCGGAGTCTTCTTTGCGTTTACGTTGCTCTTGTTTGGCTTTTTGTACATTCTCAAGTTGCGGGGGTGGAATAGGGAATAACGAAATAAGCGCAAAGAACGACAAAAATAAAAAAGCCCCTCGTGACATGGTTTTACCCCAAGCGACAATTTTCATCATGGCCCAAAACACAATCAGCAATAATTTTCATCATGGCCCAAAACACAATCAGCAATAATTTTCATCATGGCCCAAAACACAATCAGCAATAATATGCTCACTACAAGCCAATGCAGCAGTAATGTTCCAAGACTGACCTTATCTAATAAATCCATTTGTGTTTAATATGGTTACTAATAGTTAGTTAATGAGGGTTAATTGAGCAATATCAAGTCAACCAGAGGTTCCATATTAAGCCAGTAGGTTGTGATTTATCGCGATTAGTGACCTCTCACTGACTGCTTTTAATTTAATTGTAGTAAGTCCCATTTATTACCATACAAATCTTCAAATACCACAACGGTGCCGTATTCTTCTACGCGGGGCTGTTCATTAAAGTTAACGCCATTTTTTTGCATTAATTCATAATCTCGCCAAAAGTCATTGGTATGTAAAAATAAAAACACTCGGCCGCCAGTTTGGTTGCCCACAGCCTCTAACTGCTGTTGAGTACTTGCTTGTGCGAGTAATAAATTAGTGCCATTAGAGTTCGGTGGTGATACTAATACCCAGCGTTTACCATTACCCTGATCAGTATCTTCGATTAAATCAAACCCCAGTTTTTGAGTGTAAAATGCAATCGCATCATCATAATTCCCTACAACTAATGCCATGCTACCTATATGCTGTTTTATGTTTGTCATTGTCCTAACTTGAAATAATGCAGTGCTTAAAGATGCTTTTTAGCATATAAGAAAATATAACCCGAGGACAAAAGACTGGTACGTTAAGTGCGGTGCTAGATTTATCAGTAGATCTGACTTCAGTCAGAAAGCTTTTCCCGATAAATCTGGACTTACGTGTGGCTGGCGCTAGGTTTTAAACTTATTATCTTTAAAAACAAAACCCAGCTTTCACTGGGTTTTTAATAACATAAATATTATCGATGTAACTCACCGGCTCGTTCTGGCTGATAAGTGATTGCTTTTATTTTTACTTTTATGAGACCGCCACTTGGTTTTGGCCATTCAATTTCATCGCCTTGTGATAGACCAAGTAGGGCGCTACCTACTGGTGCTAAAATTGATATTTTATCAGCACTGGCATCAGCATTTTTTGGATACACTAAGGTCTTAGTGAATTCTTCTTGGGTCGATTCAACAATAAAGTTTACCGTTGAGTTCATAGTAACCACTGTCGAAGGCACATCTTTTGGCTCAACGATTGTTGCGCGGCCAAGTTCAGCTTCAAGTTCTTTTTCGCCAGCAAAGCTTCCTGCTGGTAATGATTCCATTAAATCATACAATCTATCAGCATCGAGTGACGAGATGATCAGTTCAGGCTTTTTATTCATCTTAATATCCTTAATTATGTCTTATAAATAAAATTAACTCTGAGTATGGTTTTGGCATACAGTTAAAAAGCACTGCAATACGCTGGAGTCATTTTATTTGCTACTTTATCGTTGCTCTTAAAGCTAAAAACCCAGCCGAAGCTGGGTTTTTATTTTAGCTAGATGGTTAGGAGATGAATTACATCATGCCGCCCATGCAGCATGTTAACTCTATACGTAGCGTTATACAAGACATTGTGGCATCATTACTGTCTACATTTATGGCTACAAAACTGACTACATGGCTTCAATTGATAAAAAATACCTTAAGCTTCGCGGAAATATCTGGTGGTATCAAAGACGCACCCCAAAAGACCTTCTAGAGCAATATTGCGGTGCTACCACCATATCTGAAAGCCTCAAAACGGGTGATATTAGAGAGGCAAGATTAAGGCGAGATATTCTTAACGGAAAGCTCCAAGAGCGTATGTTTAACTCCCCAGACATTGGGAGGCAGAAGTTTCTTGAGTATGTTCAAGAAATGAATGATAGAAAGGAGATTGACCCTGTTTACTGGGATGAGCCATACGATGTTGATAAAGCAGAAACTGACGGTAATATAGAGTTAATTCATGCTTATACAACGGTTAATGGACGTAAAGACCAGAGGCATAGGTATGGAATACAGCTCAAAGAGTCTTTAGTTAATTGGGGTAATCAAAGGCGAAAAGATATTTCACTAGATAGTATTAACAAAGCGAAGAAGTCTGTTGATGGGTTTCTTAAGCATCTTGGTCTATATGATATTCAACTTGAGGATATTACAAAAAGGCACGTCAATGGTTATATAGAGGTGCTGTTAACTAAATATTCGACTTCGACGACAAGGGGTTATATCAGTCGTTTACGCTCAATTTGGAATTATTGCGAGCAATTAAGCCAAGTAACAACAGCTTGCCCTTTTGATAATCACTCGTTCGCTGGTGGTACTGAAACGATTAAAAAGAAATCTTTTACGCTTCAAGAAATCAACTTAATAAAAGAGCATATATCAGAAGAAGAATCAACAAAGCAACTGTTAGTTAAGCTTGCGGCTTTTACTGGCTGTCGAATATCTGAGTTATGTAACTTGCAAGTAAAGCACTTGATTAATGAAGGTGATATTGACGCTATTTACATCGAAAAAGGTAAAACAGATGCAGCAACACGGATAGTTCCATTAACAACGGAGTTAGGCGAACGAGTAAGAGAAATAGCAGGTTCTAAAGATGGCGATGAACTTTTACTTGAGTTGGATGGGAGGTCTATGAGTCGCTGGTTTTCTCGAATTAAGACTGCTCATATATCAAAAGATACAGCTAAAAGTTTCCATTCATTTCGCGTTATGTTCTCTACAGCAATGCAACGAGCCGAGGTTTCTGAGTTAAAAGCTGCCGCTATTCTTGGTCATAAAAGAGGTATTACAATGACTTATGGTTATTATTCTGATGGTTACACACTACTACAACTTAAGGAAGCTTATGACCAATGTATTGAAAGGATAATTTGGTGAAGGGTCGCTTTTAATGTATTCTTTATAATCTATTGATGACTTAGATTATAATTGGTAAACACATGGAAAGTACAATTGTTGAGTTTCACTTAGAGTATAATATTAGCCGAAAAAACCCCGCTGAAGTATTTTATGCTATGGGGTTATTTATTTCTAGTTATCAAAAAATTGGGAGGCTAATTTCAGAATCCATAGATTCAGATGTTGGTTTTGAGTTTGAGCTTAAAGAAGTTACTCATGGCTGTATTCTCGCCAAATTATTACTAAAAGCTGAAAAATGGACTCGGCCAGATTCACCTATTCATGATTTTACAGGTGAAATCTTTTCACCGGAACAGGTACGCTCTGTCAACACTAAAGAAGTATCAAGGCTCAAATCAGAAGCCCCTTTATATAATAACAAAAAATTAGATCCATATATCAGCGACCTCGATTTAGCTCTTGTTATGGAGGAGTGGTCTGAGGGCAACAAAAAACTATTGCCTGATGAACACTTAAAGGTTTGCAAAGAGGGAGATGACCTAAGTAATGTAGTACCTTTTGACCCGAGCTTTAGATTTACTGGGGATCCCAAGAAAATGTTTAGTAGTGATAAGGGATGCCATGACGGAGAAGAGGTTATAGAAGTTTTTCGTCCGTGTAATAAAGGTGACTCGCAATGGGAAGTGATTAGCGTTAAAACAGGTAGAAAATATAGCGCTAAAATTCTTGATAAAAAATGGTTGGAAGACTATCAGAACTCAATTATACGACTTGGTGCACAAGATTACCTAAGAGTTCATTCAAGATATGATGTGGTTTCATGGAATGGAAAAGATGAAATAAAAAATGCAGAGATATTAGAAATAAAGGACGTTATTAACTCTGGTGGTATACAAAATGAAATACCAGAATGAATTAAAATCTGTTGGTACTTCCTACTTATTTATCATTACACCATTCCTTGTTCTTATTCTAGTCAAAGTTTTTATGGAAAAGTATGAAGAGTTGTTGCTTACTGGCGACTGGTCTATTGCATGTGCGATGATTTATTCAAGCTCTATTGTCAACATAAGAAGTGCTACGAATGAATATAACGGTCAAATTAACAATATCAGTTTAGATTGGTTTATGGCCATAACCATTCTTATGTCTTGCATAAGTGTGGCTATCTATGTAATTGCATTAATTAAACCTACCTATTTTATAGGGGTAGTTCAAATCATCCTATTTTGTTTCGCATCTATTGCACACATTAAATATGGTAGGGCTGCATTCAGACTAAGAAATCAACTTAAAAATGAATAGAGTAACCGAGACTCTCAATAGACCCTACCTTGCGATAAATGCTTCTCAAATTAATAAAACCACCCTAAAGAAATACTTTAGAGTGTTTTTTCAATTTGTCACAGAGGTATAGCCTTAATGTTGCAGTAGGTTCTAGACTCTTTCTTTATGGCTTTTCGCTCGACTTCTAGCCTTTTTATTTTGATTGAGTTTATAAAGCGCAAAACCTATAGCAATGAGCGGCAAGAAGCCGAAGAAAGGACTTATAACTAAAAGGAAAATGATAGTTAAAACTAAGTACAAATCAGAGTTTTGATTATCTAACTTCTTTTCGAATTCAGATTTGTTGTTATAATCATGATTTAAAACCCTCTTTAATTTTTCTTGGTGTATTAAATTAGCTTCGAGCTTTAAATTGACCTCATTTACTATATCTTCAATAGGCTCTAGTTTCTCATTTATGCCTCTCTTTATCTCTGATACTTCTAAATTTATTTCAGTTATTCTTTTAGGTATATCTACTTTTTCAAATTCAATTTTTTTTAATCTAATATTATTTGTATACACTTCTTTATGAAGAGCATTTTCAAAGTCAGTAATTTCGTCAGGTAAATGAGTATAATGTGGATACAAGTCAATTATTGCAGCTACTCTAGCCTTTAATTCTTTTTCCTTTGACGGAAAGTCTAGTAACCTTTGCTCAAGTAGTTCAATTTCTTTTAAGCCATTTGCTGATTTATCTTCGTACTCAATTTTTATTGCATCTGCTTTTTGCAAATGCAATGCAATTTCTTCGCGTAAATCCTCTTCATCAAATTTTGTATTCTGCAATTCGTCTAACAACTCAATTTCCATTGACATTTTATTTCTAATCCTTTGAATTTAAATACTTATTAAATGAGCCTATAAACACTCGAAAGGCTAATACCTAGATGCTTTGCTACTTGTGATTTACTCATACCATTAGCAACAAGCTCATTTACTTGAGTTTTTTTAGCTCTAGCAGTTGGCTTCCTTCCTTTATATTTACCTTTTTCTTTTGCTAATGCAATCCCCTCGGCTTGTCGCTCTAGTATTAACTGTCTCTCAAACGTGGCAATAGCGCCAATTAACGTAACCATAAGACGACCTGTTGGGCTTGATGTATCAATTCCCAAGTTAGCAACTTGAAGTGACACTTTTTTAGAGTCCAAGAACTCTACTACCTCAAGTAAATGTTTAGTATTACGAGCTAGGCGGCACAGTTTGGTGATTTTAATGCTATCCCCTTCTCTTACATACTCCAACATTCGCTTAAGCTCAGGCCGCTCTGTAGAGGCTCCACTTTGCTTCTCTTGAAATACAATATCACAGTCATTTAATGCGTTTAGTTGTACTTCTAAATTTTGGCCTGTTGTACTTACACGTGCATACCCTACGATAGCCATAGATAATCTCCTTATAATTTATGTTTAGGTTCTAAATATTTTAGCAAGTTAATTAGCAGTGAAATTAAAGCTGCTTTAAATATTTTCAATATTAATTCTTTAAGCTTCATTGTGTTTTATCTCTTTGTTTAATCACAAATTACTTATAACTAATAAGTGCTCAAATATTGGTTTTGGTGTGCTAAAAGTTGCTTTTCAGTTCATATAAGTTCAAATCGATTAAAATATTTATGTTAGTAACAGAAATAAGGAGGATTCATGCTGACAAATAGGATTACAAGGGTAAAGCGAGTGCAAATAGTGGCGCTTAGAGATGAAAACAAAACCCATATGGCTATAGCGGAGATAGTCGGGTGTCATAGAAATACCGTGGGAAAGGTATTGAAGCAAGAAGGGGTAAGGTAAGTGCTATGTATTTAAAATTAAAAAAGACAACTTATGAGGAGTTACTGCTTAATGCTAATAAAGCCGATATGGCACTAGCTACATATATTAATCAAATTTTAGACCACAAAATAATCCAACAAGGAAGTGAAAATGAGCAACACGGACAGAGAGTTTCAGCAACAGAATGCAAATGAATGGGCTTATAGAATTAAAGAAGAAGGATGGTGCTGGTATACAGGCAACGAAAACAGGGTTTACCTCTGGAATTATAATACTGATGCTAAAAACGCTATTGAAGCGATGATACTAAAAGCTCGAAAAGAAAACGTTGATGCCAGCGATGCTAAGTTAGCATTAGAGCGTACACTACCAGCAGTTGAAGGAAAGGTTTTTTCGCCTGCAAAGCCACAGTTTTTAATGAAAAATGGGTGTACTTACTTTAACACATTTAAATCTCAACAAGACTTCGTTTCTAGTGTTGATAAGGACGAATACGGCGATGATACATCAAAATTAGAGTTTTTTAATGAGTTCATGTATCGGCTCACGTCGAATGAAGAAGATAGAGAGTGGCTTACTTGCTGGATGGCTCATATGATACAAAAACCTGAGGAAAGGCCTAGCGTTCATCCATTATTTCGTACCGAACATGGGATTGGTAAAAATGTTTTAGTAGAGCAAGTTTTATCTAAATTACTAAGCCAGCAGACTGTCACAACCAGCCTGAAAGAAATTCGCAACGCACATTCTGAAAGTGTAGCTAATAATTTACTTGTTTTCGTAGATGAATCAAAAGCTAAAGGCATGAACGTATATCTTGAGATGAAAAGCATGTTAGCTTCAAAAGAAATGGTCATAAACCCTAAGTTTGTTAGGCCATACGCCCAGCAACTTTATTCGCGATTCATGTTTGCCGATAATACAGAAGGTCGAGCATTTAACATTGAGCAAGACGACAGAAGAATCTATGTGTGCGAATACGTTGTGCATGAAGAGGATAAATCTGAAACTCAAGAATTTATTCAAGAGTTCCTTCAGTGCTGGGTAATGTATTGGCCTGATGTTTACCTATGGTTATCTACCTATGATATCAGCAAGTGGAACCCGCACACCTGCCCTATGACCGATGCTAAGCGGGAGTATTTAGATATGTGTGAAGACGAGCTTGATAAGCTTATAGGAGCTTATAGAGAAAAGGGAAGAGTTACGTTAACAGAGTTTTGCTGGGATGCACATATTTTAAATTATGGGCTGGGAGATGATTATACTTGGCAAGTTTTGCACAAAGGTAAAAGTTTTAAACACAAGCTAGAAGAAGCGGGCTTTCGCAGTAAAAAGCTTGTGAAGAGAATTGAAAATCGGCAGCACTCTAGTAGGGCTTGGGTTTTAAATAATCTAGCTGGTGGTGATGGCTATGACATTCTCCAGAGCGAGTTAGAAACATCTCGTAATGATGTTACAACCTCTAATATTGCAGATGCTTACAGTGTTTAATACTATTTATATAAAAGGATTAAATTAAGGTGGTAACCATGGTCACAGGTGCGTTTACATAAAAGTATCACCGCCAGACCGATTTTTTTAATAGTAGAAGCATGAGTTTACTGGTAGCAAATATGGTAATAGGGTGGTAAATCTCAAGTTATCATGGTCACAACTCAGGACGTTTGACGGTTTATAACTAAAAAGGGCTGCTATTGTACTCAATAGCAGCCCTTTTAAATGTCTACATTCCTGTCTACATCGTTTTTTAACTTATTGATATGTAAGGTTTGTAAGGTTTTTTCTTGGGTTACATCATGCCGCCCATACCACCCATGCCGCCCATGCCTCCCATATCAGCGCCGCCAGCTTCATCCTTTGGGATTTCAGCTACCATTGCTTCAGTGGTGATCATAAGGCCAGCAATCGAGCCTGCAAATTGTAGTGCAGAGCGCGTTACTTTTGTTGGATCTAGGATACCCATTTCAATCATGTCGTTGTATTCGCCAGTTGCTGCGTTGTAACCGAAGTTACCCGTGCCGCCTTTAACTGCGTTAATAACAACAGACGCTTCGTCACCTGCGTTGGTAACGATTTGACGAAGTGGTGCTTCCATAGCACGTAGTGCTACTTTGATACCGTGGCTTTGATCTTCGTTGTCACCAACTAAATCAACAAGTTTGCTTGCTGCACGTACTAGTGCAACACCACCACCAGGCACTACGCCTTCTTCAACCGCAGCGCGAGTTGCATGAAGTGCATCTTCAACGCGGTCTTTTTTCTCTTTCATTTCGATTTCAGTAGCAGCACCTACTTTGATTACCGCAACACCGCCGGCAAGTTTAGCCATGCGCTCTTGTAGTTTCTCTTTATCGTAGTCTGATGTTGCTTCTTCGATTTGTGCTTTGATTTGCGCAACGCGACCGTTGATGCCAGCTTCTTCGCCTGCACCATCGATGATAGTTGTATCATCTTTAGTGATAACTACGCGCTTTGCAGTACCTAAATCTTCAACTGTTGCTTTTTCAAGTTCCAGGCCGATTTCTTCAGAGATAACCGTACCACCAGTTAATACTGCGATATCTTGTAGCATTGCTTTACGACGGTCGCCAAAACCAGGTGCTTTAACTGCTGATACTTTAACGATACCGCGCATGTTGTTAACAACTAGAGTAGCTAGTGCTTCGCCTTCAAGGTCTTCAGCAATGATAAGTAATGGTTTGCTTGCTTTAGCAACGGCTTCTAATGTAGGTAGCAACTCACGAATATTAGAGATTTTTTTATCTACAAGTAGAATAAATGGGTTATCTAATTCAACAGCGCCTTTTTCTGCGTTGTTGATGAAGTATGGAGATAAGTAACCACGGTCAAACTGCATGCCTTCAACAACATCTAGTTCGTTTTCAAGTGATTGACCTTCTTCAACAGTGATTACACCTGAATTACGGCCTACTTTTTCCATTGCTTCTGCAATGATGTCGCCAATTTCTTTATCAGAGTTAGCTGAAATAGTACCCACTTGAGCGATTGCTTTTGCATCGGCACATGGTACTGAAAGTTCTTTTAGCTCAGCAACAGCTGCGATGATTGCTTTATCAATACCGCGCTTAAGGTCCATTGGGTTCATGCCCGCAGCAACCGCTTTTAAGCCTTCGTTTACAATTGACTGTGCTAATACTGTTGCAGTAGTTGTACCGTCACCGGCTGCATCGTTTGCTTTAGATGCAACTTCTTTAACCATTTGTGCGCCCATATTTTCAAACTTGTCTTCAAGTTCGATTTCTTTTGCCACTGATACACCATCTTTAGTGATCACTGGAGAGCCAAATGATTTGTCTAGGATTACGTTACGGCCTTTAGGACCTAAAGTTACACGAACTGCGTTTGCTAAGATGTTTACGCCAGCTAGCATTTTAGCGCGTGCGTCACCTGCAAAAAGTACTTCTTTTGCTGCCATGATTAATTTCCTCTGAATTCTGAATGTTTGTTAAACGAAAAGTAGCTTTAGCCTACAATGCCTAAAATATTGTCTTCACGCATGATCAGGTACTCTTGACCTTCGATCTTTTCAGCTTTTTCAACATATGAGCCGAATAACACAGTGTCACCGACTTTAACTTCTAATGCTCTCACATCACCGTTATCTAGAGTACGGCCATTACCCACTGCAATAACTTTACCGCGGGTTGATTTCTCAGCCGCAGAACCAGTTAATACAATACCGCCAGCAGATTTGGTTTCTTCTTCTAGGCGCTCAACGATCACGCGATCATGTAAAGGACGAATGTTCATTTTATTTAGTTCTCCTAACAGTTTCTGAACAGGACAGAAAAAAGCTTTATATGTACCAGTTTGCATTAAACCCTGTGGTTCAAGGCAATTGATTTAGTTGTACTCAGTAATGGGGGTATTGCTTCAAAACCCAAGTGATAAAAATTAAAATTTTTTAATCTTTTCTCTCGTACTCACCATCAATAGTGGTCGGCTCACTCATTTTGCGAGGTTCTGGCTCTGCATGAGTGTGCTGATTAAATGCTGTTGGACCTTGTTGCATGCCTGCACTCATACGCACCGTTGCTTGACTAGCAAGGCCTGCAGCTAGTTTATTGCGAATGGCCGGGGTCAATAATAAAAAACCGAATACGTCGGTCATAATGCCTGGAGTTAGCAATAATATGCCGGCGATAATCACACATAAACCGGTAAATAATTCTTTGGCTGGCATTTGCCCTTGCGCCATTTGTGTTTGCACATTTTGCAGTGCGCCCATACCTTGTGTTCTAACTAATTTTGCGCCGAATATTGCGGTTACAATAACCAGTGCAATAGTGGCGAATCCACCAATTACATCAGCTACTTGAATTAACAACGCAATTTCAATAATTGGCACGAGAATAAATAATAAAAACAAAAATCTAAACATAAGGCTCTCTAAATAGTGATCACTCAGTTGAGTTGATGAAATATAAATGTGGGTTATCAGGTCTTTTTTCAAGGCTAGTGGTAAAGCTGTGTTGGCTAAATAGCCTGAACTCTGATTAAGCGATTTATTATCCGCAGTTTAGGTTAACTACACTTTGCCTTAGCTATCAGCTACTATGGCATTGGGCAGAGCAATCAATCAAAGGTTCAATATGACGACTCATTTTCGACTTATTTTTACCACTTGCGCAGATGTAAGTGAGGCACGCTCCATGGCTGAGCAATTAGTTAAGCTTAAATTAGCTGCGTGTGTGAACATTCTTCCAAATGTGGAATCTGTTTATATGTGGCAAGGAGAGGTTGCTTATGCAACCGAGTGTAAATTATTAATTAAAACAAAGTCAGAAAAAATGAATGAATTGATTCAAACTATCAAGCAATTACATAGTTATGAAATTCCTGAAATACAGGTTATTGATGTGGCCACTGGCAATTTAGCCTATTTTAATTGGATGGATGAGGTACTTAATTAATGCGTTGTTTTCTTTTATTGCTTTGTGCGCTGTCGTTAATGCCAGCACAGGCTGCAACTAATAATTTATTAAGTGATTTGCTGCAGCCCGCAGAGCAAACATTTTTACCTGTTGATCAGGCATTTTCATTTGATTTTGATCAGCAAGGCAGCACTCTTTTTATTGGTTGGGATATTGCGCCAGGTTATTACCTATATAAAAAGAAGCTAGAAATTATTGGTAAAGGTGCTGATATTGAAGTGCCTGATCTTGGTAAAGGCGTGATCATTGAAGATGAGTTCTTTGGCAAAACAGCAGTGTTTTTTGATTCACTGAGTGTGATCAGCAAGCTAAGTAATATAGCTGAAGGTGGCGTAATTAAAGTACGTTATCAAGGCTGTGCTGAAGCAGGGCTATGTTACCCGCCAGAAATCATCACCATTCCATTGAGTATGATTGCCGGTGAAATCCCTGCAACTGATAATGCAACAGCAGGCAATGCATTAGCTGCGCTTAGCGCTGAATCAGCGGCTGCTACAGAAGATGTTGTAACGCAAGAAGATGACTTAGAAAAAGAATTAAACTTTACTGAAAAACTGGCCTCGCAAGGTTTGTTAGCGAACTTAGCGATTTTCTTTTTGGTCGGTATTGGCTTGGCATTTACGCCATGTGTATTTCCGATGTTTCCTATTTTGTCGAGCCTAATTGCAGGACAAAAAAATCTTTCCACTAAAAAAGCTTTTGCGCTTTCTTTTGTTTATGTGCAGGGTATGGCCGTTACGTATGCGGCGCTGGGCCTTGTGGTTGCATCACTTGGTGGTCAAGTGCAAGGTTATTTGCAGCACCCATATGTATTGATTAGTTTTAGTTTATTATTCGTTTTACTCGCTATGTCGATGTTTGGTTGGTACGAAATAAAGCTCCCTAGCGGCATGATGAATAAGCTCACACAAGTAAGTAATAATCAAAAAGGCGGCAACTACATTGGCGTGTTTTTAATGGGGGTTTTATCGGGTTTAATTGCGTCACCTTGTACCACTGCACCGTTATCAGCTGCGCTATTGTTTGTTGCGCAAAGCGGCGATTATTTAGTTGGCGGCTTAACTTTGTATGTGCTGAGTTTAGGGATGGGTATTCCGCTGCTGTTATTAGGCACCTCCGGCGGTAAATTATTGCCAAAAGCAGGCGGCTGGATGGAACAAGTTAAAACCCTGTTTGGTTTTATCATGCTGGTAGTGCCATTGATCTTGCTTGAACGTATTGTCGATGCAGACATCATATTACTTATGGCGGGCTTATTAGCATTAGCAACGGCCTTGTATTTACATCATTGGCAGAGCGCTCAAACACAAGGTAAGTTAAAAACTGCATTGTGGTTTGTTGCAACGTTATTAGTTGTTAGCGGTGTGAGCTTAACTAAAAACTATATATGGCCAACAGCGCAAGTTGTTAGTGCCGCAAATGGCGAGCAACAAGAGCGCGGCTTTAAATTAGTTGCTGACTTAGCTGAGCTCAAACAAGCAATAAATGATGCAAACAGTGATGGTCGTTTAGTGATGGTCGATTTATATGCAGATTGGTGTGTTGCGTGTAAAGAGTTCGAGAAATACACTTTTCCTGACGCTAAAGTACAAGGTGAGTTTGCAAACTTTGAGTTGTTAAAAATTGATTTGACCGAAAGTGATGATAAAACAATTGCTGTAATGGAAGAGTTTTCGGTATTTGGTTTACCCAGTATTTTGTTTTTTGATACACAAGGTGAAGAGCTTGCAGCACAGCGTGTGACGGGCTTTTTAAATGCCAAGGACTTTGCTGAGCATTTAGCAAAAGTGAGAAATAGCGCTAAATAAACATTTTTCGCACCGCTATTTTAAACGCCACTTTATATGAGTGGCGTTTTTGTTTTTGTGGTGGCTACTAGTGATTAGACCAGTATTTTGCTGCTATTTACATCGAACTGGCTATAATAGGTGGTTAACGTGAGAAATACTTGCTATTTTAGTTTTTCCCCTCTACATTTTGCGGGGATTTCTAATCAAAATGGCTTAACTCATTATTTATAGGATTATCGCGTATTATGGCTGCAAAATTTAAACTTTTAGTTATAAATGGCCCTAACTTAAACATGCTGGGTAAGCGTGAACCAGAAAAATACGGTTTACAAACACTGAGTGAGATTATGAGCGAACTAACTGAGTTTGCGCATGGTCTAGATGTTGAGCTAACGCATTTTCAAAGTAATAGTGAGCAAGCTTTAATTGAGCACATACATAGTGCATGGCAGGTCATTGATTACATTATTATCAACCCAGCGGCATTTACGCATACAAGCGTGGCTTTACGTGATGCGTTACTGGCTGTTGATATCCCGTTTTTTGAAGTGCACTTAACTAATGTGCACACGCGGGAAGCGTTTCGTCATCATTCATATTTTTCTGATGTGGCGCAGGGCGTGATATGTGGATTAGGCGCAATGGGTTATCGCGCAGCACTTGAAGCTGCTGTCAATCGGTTGCAAAACTCGAATTAATTTTAAACTAACAAACTAACAGGCGGGTCGTTCATGGATATTCGCAAGATCAAAAAACTAATTGAACTAGTAGAAGAATCAGGTATTGCTGAATTAGAAATCACCGAAGGTGAAGAATCAGTACGTATCAATCGTAATAATATGAGTGCAGGTCCTGCTTACGCTCCACATTATGCACCACAGTACGCTCCAGCACCGGCTCCAGCCCCTACAGCTGCACCTGCTGCAAACGTAGAAGCGGCAGCACCTGCCGGTCCTACTGGCCATCAAGTATTATCGCCAATGGTAGGTTCTTTCTATAAAGCAGCTTCTCCTGAAGCGCCTTCATATGTAGAAGTGGGTTCACAAGTTAAAGTAGGTGATACGCTTTGCATCATCGAAGCGATGAAAATGATGAACCAAATTGAGTCAGATAAAGCGGGCACAGTGAAAGCGATTTTAGTTGAAAATGGCGAGCCAGTAGAATTTGATCAACCTTTATTCATCATTGAATAATAGCGCAACCTAAAAGGCCAACTCTAATGTTAGATAAAGTAGTCATTGCAAACCGAGGTGAAATTGCACTTCGTATATTGCGCGCCTGCAAAGAGCTTGGGATCAAAACGGTTGCTGTGCATTCAACGGCGGATCGCGATCTTAAGCATGTATTGCTTGCAGATGAAACAATATGTATTGGTAGACCTTCTGCCACTGAAAGTTACTTAGACATTCCGCGCATTATTGCGGCAGCTGAAGTAACCGATGCAGTTGCTATCCACCCGGGTTATGGTTTCCTTGCAGAAAACGCTGATTTTGCTGATCAAGTTGAACAAAGTGGTTTTGTGTTTATTGGTCCGCGCGGCGACACGATTCGTCTAATGGGCGATAAAGTATCTGCAATCGAAGCAATGCGTAAAGCTGGCGTACCATGTGTACCAGGTTCAGATGGTCCGGTATCGGATGATAAAGACCGCAACATGCAAATCGCTAAACGTATCGGTTACCCAGTGATAATCAAAGCCGCTGGTGGCGGTGGTGGTCGTGGTATGCGGGTTGTTCGCAGTGAAGCTGAGTTAATTGACTCAATCGCTTTAACGCAACAAGAAGCAAAACAGTTCTTTGGTAATAGCATGGTTTACATGGAAAAATTCCTTGAAAACCCACGTCATATCGAAGTTCAAGTATTGGCTGACGGGCAAGGTAATGCTGTTCACTTAGGTGAACGTGATTGTTCTATGCAACGTCGTCATCAAAAAGTAGTCGAAGAAGCGCCAGCACCAGGTATTACTGCTGAAGTGCGTAAGTTTATCGGTGAGCGTTGTACGCGTGCATGTATCGAAATCGGTTATCGTGGTGCGGGTACATTTGAGTTCTTATACGAAAATGGTGAGTTCTATTTCATTGAAATGAACACTCGTATTCAGGTTGAGCATCCAGTGACAGAAATGGTTACCGGTGTTGATTTGATCAAAGAGCAGTTAAAAATTGCAGCGGGCCAACCACTATCATTCACGCAAGACGATGTCGTTATTCGTGGTCATGCAATTGAGTGTCGTATTAATGCTGAAGACCCTGAAACGTTTATCCCGTCACCGGGTAAAATTACGCGTTTCCACCCAGCAGGTGGTTTAGGTATTCGTTGGGACAGCCATATTTATGCTGACTACACAGTGCCACCACACTATGATTCAATGATCGGTAAATTAATTACTTACGGTGAAAACCGTAATGTAGCAATTGCCCGTGCACGTAATGCATTGAATGAGCTTGTGATTGACGGTATTAAAACTAATACGTCATTACATAAGCGCATCTTAGCGGATGAAAACTTCCAAAATGGTGGTACTAACATCCACTATCTTGAGAAAAAATTAGGTCTATAATCCTAATTACAAAAAAAACCGGCAACTTTGCCGGTTTTTTTGTGTCTATAAGTGTCGATTCTCGCCTTAGCAAAATAATCTGGTATGATTAACAAGTTATCGTTTTTAATACTATCCATGAGGTTAGAATGACGCACTGTGTTGGTTTTCAACTCGCTGATGAAGCTGCAACGGTTAAAATGGGCAATCAACTTGCTATGCTAATGGAGCAAGGGGCAGTTATTTACTTACACGGTGATTTGGGAGCAGGCAAAACCACCTTAACACGTGGTGTGATCCAAGGCTTTGGTCATCAAGGCAAAGTTAAGAGTCCAACTTATACGCTGGTGGAGCCTTATGAGTTGGCAACGGCCAATGTTTATCATTTTGATTTATATCGTTTAGGCGACCCAGAAGAATTAGAATACATGGGTATTCGAGATTATTTTTCGCCAACAGCTATTTGTGTGGTGGAATGGCCTGAAAAAGGCGGCGAGTTTATCCCAACACCAGACTTAGATATTACTTTACGTTATGTCGGCGATGCACGAGCAATTGAGATCCAAAGTATTAGCCCGCGTGGTCACAGTATCGTGGATAAACTCAAAAACCATAGTGAATAACAACAAATAACAAGGGTGTGAAGATACCGATGAGTCGAGTTGTCATAAAGTGGATGGGTGCTTTTTTGCTGTTAGCAATCAGTGCTAATCTCTATGCACAAAATACTATCAATAGTGTACGGGTGTGGCCATCGCCAGATAGTACGCGGGTAGTATTCGACTTAACTGATAAGCCCGACTTCAGTTATTTTATGCTAAAAAATCCACTGCGCTTAGTGGTCGATTTAGAAAATACAGATAAAATAAAAGACCTACCAACTATTCCCAGTAAGCATCAAATCGTCAGTAAACTACGTTACTCGAAAGCGAAAAGCAGCCAGGGGGTACGATTTGTTTTTGAGCTTACAGGGGCCGTTAAACCGGTGATTTTTGCATTGGCGCCAACGGGACCTTATAAAAATCGTTTAGTGGTCGACTTATATGACAAAAATCAAGCAGAGCCAGTAGCTGCAACGAATAATACTGCGGTTAAAAAGCGTGAGCTTAATCAACAACGCGATATTATTATTGCTATTGATGCAGGCCATGGCGGCGAAGACCCTGGGTCAATTGGTCCTTCTGGTACTTATGAAAAAGATATCACACTACAAATCGCCAAACGCTTAGAGCGGATGATTGATGCCGAGCGCGGGATGATTTCGCGAATGGTGCGAAGTGGAGATTACTTTGTCAAACTTAATACCCGCACTAGCCGTGCAAGGCAGAAAAAGGCTGACTTTTTAGTTTCAATTCATGCGGATGCATTTACTAGCCCACAACCAAATGGCGCCTCTGTTTGGGTGTTATCACTTCGTCGTGCTAATTCAGAAATTGGTAAATGGATAGAAGATAAAGAAAAACATTCAGAGTTACTCGGTGGTGCTGCTGGAGTGATTAAAGACACGGCCAGTGAAAAGTACTTGGCGCAGGCGCTGTTGGATATGTCGATGGATCATTCGATGAAAACCGGTTTCAGCGTTGCGGAAGGCATGGTTCAAGAGCTTAAAAAGGTCGCTAAGTTACATAAAAAAGAGCCGCAAGCGGCTAGCCTAGCGGTATTAAAGTCACCAGATATTCCATCTATTTTGGTCGAAACTGGGTTTATTTCAAACCCACGCGAAGAAAAACTATTAAAAAGTGCTAATCACCAAGAGCGCTTAGCGAAAGCAATATTTACTTCTATCAAAAGCTATTATCTGAAAAATCCTCCGGATGATTCGCTGTTTGCGTCGTTAAAATCGCAATATCCCACTAAACATAAAGTTCGTCCTGGTGAGTCGTTAAGTTTGTTAGCTAGTCGCTATGGGGTATCGGTGGGTAAGCTTAAGCAAGTCAATCAATTAAAATCTAATACCTTGTTTATTGGTCAAGAGTTAGACATTCCGCAAAGTTAAAATCGTTAGGATCAGTATGAGCATTGAAATATTACCCGCGCGATTAGCTAACCAAATTGCTGCGGGCGAAGTGGTTGAGAGACCCGCATCTGTGGTCAAAGAACTCGTTGAAAATAGCCTAGATGCAGGCGCAACACGTATTCAAATTGATATTGAACGCGGCGGTCATAAGCTTATTCGCATTCGTGATAACGGCTCAGGCATTGATAAAGACGAGCTCACGTTGGCGCTTTCTCGCCATGCTACTAGTAAATTAAAGTCCCTTGATGATTTAGAAAATATTTGTTCTTTGGGCTTTCGCGGCGAAGCATTGGCGTCTATTAGTTCGGTATCGCGTTTGACGCTTAGCTCAAAAACCAAACAGCAAGAGGCAGCTTGGCAAGCATTTGCGCAGGGGCGAGATATGGCGGTGCAGATTAAACCCACTGCTCACCCTGACGGCACCACCATTGAAGTTAAAGACTTATTTTTTAATACGCCCGCTAGACGTAAATTTTTACGCACCGAAAAAACCGAGTTTACTCACATCGATGAGTTAATAAAGCGTATTGCCCTGAGCCGTTTTGATGTGTCAATTACCCTCACCCATAACGATAAAGTTGTGCGTCAATATCGTGCTAAAACCGACCCTGCACAGGCTATTGCTCGGGTCGCTCAGGTTGCAGGTAAAGCCTTTGCTGAGCAGGGGTTATATATTGAGTCAGGCGATACAGGCTTGCAGCTACATGGTTGGGTGCTACCGGTCGGATCGAGTAATACCACGCAATATACCTATGTAAATAATCGTATGATGCGCGATAAGCTTATTTCTCATGCCATTCGCCAAGCGTTCGAAGAAGTCGCAGGCCAAGAAGAGCTACCGGGCTTTGTTATTTATATCGACATTGATCCGCGTCAAGTGGATGTAAACGTGCATCCTGCGAAACACGAAGTGCGTTTTCATCAAGGTCGCTTAGTGCATGATTTTATTTTGCAGGCAATTAAACAAGTCGTGGTGCCGCTTCAAGATGATTTTGCTGGTGTTACTCAGCATGTTGATTCGCAACACAGCGATGCTAAAGCAGCGCATACAGTAACACCCGCTCACTCCAGCAATACAGCAGGCAGTTTGTTTGATTATCCTAAGTCGCACTTACAACCAGCGGAGCAAGCTCGCTACGGTGCTAATCCAGCACCTAGTGGTGGTGGATATGCAGGTTCAAGCGAGCGAAGCAAGCAAGCGAGCCGGACAAATCATCAAGATGTGAGTGCGTTTTATCAAGGGGTCAATGAGCAACACGCCAGCCATTTTGAGCAACCTATTGGCGTTACTCAAGAAGTAGCACCATTGTTACAGACGCAAAGTGCGCAGCCGTTGCTGGTACAAAGTGATGGCGGTTGTGTATTTAGCCTGCAACAGCAATTATATTGCTCACACTTTAAATATTTATTAGTCAATGATTGGCTTGAGCTTATTGCTGAGCAAGGCAGCTTAGAAGGAAAAGCCTTACTATTGCCTGTGCGAGTTAATATCAGTAAAGAAGACAGCCAAAGCTTAACACAGCAACAATCATGGTTTACCTTACTGGGCTTTGAGTTATTGATTGAAAAGCAATTTGTGATGGTTAAAAAGTTGCCACAGAGTTTGTATCTGCTTGATGTGAGCCAAGCCGTAGATGCGCTATTAAAAGCCACTCAGGCTGAGCTTAATAGTGTGGAGCAATGGCTAAACTGGCAGCTTAGCCAAGTGCCCGAGCGCTTTTTTGCCAGCCAAGCTTTTGCCTTGGCGGTTACGCGAATGCAAAATAATCCGCAAACAATCCAGCGTTTATCTGCAAAAGCAGTTAAAATAGATTTAAGTTATTTTTTAGCACAGTTAGATTAAGGTTATCGAGTTGAGTAATTTACCGGTCATTTTTTTAATGGGCCCAACCGCTGCAGGCAAAACTGCATTAGCAATCGCCTTATGCCAACATTTAAAAACTGAAATAATCAGCGTCGATTCAGCCTTAGTGTATAAAGATATGAACATAGGTACGGCAAAACCTGATCAACATGAGTTAGCGCTTGCGCCACATCATTTAATTGATCTAATCGACCCTAGTGAAAGTTACTCAGTAGCTGATTTTCGTCGTGATGCAATTGAAAAGATTGACCAATTTCACCAACAAGGTAAAGTGCCTGTATTAGTTGGTGGTACAATGATGTACTTTAAAGCGTTAATTGATGGTTTATCGCCATTACCTGAAGCATGCCCGGTAGTACGAGCAGAGCTTGAGCAACAAGCCAAGCAACATGGTTGGCCGGCACTTTATAAAGAGCTTGAGATAATTGATCCGCAAGCGGCACAAAAAATGAGCGAGAATGACTCGCAACGTATTAACCGCGCCCTTGAAGTTTACCGATTAACGGGTAAAACAATGACTGAATTACAAAAAAGTAAGCAGCCGAGTTTACCGTATACTTTTCATCAATTTGCTATTGCGCCTGATGATCGCGCCGATTTACACCAGCGAATTGAACAAAGGTTTAAAATAATGCTTGAGCAGGGGTTTGAAAATGAAGTTTCATCCCTATATCAACGTAAGGATTTACACCCTAACTTACCTTCCATTCGTTGCGTGGGTTATAGACAAATGTGGGATTACATTGCTGGCGAGATTGATTACGATGAAATGGTCTTTCGCGGTATTGCAGCAACACGACAGCTTGCTAAGCGTCAATTGACGTGGCTAAGAGGTTGGCCCGATGTAACGTGGTTAACAACGGGTGATGAAGAAAACTTGCAACGTGTTGTAAGTTCGCTAAGCTAGTAGTAGTTGAAATTTTTTAGCTTTGTTAAATGAGTTCAGCCACTTAATTATAATAACACCTAGAACGAAGGAAAATAACATGGCAAAAGGCCAATCGTTACAAGACCCATTTTTGAATGCGCTACGTCGTGAGCGTATTCCAGTATCAATCTTTTTGGTTAATGGCATCAAACTACAAGGTAAGATCCAGTCATTTGATCAATTTGTTATTTTACTAGAAAACACCGTGAATCAAATGGTGTATAAACATGCGATTTCTACCGTAGTTCCTGCTCGTGCTGTTAACTTCCAAGGTATTCAAGGAAGCGAAGACGGTGAAGAGCCTGAAGCTGGAAATTTTTAAATTAGGAGCATAATGTTTGTTTGACCGTTATGAAGCCGGCGAACAGGCAGTCTTAGTTCATATCGACTTTCCAAAAGAAGGGGATCGTGAAGATCTTCATGAATTGGAAATGTTGGTATCTTCTGCTGGTGTTAGCAGTTTGGCGGTTGTGCAAGGCAGCCGTCAAGCACCACATCCGAAACTATTCGTCGGTACCGGAAAGGCTGAAGAAATCGCTGAGATTGTCAAAATCCACAACGCAGATGTCGTCATTTTTAATCATCAACTCAGACCGTCACAGGAACGCAATTTAGAACGCGTTTGCCAATGTCGTGTGCTTGATAGAACGACGCTTATTCTTGATATTTTTGCGCAACGTGCACGTACCCATGAAGGTAAGTTGCAGGTTGAGCTAGCACAATTGCGTCATATGTCGACGCGTTTGATCCGAGGCTGGACGCATCTTGAACGCCAAAAAGGCGGGATCGGTTTGCGCGGGCCTGGTGAAACTCAGCTAGAAACAGATCGACGTTTATTGCGAGTTCGTATTCAAAGTATTCGCGCGCGTTTAGAGAAAGTGGCAGTGCAGCGTGAGCAAGGTAGACGTGCTCGTAACCGCAATGAAATTCCTACGGTGTCGTTGGTAGGGTATACCAATGCGGGTAAGTCGACGCTATTTAATCGCATTACTAACTCTAATGTGTATGCTGCTGACCAACTGTTCGCGACGCTTGATCCAACCTTACGCAAACTCGAAATAGAAGATGTTGGTTCGATAATTTTAGCCGATACCGTTGGCTTTATTCGTCATTTACCCCATGACTTAGTTGCCGCATTTAAAGCGACGCTAACCGAAACTCGTGAAGCTGATTTACAACTTCATGTGGTCGATGTTGCGGATCATCGTCGTAAAGAGAATATTGAACAGGTACAATCGGTTCTTAAAGAAATAGAAGCTGATGAAGTGCCGCAATTGTTGGTTTACAACAAAATTGATGCGCTTGAAGATATTGAACCACGTATTGACCGTGACGATGAAGGCATGCCTATTAGAGTATGGTTGTCGGCACACAGTGGCGCAGGGTGTGAACTATTGTCTGAAGCTATCAGCGAGCTGTTAGCAAAGAAAATGTTTGTTCATACGCTTAAATTAGCTCCGCAATATGGTCGTTTACGTGCTGCGTTGTTCAATTTAAATGCCGTGCATCAAGAAGACTTTGATGAACAGGGTCATTGGTTACTTGCTACTCGACTGCCTATGGTAGAATGGAATCGTTTAAGAAAAGAGTTTGGTCCTGAAATCGACGCTTTTATTTCGTAATTCGAAAAAACTACCGCACAATGTCATTTTTAGTATGAGAACTGCGGTATTTTTGTTAGATTTAACGTAATTACCTAAATTATTTAGATAACAATGGAGTATAGCTATGGCCTGGAATGAACCGGGTAATAATGGCAATGACAAAGATCCGTGGAACAAAAAAGGCGGACGTGATCAAGGCCCACCTGACTTAGACGAGGTGTTTCGTAAATTCAGCAGCAAGTTTGGTGGCTTATTTGGCGGTAAAAAATCCGGCAATGGCGGCGGCGGACTTGGTGGAGCTGGTCTTTCATTTGTACTGATCATTGCTGCAATTGTATGGGCATTGAGCGGTATTTATACCGTGAAAGAAGCAGAGCGCGGCATCGTTTTACATTTTGGTCAATTTGACCGCATTGCAGATCCAGGTCTGCGTTGGAAAATGACGTTTATTGAAACGGTAATTCCGGTTGATATTGAAGCCGTTCGCTCATTATCGACATCTGGTTTTATGCTCACTGAAGATGAAAACGTGGTAAGCGTTGAGTTTCAGGTGCAATACCGTGTTATTGATCCTTTCCTATACAAATTTAGTGTAACTAATGCTGATTCTAGCTTAGAAGAAGCGCTAGAGAGTGCACTGCGTTATGTTGTTGGTCATTCAAAAATGGACCAAGTATTAACGAATGGCCGTGAGGTTGTGCGTCAAAATACCTGGGATGAACTGAATAAAATCGTCGAACCGTATAACTTAGGTTTGATCGTAACTGACGTTAACTTTAAAGACTCACGCCCACCGGCTGAAGTTAAAGACGCGTTTGATGATGCCATTGCCGCACAAGAAGATGAACAACGTTTTATTCGTGAAGCTGAAGCATACGCGCGTGAAATTGAACCACGTGCTCGTGGTCAAGTTACTCGTATGACGCAAGAAGCTGAAGGTTACGGCGAGCGCATTATTTTAGAAGCACAAGGTGAAGTCGCGCGTTTTGAAAAGTTATTACCTGAATACCAGGCTGCTAAGCGTGTAACCCGTGAGCGTTTATATATTGATGCCATGGAAGAAGTGCTAGGCAACAGTTCAAAAGTCCTAGTTGATGTTAAGGGCGGCAATAATATGATGTATTTACCGCTTGATAAAATCATGGATAAGCAAGGGAACGCAACCCGTGTTGCATTACCTAGCTCAAGTGATATTAACGACTTACGCAATAAAGTTAATACATCGCGCAATAGCACTGTGAACTCAAGTTCAGACCGCTTTGGTGCTGATCGCTTTAACGACGGGAGATAAGCGCAATGAAAAACTTTAGTTTAGTTATATTACTAGCGGCCGTTGTGTTGTCTTTTTCGTCAGTGTTCGTAGTACCTGAAGGGCAAAAAGCAATTGTTATGCTATTCAGCAAAGTGCAAAAAGACAGTGATGATAAAGCAATTGTTTATGGTCCTGGCTTACAATTCAAAGTACCTTTCTTTAGTCAAGTACGCCGTATTGATGCGCGTATTCAGACATTAGATGGTGCACCGGATCGTTTTGTTACTAGCGAGAAAAAAGACTTAATAGTTGATTCGTTTGTAAAATGGCGTGTTAGTGATTTTAGTGCTTTTTACTTACGTGCCCGTGGTGATAAGCAATACGCTGAAGCACTACTTAAGCAAAAAGTAAATAATGGTCTACGTACTAACTTTGGTTCACGTACTATCCGTGAGATTGTTTCCGGTGAACGTAGCGAGTTAATGGAAGAAGCATTAGTTCAAGCTTCTGAAAGTGCTCAAGAGCTAGGTATTGAAGTACTTGATGTACGTGTTAAGCAAATCAATTTACCGTCAGAAGTGAGTAATTCGATTTACCAACGTATGCGTGCAGAGCGTACTGCTGTTGCTAAAGAGCATCGCTCTGAAGGTCAAGAAAAAGCCGAAACGATTCGCGCTGACATTGACCGTCGTGTCACAGTAATGCTGGCTGATGCTGAGCGTAATGCCCGTACCGTTCGCGGTGAAGGCGATGCAAAAGCTGCGGCTATTTATGCCAATGCGTACAATAAAGATGCTGAATTCTTTGGTTTTGTACGTTCATTAGAGGCCTATAAAAAGACCTTTAAAGATAAGCAAGACGTAATGGTATTATCACCAGACAGTGACTTCTTTAGATATATGAAAGGTGCTGCAGCGCAGTAATCTTTTTCTAAATCTAGCACAAATCCAAACCCTGTGTATGCAGGGTTTTTCTTTTAGTAAGATGAATTTTCATGAGTAACTTAATGTTATTCAACCAGTTAATTTTTATTGCAAAGGTCGTTGTACGACTGCGCAGAAAAAATAACCTAAACGGGGGTGATCTTTCCCCTCATTATCTGGTAAAATCTCGTCCTAATTTTTTCTAAGTGAATTTACAATGGGTAAAAACGTTGTTGTATTAGGCACCCAATGGGGTGACGAAGGTAAGGGTAAGGTAGTTGACCTCCTTACAGACAAAGCATCTTTAGTAGTTCGTTACCAAGGTGGCCATAACGCTGGTCATACACTGGTAATCGAAGGTGAAAAGACAGTTTTACACCTTATTCCATCGGGTGTATTACGTGACAATGTTAAGTGTGTGATTGGTAATGGTGTTGTTGTTTCACCAGAAGCGCTAATGAAAGAGATTGGCATGCTTGAAGAGCGCGGCGTACCAGTACGTGAACGTTTATTGATCAGTGAAGCATGTCCGCTTATTTTGCCTTTCCACATCGCATTAGATGTAGCTCGTGAAAAAGCACGTGGTAATAAAGCGATTGGTACAACAGGTCGCGGCATAGGTCCTGCTTATGAAGATAAAGTAGCCCGTCGTGGTTTGCGTATCGGTGACTTATTCAACCCTGAATTATTCGCTGCGAAGCTTAAAGAAGTATTGGAATACCATAACTTCACTTTAGTAAATTATTACAAAGTAGATGCGGTAGATTTCCAACAGACGTTTGATGATGCAATGGCTGTTGCAGATATCCTTAAAGCAATGGTTGTTGATGTAACTGAGTTACTTGATCAAACGCGTTTAGCGGGCGACAACATCTTGTTTGAAGGCGCGCAAGGTACATTACTTGATATCGATCACGGTACTTATCCATATGTAACGTCTTCAAATACCACTGCCGGTGGCGTTGCTACAGGTGCTGGTTTTGGTCCGTTAAATCTTGATTATGTACTAGGTATTATCAAAGCTTACACCACGCGTGTTGGTTCTGGTCCTTTCCCTACCGAGCTTTACGACGGTTTAGAAAAACAAGACCCAGTTGGTAAGCACTTAGGTACCGTAGGTCATGAGTTTGGTGCAACGACTGGTCGTTTACGTCGTACTGGTTGGTTAGATGCTGTGGCTATGCGCCGTGCAGTACAAATTAACTCTATCTCAGGTTTTTGTTTAACTAAACTAGACGTGTTAGATGGTCTAGAAACACTAAAAATCTGTACTGGTTATCAGTTAGAAGATGGCACTATCACTAATGTGACGCCACTTGCTGCTGAAGGTTATGATAAAGTAACGCCAGTTTATGAAGAGATGCCTGGTTGGACTGAAAATACAGTGGGTGCTACTACTGTTGAGCAGCTACCAAAAGCGGCACTTGATTACATCAAACGCATTGAAGAAATCACCGGTGTACCTGTTGATATTATTTCTACAGGTCCTGACCGTGTAGAAACTATGGTGTTACGCAGTCCGTTTGCATAATTACTAATAGTACTAAAAAAGCTGCCTTGTGCAGCTTTTTTTGTGTCTGGGGATAGTGTTTATAATAAATAAGCTATTTATAAATTTCATTATGGAACGATCTTTGTATAAACTTTAGCAAGATGGTTTTTAATTTAAAGTGACCTAAATGCGTTTGTTAACTTGTTTATCATTAGTGCCGTTATCGTTTTTGCTGGCAAGCCACGCCAAGTCTGAAGAGACCATAGCTGCCGTGCCACTATATACAGAAACTGAGCTGCTCGCTTTGATCAATAGTAATACACATCTTGCGCGAGTAAAGGCAGATGACTGCCAGTTAGTACAAGATATCGAAGCACGAGCCAATAAAATGGCACTGCCTTCTTATCAATTTTTATATGGCGATATGCTGGCGTATGCGGTGTGTGTTGATCGTAATGTAGAACTTGGTGTGTATTATATGCGTCAAGCAGCACAGCAAGGCTTAGCGGCGGCATTAGAGCAACTCGGGCGATACTATGACACGGGTCGATTGGTGCAAAAGGATAAAGCGCTTGCTGTGACTTATCTACGTGAAGCTTCATCACAAGGAAATTTAAAAGCACAATTGCGGTTAGTTAATTTATTTAATCAAGGCTATGGTAGTCCACGTGATTACGAAGACGCGTATCGTTGGTTATTTCATAGCATGGTTGCAGATAAAGCAACCCATAAAAAGATTGAACGCTCACTAGCCCAATTGGCGCAAAAAATGCCCGATAGTGTAGTAGCGCGTGCACGATTGCCATTGTAGGTTTGAGTAGATTAGTTAGCGAGTTAGAAAACTAGCGAGTTGAAAGTAAAAGGGCTAGGTGCGATACCTAGCCCTTTTCGTTTTACTCTTTTATTTCTTTCGGTTCTTTGTTTTTACCATTATTAGGATCTTTCAATACCGACATTTTTGGTGGCAGCATCGCGACGACACGTTCACCTTCTTGCGGCGGTTTTTCCATATTAATAGTAAACGGACGCAGTTTAATAGGGCTATCATCATCACTATCTTTGTCACCATTGAGGATGAATAACGGAATTGCATCGCTGTTCATCTCTTGGTATTTGCCCCAGTTAAACTCTTCAGAAATTCGCGTTACACTGACCTTGCCGCCTTTGGCAATTAAGCTACTTAAACGTGCATAAGAGCCGCTGTCACCAAACAAAATTTGCCGAGATAGAAACGTCGCGCTGTCTTTGTTTGCTTTGGCGTGAGAGGTCGAAGAACGCAATGAAAAGACGTTCTTTTCATTCAATAAATGTGAAAAATACTGCACGCCTAGCGCGTTATGATGGCGGTTTGGCGAAAGCGCCATTACGCTGCGTAGAGTTGTCAGGGGTAAGTAACGTTCAGCATGTTCTGATTGCGGGTTACCATAATAACAAGGCAGCCCATCCATACGTGCCATGCGGCAGTTTTCCCAAGCTGGATCTGATAAGTGTACTTGAATATTTTGCTCTTTTAGCCCACAAGCAATGGCACGAGCGACATGGTTTGCACCAATGATCAAAATAGTATTAGGTGAAGGCTGACGAACCCCTAATAGCTTCGCAATCGGGATCGCAGTTAAGCTTTGCAGAACTACTGTGATAATGATAACGGTAAAAATCAGTGGCACCATTTTCTCGGCGTCAGCAACACCAGCTTCCATCATACTAATAGCAAATACAGAGCCTACCGCTGCTGCGACAATACCGCGCGGAGCAATCCACGCGAGTACTAAGCGAGATTTAATTGGTAGCTCAGTGCCGAAAGTGGAGATCGCAATACACAATGGGCGAGCGATAAATAATACGATAGCCAAAAAGATGAACACATCGGCATCAAGCATCATTAAATCAGCTAATTCTAAACGCGCAGCAAGCAAAATGAATAAGGTTGAAATTAAGATCATAGACAGATCTTCTTTAAACTCTAAAACAGAATCAATTTCTAAATCGTCTTGGTTCGCTAACCAAATACCAAATACAGTAACCGCTAATAGACCTGACTCATGGCTCAAATGATTTGAGACTGTAAAGCTAATAAGTACCAGAGCTAAGATGCCGAATTTATGTAATTCAAATGGTAGCCATTCGCGGCGGATCAGTAACGTTGTAAGCCAACCTGCGACCACGCCAATAGATAAACCGACTCCTAAGGTTTTAAACAAGGCGATTACGGTATGAATAAACACTTCACCTTGACCAACTAGCATTACCGCTTCAAATACTAAAACCGCAAATAAAGCACCAATTGGGTCAATAACAATGCCCTCCCAGCGTAGTATGCGGTCAATATCTTGGGTTGGTCGCATTGAGTTTAATAGCGGTGCAATAACTGTTGGGCCAGTCACAACCAATACTGCACCGAGCACCGCTGCTACACGCCAGTTGAGTTCTAAAATCCAATAGGCACTGAGGCTTATCACTATACAAGTCGTAATCATGCCAATAGAGCACAAGTTACGGACTACCTTGCCAATACCTTTGAGTTCTCTAAAGTGCAGAGTTAAAGAACCTTCAAATAAGATCACCGCAACACTGAGTGAGACCACAGGAAAGAGTAGATCACCAAGCAGTGCATCTGGATCAAGTAAACCCGTAGCAGGGCCAAGTAACAGGCCGGTAAGTAACAAAAATAAAATAGCTGGGACACGAAAACCCCATGCTATCCATTGGGCGAGAACCGAACATAGAGCGATCCCTGCGATATAAATAGCTGACATAGATGAAGTATTCCTTATTTATTACAACAGTTAGGAGTAAACCTTTCGATACTTATAATACAGGGGTATACACGTGTATGTTAATTTTTCCTAATAGAATTTTAGCTGTTTACGAACTTATTTGTAGAAGAAATGATAATTTATTGGTTTTAAAATATTTGAAACAAATTAAACTCTATTTAACTGACTGAATCTTAATGACTTTAAAATTTATTAGCTGCAATAGTAAGCCGAGTGAATAAAATATAGTCTTGATCTTTAGGCTAAAAGTAGCGTAATATAGTTAGTGTTCAAACAATTAGTCATCTAATTAGTTACTTGTTAGGTCTAAGCGAATACATATAGTTATTTTTAAGTTGCTTTAAATTACAACAATTTAGATTGAGGTTACTATATTTATATGCTTAAAAATCAATTTGTTAATTGTTTTGAATGCAGTTTGTACAATTTTACTCATTTTTAGTAATTAGTTAATTTGAACATAAATTACATTTTATTGTGATTCATATTGTTTGAGTTGAACTGTTACTTACTCAATATTTGACACCCATCGTGGTGAGCAAATCTCGGTCCTTGAGTCATCACCCTATCTGTTGGTGTATCAGACTTTAGAGGCTCTATGTATGTTGTTAATAAAAAAGCTTCACACAGCTTTTTACAGCGATGCATAAACAACACTTTTTATTTACTTTATAACTGTTCAGTCTTAATGATTGAGCCAAAGTTATGCTATATCTAACGCACTTTGTTAATTAACTAAGTGAGCGTTTCCGGCTGAGTATTAAAAAGTGATGGCTAAAGAAAGTGAGCAAAAGCAAGTGCAAATTGTTAACTCGTAACCTAGGTAAACACTAGGTGGTTGTTTTCAGATTTATCCAAACTAGGGTAAGTCACAGTTAAAATGGAAAGTTGAACATTTATGCAAAAGTTAAATTGGCGACGTATCGTATTAAAAGTAGGTAGCGCATTGATTGCACCTGATCAAGATGGTTGTCGCTCACGCTATTTATTAACCATCGCTCAGTTTATTGTTCGTTGTCGTAGTCAAGGAATTGAAGTTATTTTAGTTTCGTCAGGCTCAGTTGCCGCTGGCGCGCATTTATTTCCGAAGACACAAGAGCGCACTGTGGCAATGAAAAAGGCCATGGCAGCAGCAGGGCAAACCGAAATGATGGCTATGTGGGACCGCTTTTTTGATTTCCCATCGGCGCAGATTTTATTAACTCATGGTGACTTACGTGACCGTGAGCGTTATGAGAGTATTAGAGAAACTGTTTTCACTTTGTTGGATCATGGTGTGCTGCCAATCATGAATGAAAATGATACGGTGACAACTGATGATTTAAAAGTCGGTGATAATGATAACTTATCGGCAATGGTCGCTGCAGCAGCAGATGCTGATGCATTGATGATTTTTTCAGATGTGGATGGGCTTTATGATAAAAACCCTAATTTGCACGACGATGCAATATTACTGCCTGAAATTAAATCAATTGATGAATCAATCTATGCTATGGCAGGATCTGCTACCAGTGCGGTTGGTACAGGTGGTATGAAAACTAAAATTGAAGCAGCTGAAAAAGCGACTTCACATGGTATTACTACTTATATAATTAATGGTTTTAAAGAGCAGACATTTACAAAACTGCTGGAAGGTGAGAACCCAGGTACTATTTTCTTACCGTACGAAAAACCGATGCAAGAAGCTGTTCACTGGATGACTCATACTGCAAGTGAGCAAGGTGAAGTCGTTGTCGCAGGTTCATACGATGAGTCTTTAGAAGGTGAAACTGGCTGTATCCGTGGCGATGAAATTGTCGCAGTGCATGGTGAGTTTGCAATTGGCGATACCATTTTGGTACGTAGCAGCGACGGCACTCGATTAGCCAAAGCAACTGCAAATTACAGTAGTTGTTTATTGAATTTTATAGCAGATAACGAACAAAGCGAATTTAGCGACAAGATGCAAGATTCGATTGGTCCCGTTATTTCAGAGAAAGATATCGCATTATTGGAGAAGTCATGAGTTTAATTACAGATATTTCACGTCAGGCAGCAAAAGCGGCACATCAGTTAGCCTTACTCGATACCGAGACCAAAAATCAGGTGCTACTGGATATGGCTGCAGCATTACGCCAACAAAAAGCATTTATTATTAAAGAGAACGAAAGTGATTTAGCCGCAGCCCGCGATAACAATCTAGCAGCCGCTATGATTGACCGTTTAACGCTCAATGACGAACGTATTGAAGCGATGGCTGAAGGCATTGAAGTGATTGTAAGCCTTGATGATCCGGTGGGTCAATTACGCGATATTACTGAACGTCCTAACGGGATTAAAATTCGTAAAATGCGCGTACCACTTGGTGTGGTATGTATGATTTATGAAGCGCGTCCAAATGTAACCGCTGATGCTGGAGCGTTATGCTTCAAATCAGGTAATGGGGTTATTTTACGTGGTGGTAAAGAGGCGCTTAAAAGCTCGCAAGCAATTGCGAGTGTCATGCATCAAGTATTAGAGCAGCATAATTTACCGGCAGCGTTAATCTCCGTTATTCCAGATCCAGACCGCGGATTATTAATGGAATTGATGCAGCAACGTGACAGCATTGACTTAATTATTCCACGCGGCGGCGAAGGGCTAATTAACTTTGTAACAGATAACAGTACAATTCCTGTGATCCAGCATTTTAAAGGTGTGTGTCATTTATACGTAGATAAAGACGCTGACTTAGAAGTGGCGATTAACTTGCTACTGAACGGTAAAACTCAGCGTACTGGCGTATGTAATGCATTAGAAGGCCTTGTCGTTCATCAGGATGTTGCCGATGAGTTTTTAAATTTATGTGCTGTTGTATTACGCCAAGAAGGTGTAAAAATAAATGCAGATAGCCAAGCCGCACAATATTTTGATGATGCAACAGTGCTTGCGCCAGAGGAATTTGGCGAAGAATATTTAGATTTAGAAATCGCGATTCGTGTAGTACCAGATTTTGCTGGTGCAATTGAGCATATTGCGCAATTTGGTTCAAACCATACGGAAGTTATTTGCACTAAAAACCAAGCCGCGGCTGAATTGTTCCAGCGCAGTGTTGATGCCTCAGTAGTGATGGTTAATACCTCATCACGCTTCTCTGATGGCTCACAGTTAGGTTTAGGTGCAGAGATTGGTATCGCAACGTCAAAACTACACGCTTACGGCCCAATGGGCTTAGAATCATTAACGACGGAGAAATACCTCGTCAATGGTGTAGGTCAAATTCGCGAATAATTGGTAGTCGAATAACCAAATTAAAATGCCGAGTTTATGCTCGGCATTTTTGATCGTAAATACCATGCAGCGCACAACTGATAGCTAAAAAATAACTAACATAAAATAAACAGTTTTTTGATTAAAATGAGAAAGATTTAAAAATTGAATTTGGCATGAGAGCCATAGTGATAAAAATTGAAGAGTAGGAAAGTGGTGGAGCTAAGCAGGATCGAACTGCTGACCTCCTGCGTGCAAGGCAGGCGCTCTCCCAGCTGAGCTATAGCCCCACATTCCTAAAGTTACGAATTTCGTAACCTACTTGAGGTTCCGTTTCAAGCGGGACGAACTTTAATGAGATTTCTAAATTTGGTCAAGTATTATTTATATATTTTTTGAATTTTTACGCAAACAATGAATTTTTGGTAGACTAACGGTCACTGGATAACAGGAATGATACTAATAATGAAAAAATACGCGTTGATGTTACTCGTTTTACTCTGTGGTTGTGCTAGCCAAAGTGATGAGCCGCCTTTTGAAATTAATAATAAACAGTTACACACTAAATTAGATGAGCAAGGTAATAAGATTTTTGCTTATGTGGTATCGGTTAAAGCCAATAGTCGCGCAAATTTAAACTTAGATCGACCACTGACACGCCAGCAATTTAAAAACTTTGCAGAGCAAGAATATTTTGAAGAATCAAATAGCTTAAAATTAGAATTAGAAGATCAAGCCGTGCACTTATTAAAACAAGAGCTGCATGACAAAAAATATTGTCGCAACGATAAATATGAGATAAATGAAGTATTGTGGCGAGATTTAAGTGTACGCTTGATGGGGCGTTGTTTATAAATGTTAGCGGATAAAAGTAAATTAGCGGCGCTGTTAGCGCATTTAAATATCAATTATGACGTTATCGAACACCCTGCATTACATAGTAGTCTTGCTGCAGATGAATTAATGGTGGAACGGCCCGGAACGCGATTAAAAAACTTATTTTTGCGTGATAACGAAGGTAAAAAGCATTTTTTGGTGATCACCGCACATGACAAGCAGTTAGACTTAAAATCACTGGCTAAATATCAAGGCTTGTCACGCTTAGGGTTTGCCTCCGATGAGCGCTTAGCACGCTTTTTAAAAGTCGCACCTGGATGTGTATCTATGCTTGCTTTGATGAATGATAAGCAAAATGATGTCACTTTATGGCTTGACCAAGACATATGGTTTGGTGATCTATTTCATTGTCATCCATTTGAGAACACCCAAACATGGTTATTAAAAAAAGCCGATTTAGACGCTTTTTTTGCCACCACAGGGCATCAACCTAAAGTGGTTTTTTTACCCGCTAGATAAGCCGAACTTACTAAAATTAATCCGCATATACAGACTAATAATAACGAGGCCATAAATGCGATATGGCCAAGTTGTTGATATACCAAGCCAGGTACAAAAGAGCCTAAAGCCCCGCCACTATAATAAAACGACACATAAGCACCATTAGTGACACTCGGTGGTGCACTGCTTATTTTATTAACCAGCGGCGCTGCGGTTGAATGAATAATAAACATCGCGCCGCAAAAACCAGTGAATGCCAGTAAAAAAATCACTAATTGTGAGCTCATCAAAAATACTAGTGTAGTGCTGTAAAAAGCAAATATAGCAGACAATAAATGCCACGGTGAAATACTCTTTTTTAATAACCAAGGAGTCGCAATAGAGGCGAGGGCGCCAATCAAGTAACCGCTATAAACTAAGCCAATATCACGGGTATTAGTAATTAAAAAAGTGTCTTGTAAAATGAACGGTAAATAATTTAATAACGCAGCAAAGCAAAAAAACATACAAAACACCGCACCATATAATTTTAATACCGCAGCATTCGCGAGCTGTTTTAAATAATTTAATGGGGAAAGAGTGCTGTTAACAATGGCTGTTTGATTACGTGGAATACTCAGTGCAAAGCTAATTAAACCTGCGGCAATAACAAAATAGAAGCTTTGCCAAGTCCATAAATCAGCAAAAATAGCCGCTAACACTCGGCCAAAGTAACCCCCAGCAATTGTACTGCCAATATAGAAGGTCATATTCTTTTGCAAACTATCAGCTTGATAAGTGCTTCCTATGTAAGTGGTCATTGCGGTGAGTGCGGCAGGCAAGGTTAAACCTTGTAAAAATCGTAGTAACAGTAATAACTCAAAACTGGGGGCATAGGCAAAAGCAACACAGGTAACAGCTAGTACTAGCATCGCGTAGCGAAGAATTGTTAAAGGGTTACGTTTAGCTAGTAATAAGCCGTATACCAAAGGAGCAATCGCCAAAGGGAGCATAGTTGCCGTCATCAAGCTACCTGCGGTTGCAGGACTAACTGAAAATTGCTCTGCAAATAAGCTTAATAATGGCTGCGGTGCATAGAGCACGAAAAAGATAAACAGCGAGCAAACTAATAAATGACCGAAACGCATTTTATTGGCCCTACTACAAAAACCACAGCTTAACCTGATTGATATTAAATTCAACCTCAACGCGTTCTTTAAGTGGTTACTTTTATTCTAGAAATAAGTATTTATTGCGCTAAATCAGGTTTTCAATCACAACACTTTGCTAGATTAATGGTTACAGCACTATGATTTGTTTTAATGTGATTATACCCAAGCCACCTCAAGATGCAGAATTCAGCGTTTCACAGGGGCTTAATATCAAGGCGTTACTTTGCAAGAATGGCAGTCCCTTTTAAGAAGTAACAACGCTGAGAGTAAGTTCCTGTGAAACGCCCAACGGGTTGGTTTAAAAGCGATTTATACTACGTTATTGATTTTAGCAATAGACCCACTATTACTTGCAATCAATGCCTTGCCTAAATCGCTTTTAATTCCAACTGAAACTCGCATCTTGGGGTGGTTTGGGTATAAAATAAAGCTAATATCAGTTTTTAATGGAACAAAGCTATGGGTTCATTACAAGACCAATTGCTACAAGCAGGATTAACCACATCACATAAAGCTAAAGTTGCTAAAAGTGAAAAGCGTAAGCAACAAAAAAAACCAAAAAAAGGGGCGACCAGTAACCCTAGTGATCTGCAAAAGCATATTCAGCAAACAAAGTTAGAACAGCAGAAAAAAGCAGAAGAATTAAATCAAGCTCGCCAAGGTGAGTTAAAGCAACGTGAGCAAGTTGCCCGCGTAAAGCAGATATTAGAACATCATAATCAAGATTCGATACGTGGTGAGCGGACTTTCAATTTTACTTACGAAAATAAAGTCAAAGAGCTCGACGTAAATGAACAAACGCAAAAAGCCTTATCAGGTGGCCGACTGGCAATTTGTGTGTTGGAAGGGCAGTTTTTTGTACTTGAAGATGAGCCAGCCCGTAAAGTGGCAGAAGTTGATGAAAAGTACATCGTGTTTCATGTAGAGCCAGAAGACAAAGGCAAAGATGCTGATGACCCATACGCTGATTTTGAAGTACCAGATGATTTAGTATGGTAGCCTAAGAGATGACTTGAACAGTGTGTTTGGTGATCTACTTGGTGTATAAATTACGTACATATGTAATGTACAAAGATCCGTTATTATGGTCTACAATTAAGCTAACAATTTTTATAAACCGTCAAAAAGAAGAGAAAATACAATGAGCAAGATAACAAAATTACTCTTAGGTGCAAGCCTCTCTATGGTTGCTAGTATGTCATTTAACAGCATGGCTGCCGATGGTGCTGCGCTTTATACAGCAAAAATGTGCCAAACATGTCATGGCCCTGAAGGTAAGGCACCGATCATGGCAATGTATCCTAAACTAAATGGTCAGAATAAAGACTACTTAGTGGCGCAAATGAAAGACATTAAATCAGGTGCGCGCAATAATGGCATGACTGCAGCGATGAAAGCGATGGTTGCGACTGTTACTGAAGAAGAAATGGTCGCTATTGCCGATTACTTAGCAAACGTAAAATAATTTTTGCTGAGTGTGAGTTATCAATGGGCTCACCGAAAACAGCCACACCAATTTGGTGTGGCTGTTTTGTTTTAAATATTGATCATCCACGCACACTACTTTAGACTTCTATCCATCTATTTCGTGTTTTGTTTTTAACGCGTTTAAATAAGGCCCCATAATGTTTGAATTACCACAACTTGATTTAAAAAATAAAGTCTCTGCACAAGAATGGCAGTTACGAGTTGATTTAGCCGCCTGTTATCGGTTGGTTGAGCATTTTCGTTGGGGTGATTTGATTTACACACATTTATCGGCGCGTTTGCCGGGGACTGACCATTATTTAGTGAATGCGTTTGGCCTCACATTTGATGAAGTAACAGCTTCTAACCTAGTCAAAGTGGACTTGGCCGGAAATATTTTGGATGACACGCCATTTGCAATCAACCCTGCTGGTTTTACGATTCACAGCGCGATTCACGAAGTGCGTGATGACGCTCATTGTGTTATTCACTTACATACTAAAGAAACGATTGCCGTTGCCACGCAGCAAAATGGTCTGCTGCCACTTAGTCAGTATTCAATGTTTTCACTGCCGTCATTGTCTTATCACGGCTATGAAGGCTTAGCAGTTAATAGCGATGAGAAAAAACGTTTACAAGATGATCTCGCTAATACTAATCATATGTTGTTAGTAAACCATGGTGGTTTAACTGTGGGGCCAACGGTGGGTGATGCATTTATGCGTTTTTATGATTTACAGCGTGCTTGTGAAATACAGCTGGCTTTACAAGCCAGTGGCCAAGCTGTTACACCAGTACCTCAAGCCATAATCGATAATATTTATAATCAAGCGAATGTAGTGCACAGCGGTAGTACCGGTGGGCAATTAGCTTGGCCTGCGATGTTACGTAAGGCCCATCGTCTTGATCCTAGTTTTGCAAAATAACCTAAGCCTTGGTTAATAAGGAATTGTCATGAAAGTTAATCGCGTTGAAGTTTTTGATATCCATTGTCCAGACAGACCTGCTTGGACTCCTGTATTTGTCCGTATTCATACTGACGAAGGTATTAGCGGGGTTGGCGAAGCTGGCCTTGCTTATGATTTAGGACACAGTGCTGCCGCTGCTATGATCAAAGAAATGGCTGATGCTTTCTTAATTGGTCATGACCCATTTCAAACCGAAAAGTTATGGTCGCGTATGCTGCGTGAAAGCTTTTGGGGTTTAGGTGGGGGCCCAGTAGTCTATGCAGCAATGAGCGCGATAGACACCGCTTTATGGGACATTAAGGGTAAAGCATTAGGTTTACCTGTGTATCAGTTGTTAGGCGGTAAAGTTAACGACAAGCTGCGTACTTATGCTTCGCAATTACAGTTTGATTGGGACACTGAGTTTAAAGCTCTGGTACATCCACAAGAATACGCAGAAGCGGCGTTAAAAGCAGTGGCTGAAGGCTACGATGCCGTTAAAGTTGATCCGATCCAATATGATAAAGACGGCAATACTTATTACGACCGCACTAACATTATTTCACGTGCTGAAATGAAGCTATATCGCGCCCGTATGCAGGCAATTCGTGAAGCTGTTGGTGATGAAGTGGATATCATTTTTGAATGCCACAGTTTACCGGGTGTTACCTCTGCTATTCAAATCGGTGAAATCGCTAAAGAATTTGACTGTATGTTTTATGAAGAACCAGTTAACTACTTAAATCATTCGTTACATGCCAAAGTGGCAGATAAAGTATCAGTGCCAATTGCCGGTGGCGAGCGTTTATATAATCGTTGGGGTGTGCGCCCTTACTTAGAAGATCAAAGTATTAATGTATTACAGCCAGATATCGGTTTATGTGGTGGTTTTACTGAAACTAAAAAAGTGTGTGATTACGCTGATATTTTTGATGTGCGTATTCAGGCTCACGTCTGTGGCGGCCCCGTTGCAACCGCAGCATCATTACATTTAGAAACGGCTATTCCAAATTTCTTAATTCATGAGCATCACACTTATGCAATTAAAAAGTGGAACCGTGAGTTATGCTTGCAAGATCCACAGCCTAAAAATGGTTTCTTTGAAGTGTCTGAAGAGCCGGGTATTGGTATTGAACTTAACGACGAAATCGTGATGCGCTCTCAGCGTGTTGAGATCAAATAAAATCATAGGCTACGAGCTATGAATAGCGAGCTAATTTCAGCTCGCTATTCATTAAGTTTATCTACTTTGGCTTTTGCAAATTTAAAACTATTTCTTACTAATTCAAAACGTTAAAATTTTCCTAGCACCTAGCACCTAGCACCTAGCACCTAGCACCTAGCACCTAGCACCTAGCACCTAGATATCATTCACCTTGCATTGTACATCCGGTAGCGGCTCGGTGGCTTTGCTATCGAGATGACGTACAAAGCATAGGTTGTTTTTTATCAGTAATTCAAAACGGTCTGGCATGTTTAGCTGTTTACCCATAATAGGGTTGCCAAGCTCGTCGGTTTTAGTGACGTTATCAACGACCATCAAGCTGCGCTTCATAAACACATCATTAGCTACTGCAATCTTCTCTGAGCGCATTAGGCGAGCAATTCCTTGAGCAATCAGTTCCCCTTGAGGCTCTGTTAGTAATGCATGCTGTAATTTTGGTGTTGGTTCACTGCTTTGCACAGAGCAGCCGCTGATCAAGAGCGCGGTTAGTATTGATAATGAACATTCTTTTAGCATAACAATTCTGCCTTGAGTTTAATGCTAACGCTTAATGCGAAGGCAGTATTTTATTTTGCTCAGCAAGAGATCCAGCCCGTGTATCTAATACTGCAGGGGTATCGCCAAAGCGTGCAGGTGCAAAACCTTGCTTACTGGCTATTGAACTGGCTGCTGGACAACTACCATTATCACGATAACCCAACGCGGCTTTTAGTACCGCTTCTTCAGGATCGCCTAACTGGTGGCTAAAGTCATCAGCAACGGCGCAACCGGCTATGCGTACTGGTAAGCGGGCATTGTCAGTGGTGTTTTGCGGCGCAAAACCATCTGAATATTCACCAAAACCTTTATTGTTTTCGCCAGTAAATTGAATGCTAAAGTAAGTCGTATCGCAGTTATCTGTGGCGTAAAATCCATAAGGTTTGCCGCAAGTACCAGCGCCAATTTGAATAACTTCAATATCAGCGCCGCGTAAGCCATTTATTATCGCTTCGCTGGCAGAGCAAGTGCTACTAGTGGTTAATAAATAAACGCGTTTTAAGTTAAGGCTTGGTAATGGTGTACCTGGTATTAATGCCGGGTTCTCGGCAAAGCCAACAAATTCATCGGTGAACATCACAGGCTCCAAACGTTGCCCAGTAACAGGGTTAAAGGTTGGGTGTTGATCGTTAAAAATGGTTTTTTCGAAAACTTTACCGTTGGTGTTCGCGGGGCCTGCGATCATATAAGCAACTTGACTGGCCATTTGTAAAAAACCACCGCCATTATAACGAATATCAATAATCAGATCAGTGACATTACTTGCTTTGAGATTATTAAAGGCATCATAAAGCGGTTTTTCAGCAATTGCATTGTGGCTATTAAATTGAAAGTAACCAACAGTGCCATCAGCTAAAGTCTTCACGTTTGTGACTGGCCTAGAAGTAATCGTTTGTGAGTTTAAAATAACTTCGCGGGTTTCATCGGTATTAATATCTTTGAATACGAAGGTAGTGCTTTTACCGGTTTGAGTTGGATATAAACCCGCGTTGAGGATATCGACCTCTGCTTGCGTGCTGGCATTGATAAAATCAACACCATCGATTTCTAAAATCTCAAAGCCGCGGGCAATATTTTGCGCACTTGCAGGTGAGTTGGGCTCTGTATAGCTGATCACACCTTGACGTGGTGCTGTAGAGCTGATTAATTTAACTTTAAAACCATAACCAAAAGTCACTCCTGATTGGCTTTGGGCTTCCCATTGTGCAGTTGGCAGGCTAGAGTGAAAGTTGTCTTTGTTTGCGCCTGACTCGGTAATTTGCTCGGTTTTTAGTAATTTAAAATATTCATTTACAGCAGGGGTCAGCGCTGGATCACGATCGATAATTTCGTCATACCAAAGGTAGGTTTCATTGCTCCATGAGCGCAGCCAGTGCTTTTCGTTTAATGCTTGGCATTGTTGATAAAAATTACTTGAGGGTTGAAATACACCTTGTGTCCAATTGATTCTGTTACCAGTGTCGCCATCACCATTGCTGTTATTGTTGTTGTCGGTCATTGTACTACCGCCACCACAGCCAGAAAGAAGCGCTAGAAAAGAAACATTGAAAAGCCCAATAGTGAGCTTTTGAATAGAGGAAACAGCCATAGTGATGATCTATTTTTTATACAATATAAACTCAATATAGCGGTTTTTAATTAAACTTGGTAGCAGTGCTGCGCATTTTTGTAGCTAAGTTGTTGCCATACACTATGAGTATTACACAGCTCAAAATGGTTTGACCAACGCTGTTGATAACTCGCGTTGATTTGACACACAGGGAAATTACTAGCAAACATAACGCGGTGCTGACCAAAGTGTTGCAGGATAAAGTTAAAACACTGCTGTTGTTGAGTTTGCAGCTGCGCGGTGAGTAGCTCAAAGCCTGAAAATTTAATCCAGCAGTTAGGTAGTTGCGCTAATTGGCTGATCCCCTGCTGCCAAATTGACAGATTATTGGGTAAACCCGCATGGTTTATTATTAATTGTAAATGCGGAAGTTGTTGGCAGTAGTTGATTAGCTGTTGGGTAATCGTAAGCTTTTCAACTTCAAATTGAGCTTCAAATATCAGCTGCTTACTGGCTAATAGCGCTAAGTTATCATGGCATGTAGCATGGCTTAAGCGCATGGCATCAGCGCCTTCGGTGATATCTCTAATGCCCACTAAGCTTGGGTGTGATAAAGCGGTAATTGCATTATTAAAATCGTCGGGATGACTATTAATATTGGCAAAGCTGATAGCTTTATAATTGTGGCCACTTAAGTGCTCAGCTAGCCAGTGCAGTTCATTGATGGGGTGCTGGTTATCAAAGCCTGCTTCAATGTGTACTAGGCCAGCAATTTCAAACTGACTTATATGCTGTAATTGGTTAACACTTATGGGCGCTTTAATCGTATCTAAATTTGGCCAAGGCACAGGATTCTTACCTTGTAGCCAATCATATTGCCCTTGGACTAAATTAAAAAAGTGTACGTGAGGGTCAATAATGCGTTCACTCATTGCGCGGTATAACCACCGTCAATGGTTTGTAAACTGCCGGTAATAAAGCTGGCATCATCACTGGCTAAAAACGTAACCAATGCTGCGACTTCATCAGCTTGGCCTAATCGTCCGAGTGGCTGTAATGCGCCTTCTTCGGCAACTATAGTGGCTTTGTCGGCGCCACTACGAGCACAATATGTGTCGATAGCATTATGAAAAAGCGGTGTTTCTATGGTGCCTGGGCACACTGCATTGGTGCGAATATTAAACTGGGCATAATCCAATGCGGTGGTTTTTGCCATTGAGGCTAACGCATGTTTGGTCAGGTTATACGCAAACGAGTTGTTTTTAGCTATGATGGCTTGATCTGAGGCAATTAAAATAATCACCCCATTTTGTTGCGCTTTCATGCTTGGTAACACGCTTTGAATTGCCGCGTAGGCACCTTTTACATTAAGTGCAAACAAGCTATCGAAGGTTGCTTCGTCAGTGTCTTCAATTGTCGCGCTTAGATGACGGCCGGCATTCGATACCAACACATCTATACATTTGCCATTACTGGCAATCTTTGCAATAACCGTTTTTACTGCGCTAACATCACTCACATCGCAGTGGTGCCAAGTGCCTAAATCTGCAGGTTCTAGATCAAGGTTATGTACTTGGTAACCATTATTTAGAAAACGCTTAACAACAGCAAGACCTATACCTTTACTGCCGCCTGTAACGATAGCAACCTTTGACATGGAATTTCCTTAGTGGTTGTGACCACAACCGCCTTCGCTATGGACATGGCCGTGTGATACTTCTTCGCTGGTTGCTTCACGTACGCTAAGTACTTGCACGTCAAACGTTAGAGTTTTGCCTGCAAATGGGTGGTTTAAATCACAATCAGCATTGAAACGACCTACTTTCACGATCGTCACTTGATGACGGCCTTGATTAGAGCTAACCATTGCTGTCATACCTGGCTTCCATACTTTAGTGTCACCTTGAAGGTGTTTAAGAGGAATGCGTTGAATAAGATCATCAACACGTTCACCGTAAGATTCACTCGGTGTAAGTGTCACGCTGAAGCTATCGCCAGCAGCCTTGCCTTCAAGAGCTGTTTCAAGACCAGGAAGCATACCTTCCAAACCATGAATATAGGTTAGCGGCTCACTGCCAGTACTTGTTTCTAGTTGCTCGCCCGCTTCACTTAATGTGTAGTGAAATTCAACTGCCGAGTTTTTGCTAATTTGCATGCCGATCTCTTTAATTTAACTGTAATGAAAAGCTAATTTTACGCTAAATAAGCCGGATTATAAACTACTGGTTCGGTTAGTGTGGTTGCTTTAAGGTTCTTGCAAGCTCTGAAAGTAAACCTTCGTCATGCAATTGTGACACGGCCTTTGTTGCTTGCGGCAAATGTAGCACCAGCTGCGTGCCAGGCGTTAAAATACTCGAGGCACTAAGTTTATTCCACCGGGCTAAATCACTATGCGGCACATCATAAAGTTGGCTGATTCCCCAGATAGTATCACCAGGCTTTACCTGGTATTGGATTGCGATAGTGGGGATCGCTATTTCAGTTTGTTCAAGGTAAGGACTGATTTTATAATTGATAGTTAACGAGTCTGGCATGGTGCGAGGTTGGCCAACCATCAGTGCTTCACCAATACCAATTAAATTAGAGGTTTTGTTATTCATCGCTTTTAGTTTGTTAACTGATAATCCAAAACGACGAGCAATCGAGTACAAAGTATCATTTTTTTTCACTGTATATTCGCCAGTGAAATTATTTTTAAAGAACTGGCTGCTTAATAAGCTTTGCTGTTGCAGTGGTAGTAATAAAGTATGAGGACCATTAGGTGAGCTTTGGTTTTTTAAATAGCCAGGGTTGAGTTTGTGTAGTTGGCTGCGACCAATACCAGATAAATTGGCGATCACCGAAAAATCAAATTGCTGGCCAACGTTAAGCTCAGTTGTAAGGGCTTTGTTGGCAAGTTTAGGGCGGTATAATCCGCGCTGAGGGTTTTGTATTAAGTAGCTTAATGCCATTAGCTTTGGCACGTATTCAGAGGTTTCTTTGGGTAATTTCAACGACCAGTAATCAGTGCTTTTGCCGCGCTTTTTATTTTCTGCGATGGCGCGCTTTACACGTCCTTCGCCACTATTATAAGCCGCTAATGCATGTAGCCAGTCGCCATCAAAGCGCTTATGTAAATACTCTAAATAGGCCAAAGCGGCATCTGTTGAAGCGAGAACATCTTTGCGCCCGTCATACCATTGATCTGATTTTATGCCGAAGTGATGAGCCGTCGCACCGACTAATTGCCATACCCCAACAGCTTGTTCTGAGGAGCTAATAGTCGGGCGAAAGTCACTTTCTACAAAAGGCAATAAAGCTAATTCCATGGGTAACTTACGTTGCTCTATTTTACTAACAATATGATAAAGATAAGGCGCAGCCCGGGCACTGACAACCTGTAAGTATTTTGGTTGCTTGGTATACCAGGTAATCCGTTTATTTAGTGCTTTGTTTAGGTAAATTTGAATGGTTAAGTTGTCGGCTATATGTCGCCATAAATCTTTATTGCGAGTGTGCGCTTGAGGTGATGTAGCGGCTTGTTGCGCTGGAGCTGTTAATGTTATTTTTTGTTTTTTATGCTTGGTATCTGTGGGCTGTGCTGAGCTATTTGATGACGGTTTAACGTGATTAAAAATAACCGGAGCTTGCACAGTATCACTTGGCGCTGAATATGGCTCAGTTGTTTGGCAACCGGATAGTAAAATTAAAGTCACAAACAGGGCTAAGAGGTAACTGCGCATAAACATCACTAAATTAATATCCTTTTAAAAGTCTAGCACATCCACGTGCGAGCGCTATTTTGACTGTTTAACTCGTTTAAGTCCAGCCTCTAGAAACAGCGGGTAAGCTTTTCGTGCTATCTCATCAACTTGGTAGTCTTTCGCAAACTGCTGATTAAAGCTTTGCTGTAATTGCACTAAATCTTGCTCTGGATAGTTTGTTACATGCTGTTGTATCGCGTGCAAAAAGTTTAATGGTTGCTGTAAATCGTCTCGTTTTAGTACGCTTCCGTGGCCAGGCAGGATTATCTTGATGCGCTGATCTGAGTGAAGTTGTGTGAGTATTTGCAACCAGTTATTAAAATTACCATGGCCGGGATAAGGTAGCCAATCAACCACATCAGCACCGACTAAAATGCGATGATTTTCGGCGCTGAGAGTTAAATCACCATTAGTATGGGCTTGGTGTGCGTTAATCGTGACTGGGTAGTTGCCAAGTTCAATGGTTAAGCTATCAACAACGTAAGTTTGTGGTGGTTGTAGTTGATATTGGCGCCATCGTAATAATCGCTGCTTAGCTAAGTTGAGTTTGTTTTGCCAGTGCTGTTGTTGCGCTTCGGGCTGCTGGGCTAAACGCTGTAAACTCAATTCGATACTTTTTTCATAACTATCAAGTTTATTAGTATAGGTTTGTTGGAGTTGACTAAATTCAGTAGCAAGCTGTTGATGGACAATTAATTGAGCATCGGGGAAATGATGCTGCAAAATAGCCATGCCCAGTAAATGGTCGTCGTGGAAGTGACTAGCAACTAAGTAACACAAGGGGGTTTTTAAGGTGCTTTTTAGTTGCTTAACGGTTGCTTCAACAGCGGCAAAGTCGCCACTAGCATCAAACATTAGCGCGCATTTATCACCTTCAATGAGCACTTGGTTTGAGTCATAAAAGCGTAGGGCTCGTTGCTGCTCTAAAAATTGTACGTTAGGGGAGATTGTTTGCCACTGTGTTGCTGCAACAGCAGAGCGGGGTGCAACAAGACTAAAGCTTAGCAATAAAAGTGCAGTTAACTGAGTGGGGATATAAAAAGGGTGAGTCATAACAGTATTGCCAAAATAGAGAAAATAAAATAGGCAAGTTAGCTGATTTTGTTTTTAATTGATACTGGAATCCACGAGATAATAAAAAAAGCGCGAGTGCGCTTTTTTTATTCGGCTGACGATTGCCCTAAGTAAGCACTGAGCTTATCGATGAGTTGATCCTGCTGCTGTTGGGTAACGCTTTGCTGTGTTTTTGCTTCGAGTAACTCATGGCTAATATTCAAGGCTGCCATTAATAAGGCTTTTTGATCATTGCGCACTGTTGAGCGCTGCTTCATTTGATCAACCAAATCATTTAAGTATTTGGCTGATGCAATGAGTGCATCCTCTTGCCCAGCTGGGCAAGCAAATTGCTGCTCTTTACCAAGCAACTCAACTGTGACTCGCTGGTTTTGCAGCTCAGACATTAGTTAGCCTGTTGGGCGCTTTGTAGCTTCTCAAGTAAACCCGTTAAAGTTGTGCTGGTGTCTTTTTGTTTTTCTTCACTTTCAAGTACTTCAAGTTGAAGAATTTCATTTTCATCGATTAGCTTACTATTTTTATCTTTAAGCTCGCTAACCTGAGTTTGTAGCTGTGAATTTTGGCTAATTAATTGGTCGATCAATTGTTCTAGTTGAGAAAGGGTATCGTTATTCATAAAGGCGCTCATAAAACTGTGATTATTGTCATGCAAATGTAAAGCAAAGTTGCTTTATATGCCAGCATTTACGTGTGTTTTGGCTGATTTTTATTTAATGTTAATAAGCTGTTCAGGCTAGCGACTAATTTGTTCATAAGTGGTTCACTTAATGGCCAGCAATTTATGACCCTTGGCGTTTTATGTTGTAGAATATAACTAACTTCAATGAGTTTATTTAAGCGAAATTATATTATGCTCAGTTACAGACACTCATTTCATGCTGGAAACCCAGCCGATGTCGTTAAACATTTGGTATTAGCTCAGGTATTAAGTTACCAGACGCTCAAAGATAAGCCATTGGACTATATCGATACTCACTCAGGAGCTGGCTTTTTTGAATTAGCCAGTGCTGATGCACAAAAAACGCAAGAATACCTAAATGGCATTGCTAAGCTTTATCAACATCGCAGTGAGCATCAGGAACTAAATGATTATATTGATTTAATTAAATCATTTAATGACACAGAACAATTAGCTTTTTATCCGGGCTCGCCGAAAATTGCTGAGCATTTCTTGCGTCGCCAAGACAAAGGTTGGTTTTTTGAGCTACATCCGCGAGATTTGGCATTACTACAAGAAAACATGAGCGGTAAGCGCTCAATTCGTGTCCGCGGCGAGGATGGCTTTACGGGTCTAGTGGGGTTATTACCCCCCGCTTCGCGCAGAGCATGTGTACTCATTGATCCACCTTATGAAATTAAAGACGATTACGACACTGTGGTAAAAACATTAACGAAGGCTTATCAACGCTTTGCTACTGGTACTTACATGATTTGGTATCCGGTGGTCGACAGAGAAAGAATTGAGCGTATGGAAGAGGGGTTGATTGCTTCAGGTATGCGTAATATTCAGTTATTTGAATTAGCGACTGAAGCCGATACTGACGTGCATGGCATGACTGCATCGGGGATGATAGTAATTAATCCACCGTGGAAGTTAAAACAAACTATGGATAAGGTATTACCTGAACTAGTTACCTTATTAAGCGATTCATCAGGCTTTTATCGCAGCGAGCAATTAGTTGCCGAATAAACATTGAAACGCCCAGTTCACTGGGCGTTTAATTACAGAGAGTGATTAGAGTTAATTAAAATACACGGCTTTAAAGGTTGCCAGTACTTTACCTTGCTTATCTTTTAAGGTGAGTGATTCACCATTAATATTCCACGTCGCAGTATTTTCTAGTACGCCAGACATTGCAGTTTCTTGTTCCATACCTTGAGAGCACATTTTTCTAGTACTAGCTTGCGGGCTGAATGTCAGTGCTTGTTGATCTACTTGATAACTACCAGCAAAATTATTGCAGCCTAAAAAGCCATGGCTTTTGTTATCTTTACTAAATTGAATAAAGGGTTCTTTTGTTTCAACAGTGACTTGCACGCCATTTATAGTAACAGCTTTAAAATACGTATTTACTAAATCGACATTGGGCTTTTGCGGCGCAACTTTAGACACGACTACTTCATAAGGTGCTTGTTGTGATTGCTCAAATGGATTGTTATGTGTAGTACTAACGTACAATAACTGATCTTGATTAGTGATACGTGCAATTACGCTATAGCGATGACGTTGATCCATTTTGCTCGCGTCGTAGCTAAGCTCTACCGTATAAGGTGGTGCGCCATTGATATCAATAGTTTGTTGACTAATTATTTCTGCTTCAGTATCCATCTTTGACACATCAGCTAAAGTCACTGTGAGTTGTGATCCCGGACCTAACATGCTGCGATCAAGGTAGCTAACTTGAGTTGTTAAAGTGGCCATGGCTGCATCTTCAGTGGTTTGTTTCGTTTGTGGATCAGGTAGGCTCTTGCACCCGTTAAGTACCATTGCACTGCTGGCCAATAAACTAATGCTGGCAATCGATTTTAAAACTGTATAAGGTTTGTTCGATAGCATGGTTTATTCCTTGAAATAAATGAATCGGTTGATTTTTAATCTATGGGTAGTTTACAGCGCGATTACTTAATCATAGCTTAATTATTCTAAGTTGTTATTTAATAACAAAAAAGGCGCATAAATGCACCTTTTTGTAGGCACAGAGATATTTACTTCTTCACAAACTTGGTCAAAATAACAATGCGCTGACCGTCCACACGTCCTTCAATATGTTCAGGGTTGCTGGTTAAGCCGATATTACGCACAGCAGTACCACGTTTAGCCGTTAAGCTACTGCCCTTAACATCTAAATCTTTAATAAGTGTGACTGTATCGCCGGCTTGCAGTACCACGCCGTTGCTATCAACATGTTTAATATCATCATTTTCAGCAAGTACTTTTTTAGCCCATGCTAACGTATCTTCTTCAAGATAGATCATGTCTAGCGCATCTTGTGCCCAGCCATTATCAGCAGCTAAACGGGTTAGCATACGGTACGCCACCACTTGTACCGCAGGTGTTTGGCTCCACATGCTATCGTTTAAACAATGCCAATGAGTAGGGGTAATATCAGTGGTGCCTTCAACTTGGTCTTTACACGTTTGGCAAGTATAAATACATTTATCTGAATGAGCTTCAGTGACAGGTGGCACTTCGTATACAGAAAGGTTTTCAGTTGCAGTACATAGCTCACATTGGTTATTACTGCGTTCAACTAAGGCTTGTTCAATGCTCATATCAAGGCTCTTTTGGGGGTTAACAGAAAAGTAAGCCCTTATTATACTCAATCATCAGTCAAATTAGAACTTATCCATTATTTTAGTGTGGGTATAGTGAAAACTTTGACTTTACAGATGGTTTGCAGACATTCAATAAAAGGAGCATTATTACTTACAAGTTTAGGCAAGGCGCAAAAACCTTACTATACTGAGTACATAAAATAACAACAATTTAGCTGGCAAGAGTCACTATAGTTATTAGCAGGAAATAATATGCTTAATACGCAGATAACCGCCGAGGTGCCAAAACTTGTTACACAATACATTGCCAGGCAGCCTATTTTTGATGCTGAAACAGGCATTTATGCATACGAATTACTGTATCGAGATTCGATAAATAACGCATTCCCTATTGGCACAACAGATGGTCAGGCTACTGGGCGGCTGTTTTTTAACGCTTTAATGCTTATTGGTATAAATAAACTTACTGCGAACCAACGCGCTTTTATAAACCTTTCTTCAGATGCCCTACTAGATGATTTCCCTAAATTATTGCAACCCGATAGCGCAGTAATAGAAATTGTTGAACGAGCCGACAACATTGATAAAGTGACCAATCGAGTTACGGCTCTAAAAAAAGAGGGTTATACTTTTGCTCTCGATGATTATGATGGAGATGAAAAATGGGAGCCATTATTACATTTAGTTGATTATATAAAGCTTGAAGTTGAAGAGCCCATCATTAAAACCAATATGCTGTTAAAAAAGCTTAAACGCCGTTTTCCTGATGTAAAAATCATAGTTGAACGAATTGAAACGCACGAACAATTTATGCTGCTAAAAAGTGCCGGCTGCGATTACTTTCAAGGCTTCTTTTTCGCGCGTCCAGAAATGCTCAGCTACCATAATGTTGAGCCATCTAAATTTGCTGTTTTTGATTTGCTGCGCTGTACGTCGCGCCCAGATCTCGATTTTGATGAAGTCCACCAGCGGGTAGCTAAAGACGTCGGTTTAACTGCTCGTATTCTTAAATTAGTGAATGCACGCTCTGGTAACCAAAATTTAGTGATCACCTCTATTTCACAAGCGGTTATTTATTTAGGTGAAGATGCAATTCGTCAATTTGTAAGAGTGTTGGCCCTTAGTGAACTAGGGGTTGATAAACCTAGTGAACTAACTAAGTTGGGGTTAACTCGTGCGCATTTCATGCAGTTAATGCTAGAGCCTGGCGGTAAGGAAATGTCTCAGCGTGGTTACTTAGTTGGCTTGATGTCAGTGCTCGATGCTATTTTAAATATGGAACTGGATGTTATCGCAAAAGAGTTTTGTTTAGGCGATGATTTATCGAGTGCACTGCTTAACTTTAACGGTATGTTAGGTGCTACTTTGCAGTTAGCTCGCGCGGTAGAGGAAGATAATTGGCCATTAGCAGTTAAATTGTTAGAAACCATTCGGCCAGCTTCTCCCATCGATGTTATTTATAATGCCATGCTCGTAGCACGGCAATACGGCGATGAGGTTTTAGCCTCAATTATTGAAGATACTTAATACCTTGAGTATGATGCGCCATTATCAATATACTTTAAAAGACGACTATGCGTTTATTACTGCCGATCACGACTATTTTAATTGCTCTGGCGTTGTTATTACCTGGCGTTACTCAGCCTGTGCTAACCCTTGAGGGGAAAATTGATAAATCAAAGCTCGCCAAAACAGGCATTGCTATGATTGCTGATGAAGGTGACCGTCATACCCGCAATATGTTAATGATGGCGTCGAGCATGTTGGGCCTTGATAAACTCGAAGGTGAAATTAGTGCTTATAAAAAAACACGGAGCATTTGGGGCACGGTTAACGAACTTGCCAATAATAAAAATTACCTAGTCGCAGCATTGGTAGCATTGTTTTCAATTGTGGTGCCAGCTTTAAAACTGTTGATGCAATTAGTTTATTGTTTAATACCGATGAACAAATTAAAGCATATACTCGGTCAAGTTATACAAGGCTTGAGTAAATGGAGCATGGTAGATGTTTTTGTCATTGCTTTGATTGTGGCTTACCTTGCTGGTAACGCCGATGGCCAGATGGGGGAATTGATCAACATGCATGCTGAATTTGGTGCAGGTTTTTGGTACTTTACCGGTTATTGCTTATTTGCCATCGCCGCCAGCAGCTTAATTAAAGTTACGCCAAAAAATAGTTAAACGTTTGTGTTAACTAAATAGTTATCATAAACTTCGCTAGAACCTAGAACCTAGAACCTAGAACCTAGAACCTAGAACCTAGAACCTAGAACCTAGAACCTAGAACCTAGAACCTAGAACCTAATTTATAAAAGGCACTTTTTTGCAACGCATTTATATTAGTTTATTCACAGTCGTTTTATTGCTCACTTTAGTGGGTCAAGCGGTTGCGTCTGTAACTATGAGTTGTGATATGCCACACATGAGTCAACCGCAAGCAACTATGGCTGATAGTAGTGATATGCATCACGACATGTCTGCGGGTATGATGAACATGGATTGTTGTGACGATGACGCAACCGCTAATCAAGAGTGTGGTTGTCCAATGAGCGCCTGCAGTACTCACTCAATGTTAAACATGAGTGTGTTAGTTACCGTTATACTGACGACGTCTGAAAAAGTACAACTTTATATCCCGCAAAATCAACATCGTATAGCCAGTTCACTGTATCGCCCTCCTATGCCTGCTTAATTGCAGGATAGGTGCGTCTAAAATTTACCTAAATCACCTTTTCTGCCCCTAAATTTAGTTGTCTTTTAATTTTAGTGGAGTAAGTGATGAATCACTTCGCAGTATTTAAAGTCAGTTTTTTAGCGCTTATGCTAACAACTGCAATTCCAGCACACAGTAATGAATTAAGCCTTGATGAAGCGCTCAGCTATGCACTTGATAATGAGCCATGGCTAACCGCCAGCAAATATCAACAAGCTGCTATACAAGCACAAAGTTTAGCGGCAGGCACACTGCCGGATCCAGTATTAACGGTGGGCTTAATGAATTTACCTACCGACGGTTTTGCTTTTGACCAAGAAGGCATGACCCAATTAAAAGTTGGCGTGAGCCAAATGTTTAGCCGTGGCGATAGCTTAGCGCTTAAGCAGCATGCGTTAGCGCAGTCAGCGCAGCAATATCCTTGGCTACGAGCCGACAGACTCGCTCAAGTAAAAACCATTGTTATTGAATCTTGGCTCAATGCGTATCGTGCCCAGCAAAGTATTGCGTTAATTGAGCAAGATAAAGCATTGTTCTCGCAACTTATTGATATTACTGAATCGAGTTATGCCAGCTCAGTAGGTAACACCCGCCAACAAGATATTATTCGAGCGCAGCTAGAGTTAACCCGCCTTGAAGATAAATTAATGATGTTAGAGCTGCAGTTCGAAAGCGCGAAAAAGCGTTTATCGCAATGGTTACCAATCAACATGTTAACTCAGCCTGTCAGCGCAAAACGTCATGATATAGCGCCTTTAGTTGATTTTTCACAACTTGAATTTGCACAGTTGATGCCATTATTAATGGCGCATCCAGCGATTGTCGCGCTTGATAAAACAGTAGCGGCTAAACAAACAGAAGTTGAGGTGGCAAAACAAGGCTATAAACCGCAGTTTGGGGTAAATATGGGCTATGGTTATCGCGATGATACGCAAATGGGGGATTCCCGAGCGGATCTGTTTTCAGTTGGTGTGAGTGTTGATTTACCACTATTTACTGATAACCGCCAAGACCAACAAGTTAATGCGGCGATAGCTATGGCTGAGGCGGTGAAAACTCAAAAACTAATTGCATTACAAAAGCTAAAAGGGATGTATTTTAAAGAGTTTAGTCAGTTGCCCCAATTAGCAAAGCGTGATGCACTTTATCAAACTAAATTATTGCCACAAATGGCAGAGCAAGCACAAGCTACATTAAATGCTTATACCCGTGATGATGGTGACTTTTCAGAAGTAATGCGCGCCCGAATTAGCGAACTGAATGCCAAAATTGATGCGTTAAACATAGAGATTGATCAACAAATTATTATTGCTCGCCTGAATTATTACGCTAGTAGCAAAGATGCTGCTGTGATGGTTGAGCAATTAGCAGGAGAGCACCGTGAACACTAATTTAAAATTGCTTATCGCAGTACTTATAGGTGCAGGAATATCTGCTAGTGGCTTGTATTTTTTCGGTAATAGTACAGAGCCTGAGGTGATCAGCGCAGAGAAAAAACCATTATATTGGGTTGCGCCTATGGATAGTAATTATCGCCGTGATGCACCAGGGCTTTCACCAATGGGGATGGACTTAGTACCTGTGTATAGTGAAGGAGCTGACAACAATCAAGATGGTCCCAGTGCTGTGACAATTTCCCCTGCTGTTATTAATAATTTAGGGGTTAGAACGGCTAAAGTACAGCTCAAGGCACTGCAAAGTGAAGTAAAAACGGTGGGCTACGTACAATACAATCAAGATCAGTTAGTGCATATTCACCCGCGTGTAGAAGGCTGGATAGAAACGCTGTACGTTAAAGCCGCTGGCGATCAGGTAAAACAAGGGGAACCGCTGTATACCTTATACTCTCCGCAACTGGTAAATGCTCAAGAAGAATTTGTACTGGCTGTTGATCGTAATAACACCGTGCTTATTCGTGCAGCCAAAGCGCGCTTAAAAGCACTGAATGTGTCGGATGGTTTTGTCGAGCGCCTACAAGTTAATAAAAAGGTGATGCAAAATATTACCTTCTATGCTCGCCAAAGTGGTGTGGTTGATGAACTTAATGTGCGCGAAGGTTTTTATGTCAAGCCAGGCACCTCAATGATGAGTATTGCTCAACTTGATGAAGTTTGGGTAGAAGCCGAGGTATTCGAGCGGCAAGCGCAGCTTATTGAAGTCGGTTTACCGGTGACTATGACTCTAGATTATATTGCCGGACAAAGCTGGCGCGGTAAGGTCGATTATATTTACCCAACATTGGATGCCAAAAACCGTACTTTGCGGGTGCGTTTACGCTTTAATAATCAAGATCACCAACTAAAACCGAATATGTTTGCGCAAGTAAGCATCCATGCTAAAGCTGCTGAGCAACAACTTATAGTACCTAAAGAAGCGGTGATCCGCACCGGTTCCCAAGACCGTGTTGTTATCGCTTTAGGCGAAGGACGCTTTAAATCGGTGGCAGTCGAACTGGGCCGCAGTGATAGCCATAACGCCGTTATTTTAGCGGGCGTTAAAGCCGATGATGAAGTGGTGACGTCAGCGCAATTCTTGTTAGATTCAGAATCCAGCAAAAGCTCTGATTTTAAGCGCATGCAAACACCAGAAGCTACCACTAGCGTGTGGGGCAAAGGAGTCGTTAATAGTGTAATGGCAGATCGCCGTATGGTGAATATCAGCCATGACCCTATTGAAGAGCTCGATTGGCCTAGTATGAAAATGGACTTTACGGTTGCCGATAGCGTTGATTTTCAAGCGCTGCAAGCTGGGCAAACACTGCATTTTGAGTTGACTAAAAAAGCCGATAGCAGTTATATGATTAGCGGCATTCATATTATGGATTCCACCCATATGATGAGCGAAGCGCAAAATATGGCGACCGTAACCGGTACTATCAACAGCATTAATAAAGCCCAGCGCACTGCCAATATTAGCCGTGGTGCAATTGAGAAATGGCACCGAGATCCGGCCACTATGGACTTTATGTTTGCTGAACATATTGATTTAAGTAGCCTTGAGCCGAAGCAACAGCTGACATTTACTTTTAGTGTGCAAGATGGTGAGTTCGTGATCCAGCGTATCGATACTGAATCAAGCATGCGAACTAGTGACAATAGCGCCATGTCATCGCATGACGGACATTAGGAGGCTTTATGATAGCAGCAGTTATTCGTTGGTCCGTTACCAATCGCTTTTTTGTATTATTGCTAACAGCAATACTCATTGGCAGTGGTTTATTTGCGGTAAAAAATACCCCAGTTGATGCCTTACCTGATTTATCCGATGTGCAGGTGATTGTAAAAACCTCATACCCAGGGCAAGCGCCACAGGTGGTGCAAGATCAGGTTACTTTCCCACTTACCACCGCGATGCTCTCAGTACCCGGGGCGCAAACAGTACGTGGTTTTTCATTTTTTGGTGATTCCTACGTATATGTCATCTTTGATGAAAACACCGATCTTTACTGGGCTAGAAGTCGAGTGCAAGAGTATTTAAGTCAAGTAGCAAGCCGCTTGCCCGACAGCGCAACCGCAGAGCTGGGCCCAGATGCTACCGGTGTAGGTTGGATTTATTTATACGCGCTGGTGGATAAAACCAATCAGCACGACATTAGCCAGTTACGCAGCTTGCAAGATTGGTTTTTAAAGTTTGAATTGCAAACCGTACCAGGGGTGTCAGAAGTGGCCTCAGTGGGCGGTATGGTGAAGCAATATCAAGTCAATGTAGAGCCAGATAAACTGCGTGCTTATGGTATACCACTGAGTTTAATTCAAACCGCAATTAAGCAAGGTAACCAAGAAATGGGCGCTTCGGTGGTGGAAATGGCCGAAGCCGAATACATGGTAACCAGCACCGGTTATATAAAAAGCGTCGCTGATTTAGAGGCAATTCCACTTGGGGTGAATGCCAACGGCACACCGCTGCAATTACGCGATGTAGCCGATATTCGCCTTGGGCCACAAATGCGCCGTGGCATTGCTGAGCTAAACGGCGAGGGCGAAGTAGCTGGTGGCGTAGTGGTGATGCGCTATGGCGAAAACGCACAAAAAACCATAGAGCTGGTGAAAGCAAAACTTGAATCACTCAGCAAAGGCTTACCCGATGGGGTAGAAATTGTGCCTGTGTATGACCGCTCTAATCTGATCAAAAATGCAGTGGATAACCTCACCAGCAAACTATTTGAAGAGCTAGTGGTAGTGGCGCTTATCTGCATCGTATTTTTGTTCCATGTACGCTCGTCCTTGGTGGCAATTATCACTTTACCGCTGGGAATATTAACGGCATTTATCATCATGTATTGGCAAGGCATAAACGCCAATATAATGTCGCTCGGTGGTATTGCTATCGCCATTGGCGCGATGACCGACGGCGCGATTGTAATGATCGAAAACATGCATAAACACATGGAAAAAATGCCACTAACCGATGAAAACCGCTGGCAAGTTGTCACCGATGCTGCCAGTGAAGTCGGTCCAGCGCTGTTTTTTAGCTTAATGATTATTACCGTGAGCTTTATGCCAGTGTTTATTTTAGAAGCCCAAGAAGGCCGGATGTTTGCTCCGTTAGCGTACACTAAAACCTATGCCATGGCCGCATCTGCGGGCTTGGCAATCACTTTAGTACCGGTATTAATGGGTTACTTTATACGCGGCAAAGTTATTTCTGAGCAAAACAACCCAGTAAACCGCTTGCTAGTGAATGCTTACAAGCCGCTGCTGAACACGGTTTTGCGGTTCCCTAAAATGACTTTAGTACTGGCTGTGGTGGTCGCTGTTATTGGCTTTTATCCGGTCAATAAAATTGGCAGTGAGTTTATTCCACCGCTGGATGAAGGCGATTTAATGTATATGCCGACGACTTATCCTGGTTTATCTATTGGGAAAGCGCGCGAGATTTTACAACAAACCGATAAGCTCATCGCCACAGTGCCAGAGGTGTTAACCGTGTTTGGTAAAGTCGGCCGGGCAGAAACAGCAACCGATCCTGCGCCACTGACCATGATTGAAACCTTTATTCAGCTTAAGCCAAAAGATCAATGGCGTGAAGGCATGACCTTAGACAAGTTGAAAAAAGAACTCGACGGCTTAGTGAAGTTTCCAGGCCTGACTAATGCATGGGTGATGCCGATCAAAACTCGTATTGATATGCTGGCAACTGGGATTAAAACCCCTGTGGGCATTAAAGTTGCGGGGCCAAATTTAAGCGAGATTCAAAAAATTGGCCAGCAGATTGAAGTGTTACTTAAAGATGTACCCGGCACGGCTTCCGTTTACTCTGAGCGAGTAGCTGGTGGGCGTTATATCAAGGTCGATATCAACCGTGAAAAAGCTGCCCGTTATAGTTTAAATATTGCTGATGTGCAGCAAGTGGTCGCCACTGCCATTGGCGGTATGAATGTTACGCAAACGGTCGAAGGGCAAGAGCGTTACCCGGTAAACTTACGTTATCCGCAGGATTACCGGGATTCGCCCGAAGAACTGATGCTATTGCCAATAGTCACCCCTGCAGGGCAACGCATTGCTCTTGCCGATGTGGCTGACGTATTTATTGAAGATGGTCCGCCGGGAATAAAAAGCGAAAATGCCCGCTTAAACGGCTGGAGCTTTATTGATATTGATGGCATTGATATTGGTAGTTATGTCGACAATGCGCGCAAAGTGCTTGACGAAAAACTAGTGCTACCAGCAGGTTATTCAATAACCTGGGCAGGGCAATATGAATACATGGAACGAGCCAAAGAAAAGCTCGCCTATGTATTACCACTGACCTTAGCGATTATAATTGTGTTGTTGTACCTCAACTTTAGAAGCTTTGTAGAAGTGGCAATTATAATAGCAACCTTACCGCTGGCGATGATCGGAGGCATCTGGTTAATGTACTTAGAGGGCTTTAACTTCTCAGTCGCAGTGGGAGTGGGCTTTATTGCCCTTGCTGGGGTTGCGGTGGAAATTGGCGTGATCATGCTGGTGTACTTAAACCAAGCCTATTATGAAAAGTGCGCGCAAGCGCAACAAGCAGGTAAAGCGCTTAGTTTTGTAGAGCTTAAACAAACCATAGTCGAAGGCGCAGGCCTGCGAGTACGCCCAGTGATGATGACAGTCGCCACTATTATAATCGGTTTGCTCCCTGTACTTTACGGCACAGGCACCGGCAGTGAAGTAATGAGCCGCATAGCCGCACCTATGGTCGGCGGCATGTTCAGCGCCATTGTATTAACATTGTTGGTACTGCCAGCCGTATATTTGTTATGGCGTAAGCGGGATCTGTAAAGCAGATAATAAAAAGGAGTGGGCTAACTACCTGACTCCTTTATTCTAATACTTTAATTTATTATTTTTATGCTGGGGAAAGTGTTAAATATAAAACGATGTTCGAAAAAGCGGACTTGGAACTAGTACTTAATGCTGTATTGTAAATTGGAATATTTACAAATCGTATTTCTTTCTTTATAATTCCGTCCCTTTGTTAGGCTCATCTTTCAATAGGGATGATTTCCAATATAGATCACGGATCGAATAAAGATGAGTTTTTTAAAAAAAATAATAATTTTATCTCTTCTAATGCTTTTAGGGTGTCAAACCCTTAACACAACACCAATTGAGGTAAATATATCGCAAGAAGTTACTTTTTCCGGTAAAGGAGCTGGTGCAGGAATCGCACTTATTTCTGCAATGGGACCTTCAGGTTTAGCTATTGGGGTAGCTATTGATATTGGTATTGCAAAAGAAATCAAAAAAAATATAACTCACCAACAATTAGAATCATCAATTAAGTCCATCCTGTCGAAATATAATAGTGTTCAATTGCAAAATGATCATATCCACTATTTTGAAATTACGACATTGAAGTTTCAATCGTTCTCAGACGACAGTGATCCTACCGCAGTTATAATAGAGGGTAACATTCTATTTAAAGATGAGCGGCTTTTACCCTTTTCTAATATCTCATACTATGAAAAATATATAACTCCTCTAATGCTACTTAAATCTAAAAAAAGTGAATCGAATGCATTAATATTAGAAAATATTGAACATCTAATCTCAACTATATAAAAGGAAAGTATGATGAAAATCATAAAAAATAATAACCGGAATAGTTATTATGTATAAATTAATGTTAATAATTCTGCTTGGTGGAATATCATTTTCTTCAATTGCAGACACACATTGTATTGGCAAAGTGGAAGGCCTTGGAATGGGGAAAGGAGGGATCCTATATGTGAGTGGCCCCGGAGGCTTACCTGCAACTTATCTTTGTAGCGTCCATAGCAAAAGTAATAATGTAGAAACCGAAGCATGTAAAGTAATTTATAGTCAGTTACTTGCAGCAAAAGCTCAAAATGAGACTGTTAATATTACATTTAATCCCGCAACGCCTTGTACATCAGCGAAAAGCTGGGGGTGGGCGGCTAATTTTAACTGGGTGATCGTTGGTGGTTAGTAATTAGTGACTATTAAATAAATTAATTATAGGAAGTGAAATGAAATTTTTTTAATAGGTTTCTTTACCTTGTTATTTAGTCAGGTCGCTTTTTCTTATGAGAGCAACTCCAATACAAAAATAAAAAACATTCGAGTGCGACCTATCGTTGCGTATGTTTTATTTGAAGGGTGTAGTCGATATTCAAAGATATATTTAACAAATGATTATTATAAAGCAATGTTATCAGTGGCTTTAACTGCTGCGGCTGTAAATAAAAGTGTTGCTGTTGGGTTTGAATGTGGCCAAAACTGTGCATCACCAGTTGAGCCTATCGTGTCATATATTGATGTGAAATTTTTATAATATGAATAGTCTAACTATTACTTATAATAATTACCCCTGAATTTAACATTTGAATTATATTAAGTTAAATAGGGAGCTCTGTGTTAATACTAATGGCTAAGGTAAATATATATGCTAAATAATGCTACCTTGCCAAAATTATGAGAGTTTTTAGCTATTTTGCAATAAATAAACCTGAATAAAAGATAGAATTATCACTAGTGAATTAAAAGGTAAGCAATTGATAGTAAAGAAAATTAAAAATAAAACCTAAAGTAATTATACCACTTGTAGCCTTAACCTTGAGCACACCTGTTTGGGCAAATCATTATTGTGCAGGCACCATAAAAAATGTGCAGTTAAACCGTGGTGGAGAAGTGTATGCAACAATTAATAATTTAGCATCTAATGCTTTTCTTTGTGATCTTTCTCCTGCTGATGGTGGAAATGATGCTGAATTTTGTAAAGCGTTATATAGCAGCTTGCTTTTAGCACAAACTACACAGCAAAGCGTAACCTTTTGGTTTGATATCGATACAGATAAAAGTTGTAGTAAAGGTGATTGGGTCAATCTTTATAAAAACCATGGCCTCTATCACTTCATGCTAGGTGGCTAATTAATAATAAGGTAGATAGATAAATAAATGATAAAAAACATAATCGCGATTTTGATGGCATTCACCTTTTTTAGTACTCAGGCGATAGCAACAGTAGGGCAAACTGTCGACCAAATATTTTATTGTGGTGATGATTTTGCAATTCATACCGATGCAGGAAATTGGTATGTAGTACTAAAATCGGCCGTGGGTGAAAAGAAGCAGGATCATTTTTTATCTATGGCGATGTTTTCAATGGCCACAGGTAGTAAAACAGGAAACTTTTTTCCTGGTGACCCACTAAGTAATTGGTGCGGTAACAAAAATTTTTTACCAATTACCTCCTTCAGTATTAAAACTGATAGCCCTAAATAAATTATTACTAGTAAGTTTTCTTTTTTTACTTCCAAGTACAGTTAAAGCTGCATGGCTTAATTCAACTGGCGAAATTGAAACGCTGATTTTGTATAACCAAAACCAAATTTTAGTGAAATTAAAAGGTAACAATGGAGCCCCTGTAGCTGCCTGTAGTAATAAAGAACACTTTATAATACCAGCATCATACACAGAAGAGTCTCGCAATAGAATGTATAGCACTTTATTAGCTGCAAAAATGGCGGGTGTACCAGCATCAATAGCATACAGTGAAGTAGATAATTGTGATGCTTGGGGTGCCACTCCAAATGTCTACAGAAAAATAACGCGAATAACGTTTTAAGGATTAACTATGAAACACCCAAAATTCATCCGTGAGGGACTATGAAAATAATATTAATGCTAATGTTACTTTTTACAGGAACATTAAAAGCAGAAACCACATGGATACCGATTAGTAATGGCGGTAATTTTATAATAATTCCGTTTATTCCAAGTGAAAAATATAACCAACCGAGTAATGTGAATTTAGTGAAACTTTCAAATGGCGTTACTATCACTTGGAATGATATTCAGCATGCAAGTAAATATCGTGTTGAAGGATTAGATAGTAACGGTAATTGGGTTTTGTTAAGGGACGTTGATTCTAATTCAGTCACATTTTCGCCTCTACCAGTTGGTATTTCGAGCATTAGAGTTATGGCGTGTAGTTATATATCTTGCGCTAACAGTGGGCTATGGAGTAATAGCGTGGCTTTGAAAAAACAAATTATATTTATACATACGGATTTGTTAGGTAGTCCAGTTGTAGAAACCAAAGGATAATAAATATGAAAAGTTACATAAAGGTTTTGTTTTTATTTCTTATATATTGCTCGAATTCATATTGTTTAGGTGTATCTGGTGGTACTGATGACAAAGTCGAAATTAACTTAGTTGCACAAATTATTCCAAAAAAATATACAGCTTCTAATAATGATTATGACTCCTATAACCCGGTAACAGGGGAAGTTACGTTTGCTGTTACAGATGTTTCTCTTAAGGGAAACTCACAGATTCCAGTTGAGTTAATACGGTGGATACCATCTGATGACCTAGATACGGGTGGACCAAATGGCTGGAAATGGGATATTCCGTTAATTAAAGGTAACTTTTTATCCGGTGGGAAAGGGCAATGGGATTTTGGCCTTTCTGGTTGGTATAAAGGAGAAAATTGTACAGCTTCAGCAGAAACTGCATTTGAAGTGACTATGGATGATGGTATTCCATCAAGTAATTTCTGGAGTGGTAAATTTCTACATATACCTAATGTTACATCACAGAGATTTTTAAATACTTACGGTCATTCTGCAGAAAAACAGATTACTAAATCTAATTATAAAGTTAAGGGTTGTATCTACAATGCAGACGGGGAAGAGGGGATCGTTGTTTCTGCTCCAAATGGTTTTACCTATACCTTCAATGAGGTAAAAACCTATTATAATGGAGCTATACCAAATCTTCATATGCCAAGGACCTATACGAAAATACTAATGGTTTCAAAGATCGAGGATAAATATGGTAATGATGTAATTTATAATTACGAAGATGGCGACCTAATTAGCATTGTTTCATCTGATGGTAGAAGAATTGATATAGACTATGGGGTTGTTGACAATAAAAAAAGGCCTGTATCAGCTTCTGTAAACAATAGAGTCTGGGAGTATCATTATAACACTAGTGATGGTTATTTAAATAAAGTGATTCTTCCAAATGGGACAACTTGGGAATATGGAGGAATACACATTTTAGGGTATAGGGGGCAGAATCCCAGTTTTTTTTATACCAATCAGCTTCAATTTTATAACCGTAACAAAGGAAGGTCATATGGGGGTCAAAAAATACCTTCGTGCGCTATCGTGCACCCTGAACCTAAAGAGGTAACAGTTAAAACACCAGAAGGTGCAATAATTCGTTACACACTTCAAATAAAAAAACATAATCGTTCAAATGTAATTCCAAGGGTTTATGACTACCAAAGGTTAGATGAATTTAGCTACATGTATAACTTAAACTGTAGTTTATCTTTATCCTTAGTAAGAAAAAGAATAACTGGCAGTAAACTAGATGATATAGACTGGAATTATATTTACTCTGAAAATTCGGGTCATTATGGATTAAGTAATCGTCCACCGTTTTATTTTGATGATGGCGAGCGGAATGATCTCAATGATTTTGTATCAGGTCCGGTCGATATTTCGAAATCAGTTGGCATTGAAAAGTTTCCTTCTATGATTGCATCTCGGACTCCTTTGCATTTCAGGACGGTGAAAATAATTAAGCAAGATAAAATAAATATTTTGTATATTGATAGAGAAAGCCAATCTATCAGTGAGAATATGGTTATTGCTGAAGATACACTCTCTTTAAGTAATCAGTTAATAAAAAGAGAGGAGTATACTTACTCTAAAGGTGATTTTGTAGGTAGTTCATGGGTTGACTGTGGACAAAGGGGAAGTCCCTGCGAAGTAATTAATATCTCACAAATTAAAAATAGAGTTAATCTCGTTAATAAAAAAATAATTATATATAACAATAACTATAAGGATGAATATTTAACAGATTTTGAAAAGTTTGATACATATGGTTTTGTGACAGAAATAAGGGAGAGAAATAATTTTAGTAACAACGAAATTTATAATAAGAAGGTTTATTTACATGATAATGATTCATGGGTGCTAGGGCTTCCTGTTTCTGAGTTTACAGATGATAAACTAATTGATGGTAGCACAATCGCAAACTATGAGATTGAATATAAAAACTTTAGTAACTATAAAAATGGAAAAAATAATACCTTCAAGTTACCAACTTTACAGAAAAAGAGGGGGGTAATATTTATAAATGCTAGGGAGTATTTTTCTTCAGGCTTATTGAAAAAGGTTAGCTATAACTTAAATCGAACATATGGTACTGGTAAGCGTTTCATTGAATATGCCAACTACAAGCGTGGTTTACCTCAGCTTATCACTGTTCCCAATAGGTCAACTTCAGGAAATATGAGTGCGAGTAGAGTCGTTGATAATAACGGGTGGGTAACGCGTACAACCGATTATAATGGCATATCAACTAATTACACCTATGATGACATAGGTCGTATTAAATCCGTAGATTTAACAAATGATGCGGCTAATGGCAACTGGTACGACACGTTATATACTTGGAACAACGATACCAATACCCGCACTGCGTCAACGTGTACATTAAATAATTCAAGGACAGCATGTGCAGGTAACGCTGTATTTAAAACCACAGAGTACTATGACAGCTTACTGCGACTGACAGAGATAAAAAGCCAAGACTTAGTCAATAGCTCAGCAGCAAATAGTACCCGTTATCAGCGTTTCGAATATAACTACTTGAATCAACCAACGTTCCAATCTTATGCAAGCGCAAATGTAAGTGAAAATAAAGGCACTACAACCGTCTATGATTCACTGGGTAGACAGCAAAGTGTAACAACAAGTGGATTGGGCACCGTTAATTACGCCTATTTATCTGGTAATCGTATAGAAGTAACGGATGCTAAAGACAACGTAACGACCACGACTTATCAAGCGTTTGGCTCACCAAGTTACTCACAAGCGGTGAAAATAGAATCTCCCGAAGATGTAACAACACAAATGGATGTTGATATATTTGGTTTAACACACTCAATAACGCAAACAGCGGCTAATCAACACGGAAATACCGTTAGTGTTACCGAGCATCGCTATTATGACAATACGAAGAAGCTATGTTTAACAACGCGCCCAGATGTTGGTAATACGATATATAAATACAATGCGTTGGGTGAACTTAGTTGGCATAAAGCCAGCGTTAATAACACCCAGTGTTCAACGACTAAACCTGTCGGGGCTACTAATTACACTTATGATAATTTAGGCGGCCTCAAATATGTTAATTACCCAGATAACTCAGGTGATGTTAGTTACGAGCGTGATAACAATGGCAATGTGCTTACCTTAACAGCAGGGGATGTTACCCATCGCTACACATATAATAATCAAAACTTATTAGAAGAAGAGCAGCTTTTTGTTGGTAATCAATTACCGTTAATGCTTAGTTATAAATACAATGCGTTACAGCAGCGTAAGCAATTAGGGTATCCAGATGGCACGATTGTTAACTTCAAGCCCAATGGCTTTGGCGAGCCAACTGAGGTTCAAACTTATAAAAACGGTGCAGTTGAACTAAGTTTTGCCAAAGACGCTAAATACTATGCAAATGGCATGCTTGACTCATTCACTTATGGCAATGGTGTAACGCATAAAACCACATTATATTCAGATAGTTTGTTACCTAAGCAGCTAAAAGATACCGGTCCCGCAGGCAGTAATCTACCGAGTACCGTTATGGCGTTGACGTATGATTACGACAACAACGCGAATATTACTTCAATCATTGATGGGCAAAACAGTGCACACAGCTTAACTTACCTCGGGTATGACGACCTTGACCGGTTAACCAGTACAACGGGTGGCACAGGTATAGGCTCAAGTACATTACGCTATGATGGTTTTGGTAATATCACTTATTATAAAAATAAGGGTAAAACACTTAACTATACGTATGACTACGCTAAAAATCGTTTATCAAAAGTAACCGGTGTTAGTGGGCGGTATGGGTCAATAGGGTATGATAGCCGTGGTAATATCACCAATAATGGGGCATATAGTTTAGATTTTAATGAAGCAAACCAACTTACCACTGCAAAAGGTAATAGTTACTTATACGATGGCCATAACCGCCGCGTAAAACAAACTGATGGCAATGGCACCAGTTATTCAATGTATAGCCAAGATGGTATGCTGCTATATAGAGAAAAAGGAAGCACCATAACAGGCAACGGTACTAACTATATTTACTTAGGTAAAAAACTGATTGCCAAGTACGGTGATGTAACGCCGCAAACCGTGAGTGAAAGCCGTCAGCACACGCGTCCATTTGGTGAATCGATAGAAGCACCCAAAGATGACGTAGGGTACACAGGGCATAAATTCGACACCGATTTAGGGTTGAGTTATATGCAGGCACGATACTATGATCCAGTTATCGGGCGGTTTTATTCTAATGATCCGGTGGATGCGTTGGGTCATATGGGGCGTGGTAACCCAGTTCATGGTTTTGGTCGATATACTTACGCAAACAATAACCCGTATAAATATACTGATCCGAATGGAGAGTTCCCATTTCTCCAAGTTGGAGCCGGTGTAATTGGATTTGCCATAGGTGCAATTTCAGAAGCAGTAACAAATGAAAATGCTTCTTTTGGTTCAGTAATGAAAGCCGGAGGAGTTGGCGCTGCGGTTGGTGTTGCTACTACGTTTGGTGGTGGCCTTTTAGGAACAATGGCTGTTGGTGCTGGGGCTAATGGACTCGGCGAAGTTGCAAACCAAGCGATGGATGGTGAGTTTAACACTGAGGATGTTATCGAAGCAGCGGCTATCGGGGCAGTTGGTGGAGCAGTTGCAAAGACAGCCGCAAAAGTTGCTGTCGCAGGTAGAGGGTTGCCTAATAACTCTGCTACACAGGCTTCTAATAATATGACGGGAGCTAATTCCCAACGTATATTGGCTGATTCAAAGACGTTGAGTACAACACCGGGTAATCGGGCAGTTGCTGAGGTCAAACTTGGCGGGGCATACGGAACAGGAGCTGCCGCAGAAGCAGCACATCAACAGACTCAGTGTAATGATGATTCTTGTTAAAGTTGAGAAATATGAAAATAGATGTTTCAGAGGGCAAATCAAAGAAAGCTAACAGATTGAGAGCAATGATTGGATATAGCAGCTTGATTATTGCTAGCTTAACTATTTACTTCTTGGGAAGTCTGGTCGTCGGCTTCTACGGTTTTGAACTTCAAACTCGTATACGAGACGTTGACCTGTCGAGCGCATCTTTAGTATTCATATCAATGTTACCAATTGTTGCTTTAGTAATTTGGGCAACTCTAGCAACTGTGCGTTGGATGTTTAAGATACTCAACATATAGAATATCGATCTTTTGAATCCAAAGCCTCGCACTCGCGGGGCTTTGTTTTGCACGCAATAAAAAACTAAGTAACCTCAGTTCTGCTTAAGCGATAACTAATGCGTTAAGCTCTACGTCAGTTAAATTAAGGTGTGGCTTATTTTCTTTCAAACAATAAGCCACCAATCCAGCCACTAAATTCAACATAAAGCCGTTCATACTCCGATGTCTCGAATGTTCAATGAAAGATATGTTCTTGAGTTGGTCATTAATTGTTTCGATTATAAAACGCTTTGAAAGCATCGCTCTATCCCATAATGACATCGCTTTTGCCTTCATATTTTTGCGAACCGTCGTGATCAGCTTTACCCCTTTATCGAGCAAATCCGCTTCTAAAGCCTTACTTAAATACCCTTTGTCACCGAAAAATAGGGTCAGGTCTTTCTTCTTGCCTTTTTGTTGCTTGCGGCTAATCTTTAGATATTAATTTATACAAATTGATAGGTGAAAAGATGGCAAGGCCTCTTCGATTAGAGTTTGCGGGTGCGTTATATCACATAACTTCGCGGGGCAATGAAAGAAAGCCTATCTATTTAGATGAATCAGATTTTGAGGATTTTTTAAAAATCCTAGGAGATGTATGTGAACGCTATAACTGGGTGATCCATTCATATTGCTTGATGACTAATCATTATCACTTGCTCGTTGAAACACCTGATGCCAATTTAAGTAAAGGGATGCGGCAATTAAATGGTGTATATACGCAATGGTTTAATAGAAAACAGCGACGTGTGGGGCATTTATTCCAAGGACGATATAAGGCAATTTTGGTTGATAAGGATGCATATTTATTAGAGCTAAACAGGTATATTGTTTTAAACCCAATTAGAGCGAAAATGGCCGATAGCCTATCGGAGTGGCCTTGGAGTAGCTGGAATTATGCAAAGAATGGGGTCAGGTCTTTCTTTTTGCCTTTTTGTTGGTTGCGGCTAATCTTTAGATATTAATTTATACAAATTGATAGGTGAGAAGATGGCAAGGCCTCTCAGATTAGAGTTTGCGGGTGCGTTATATCACATAACTTCGCGGGGCAATGAAAGAAAACCTATTTATTTAGATGAATCAGATTTTGAAGGTTTTTTAAAAATCCTAGGAGATGTATGTGAGCGCTATAACTGGGTGATCCATTCTTTTTGCTTAATGACCAATCATTACCATTTATTAGTCGAAACGCCGGATGCGAATTTAAGCAAAGGGATGCGTCAATTAAATGGTGTATATACGCAATGGTTTAATAGAAAACAGCGACGTGTGGGGCATTTATTCCAAGGACGATATAAGGCAATTTTGGTTGATAAGGATGCATATTTATTAGAGCTAAACAGGTATATTGTTTTAAACCCAATTAGAGCGAAAATGGCCGATAGCCTATCGGAGTGGCCTTGGAGTAGCTGGAATTATGTAATGGGTCAAGAGCCGATTCCCCAATGGCTTGCGGTAGATAAAATGTTACTGCAATTTGCAAAGTATAAAACAATAGCCAGACGTAAGTTTGCGCAGTTAGTAGCAAGGAAAAGGGGTGGATCCTTGGGGAAATATTTCAAATCAGGTATTTTTAGGTACTGCTGAGTTTGTAAAGGAACATTTAGAATTACTTAAAGAGCAGGAAGGCGATTTATCGGAAATACCCCAAAAACAAAGGCGCAGAGCAGCGGTACCATTAACAGAATACGCTCAACGGTTTAATAATCGTGATGATGCCATAAGAGCTGCTTATGCATCCGGTGGGTACACGTTGAAAGAGGTTGGCGATTATTTTCAGCTGCATTATTCTCGAGTAAGTAGGATAGTGGCAAAAAGAAAGACCTGACCATTGCGGTTTTGAGCCCATCAAACTTTGTTTGACCAGAGTCGCAGAACCTCGTAAAACGGGTACTGCGACGATTCAATGTTGATATACTTTTGAAAGTAATAGATAGGTAATGTGTAGATTTGCTTGTTTAAAAATCAAATCTAACGCCAGCTTGTAATTGAGACATGTCTTTGCCGGAGCTAGTAGTAGGTTTGCGTTGTTCATCGTTACTTAAGTCTTCGTATGCTACCCAAGCCCTTAAAGCTTTACTCAAATAACGTATATATTCGATTTTAACGGAATCTACATCACCTGATATATCACAACTGTCTATAGCATAACGAGTATGGATTTTATTTTTACCGAATAGGTAACTGGCATATAAACCACTACTTGTTCTATCTTCAGAGCTACATGCGTTAATTGCATTCTTATTACCCTCTACATCAGCATCTTTCAATCGAACCGTTCCAGTACTACTTCCCCCATAAATATCGTAGGTGTTGGTTGCTTTATGTACAAAAGCTGACAGTGTCACAGCATCATTAACATCCCACCAACCACGCAGCCCATAAAGGTTACCTTTATTATCGCCTTGGTTATCTTTAGACCAAGCCGCTTGCACTTTATAAGGTCCAGACTTATATTCTCCACCTAATTGCATTTGATCAACAGAGCTTCCATCTTGCCCTTTAAATTGTAACCCTGCACCAAAGTTCCAATTACCTTGTTTATAAAAATACTGTAGTAAATCATCGTCTCGTACATTACCTTGTCGAATAGTATCTATACCATCTGAAAAATAAGCGCTTCTAACATAGGTATTCCATAATAAAGTTTGAGACCCGAAATAAACTTCACCAAAATCACCTTTCAAACCAACGTAGGCTTGACGAAGAGTCGGGCCATTATTTTGAGTTAAATCAACTGCATTCTCTTCTCTCAGGCCATATTCAACTCTCGTGACTGCTGTTAAATTGTCATCTATTTTGATACTCGCTTTAGCACCTATACGACTCAAAAAGTCGCGGCCATTAGCCCCATCATCAGATGTACCTGCGTCAATATTATCTACACCTAAACGTATAGAAGCATAAAAATCTATATCCTTGATACTTGGCTCAGCTGCTTTTACATTACTAGTAATAGTAAGAAAAGACGTTAGAATAACCCCTACAAAAAGTGGACTAAGTTCTGATTTCATATAAACCTCTAATTATTTTTGTTACTAAATTTGTTTTTATTCAGTTGCTTATTAAAATTTAATTTTTAAGCATTCAAAATTAAGTTTATTTTACTGATAATCTAAAGGTTCACTTCACAGTCTAAACTTACTCACTTCATTGTTAATCTGTCTTCCTAAGTCGTGTAATTTTTGAGCTTGTTCAGCAGCTAATTGGCTTGCTTCAAACATTTCATCACCGACCCCTCGGATTGTCTCAGTATTGCGACTGATTTCTAAGGTGACAGCTGATTGCTCTTCAGCGGCGGTGGCAATTTGTGCTGCCATGTCATTTATCACACTAACCGATTCTAATATTTTACCGAGACTTTGATTCGCTTTTTGAGCATCTTCAACACTTTGGTTGGCCATTCCTTTACCTTTATCAGTCGCATCTACCGCTTTTAGTGCTGCGCTTTGTAGTGACTCAATCATGCCTTGGATTTCTTGAGTCGAAGTATAAGTTCGTTGTGATAAAACCCTTACTTCATCGGCAACTACAGCAAAGCCACGCCCTTGCTCCCCAGCTCTTGCTGCTTCAATTGCTGCATTTAATGCCAGTAAATTTGTTTGCTCTGAAATACCGCTGATAGTAGATAAAATTGATGTTATTTCTTGCGCGTGTTTATTCAAATCACGAATAATTTCGCTCGCTTTTTCGACCTCATCAGCTAGGACTTTTGTAGATTTTTGACTTTGCTCAACGCCAAAACGGCCTTGCTCTGTAACGCTTACGCAGTTTTGTGATGATTGTGCAGTTTGTTCTGCATTAGCAGCGATTTCTTTTGTTGCCGCAGCCATTTCAGTTACCGCAGTTGCAACCATATGAATTTCACTTTGATGACGCTGTAATCTATCGTTTTGCTTATTTGTTGCTGTAGATACATCACCAGCTTCACTTAGCAATATTGTTGATGCGTCACTCAGTCGACTTATAATGCCATGTAATTGTTCAACAAAACGGTTAAAGCTCGATGCAAGTTGGCCTATTTCATCGCCACTATTCACTTCTAACCTAACTGTCAAATCGCCATTACCATTAGCAATAGCATCTAAATTTTGAGTGATAGAACTTAAGTTTTTGAGCATGATTTTTAACAAAAATGAGATGATAAACAGTACAAATATTAACATTGCAGTGCTGATGATCACTTGAGTAATAAGCTGGCTTCGTACAGGTGCAAATAAAGTATCTTTGTCCATTACTAAAATAATTGACCAGCTGGAGTTAGGAATAGCCTGTGCAAAAATAAGTCGCTCGCGATTATCTAAGGTCATTTCTTCTAAAGTATGCTTAGTCACTAGCTTTTCTAACAACTGACCCGTAAAGCTTTTATCGAGATCTGATGCTTTAGTACTTTGTTTTTTTGTATCAGGATGAGCAACAACTTGATCGCTTTTGTCAACAATGATGGCATATCCATCGCCAGGTACATCGAGAGCATTTATATATTTAGTTAATTGAGCTAAAGTTAAATTAGCGCCAACTGCACCAACTATCTCACCTTCCTTTCTCACTGGCTCTGAAAGAGTAACCACATATTCTTGGGTGCTTGCAGAAACAAAAGGAGCAGCTAAAAAACTACCATTTTCTTCTAATGCACCTTTGTACCAACTCCGTACTCTGGGATCATAATTTGGTGGATTAAGGTTAGGGTCGTTACGGTACATTTCTCCTTGTTCATTACCATAGTAAACAAGCGAAAAACCTAAACTTTCTTTTACTTGGTCAAGCAAAATATAAGGTTTTACTTCAGGATGGTCAGCAATAACTTTAGACAGTTTAATAACAGCCTGACGCCTGTCATACATCCAATCACCAACCCCATTTGTAAATACATCTGAGACTAAATTTATTTCTTCTCGTAATGCGGAATCTATATTTTTTTGTAATGCATTTAAGCTCTGTATTAGCATCGCTATAAAAAATATAAAAAAGCAAAAAAAAGTAATAATTAATATTTTTTTTCGAAGGGAATACTTATCCATAAAGCGTTAACCACCAATAAAAAGAGCATATGCTCAAGCTGAAATAATTTACTGTTTTCATCAATCAACAAATGAATATTAGTAAACATTAGAAATTACACCAGCATAGCGATGTAAAATTTATTTATGATTCCCAGCTAAGGGTTGTAGAGATTTCACATTGTCAGCTAAGTTATCAGCAAACTTGGGATGTCATGTTTTGCATTTACTTATGCTTTAAGATGAAGCGCTACTTGGCTACTAAGGTTAGAATTTGCGAGTGTTTTATGCCACATCAATTAGTCATAATTTAAATATGAGCCACCGTTTTTGTACCACCACTCTATAAAAATTACCCTATGACTTGTAACTTATACGAGTTTGGGTGATGGTTTTTTAATATCTCTCTGTTTTAATTTAACTTTTTATTGGCACGTTTTACGCAGGAGTATGGTTACTAGGGTTAATTAAGGAACGCACATGCAAGTTAAAACAATACAAGAAGTGTACGACTGGACTGTACTATTTCATACCCAAATGGCGGCAAATTTTTTTAGTCTCAGAGACGATTTAGCAGAGCATAACCAAATGCTGGCAGACTATTTTGTTAAGTACGAAAAAAAGTTGGCTGAGGATTTAGTTGGTTTTAAAGCCATCACGGAGATCAATACCTTAGATACTTATTGTTACGAGTACTTTGCTGAAAACTCTGAACTGATTAATTTTACAGATTTAAACCGTGATACGCGTGTTGATGAGCAAGCCATGCAAGGTTATATATCAGATCAGCATCAAAAGGTGATCAATCTTTATCAATACTTACTTAGTCGTGCAGAAACGCCAACAGGTAAAGAGAAACTATCTCAATTGCTGGAGCTTGAACATCAAGGATTAAAGCAAATGATGCAAAGTACTAATCGCCATATGGATATGTAATAGAAGATCTAATTTGGGTAGCGCATGCTATCCAAATTCAGCCATGTCTGTAAATCACACAAAGTCGATTAAAAAGCCTACTTTCTTCAAATATTTTTGCTCTTGTTGTAAATCAGCATGAAGCAAGGTTTGTTCATTGAGCCAATCCGCTGGGAACTGCAATAGCATACTATTGCCTTTTACTGATACTGCTAACTCTTGATGTTGATCGTTAAGGCGTTTTTGATTTAATAATATAGCTAGTCTGAGTAATACAATTAATTGTAATATTTGAAAGTGCGGCACCGAGAGTAAAGTTGGAAATTCTTCTAAACGAATTTTTTTACGGTAAAACCGTATCATACAGCTTAATAATGTTTGCTGTTGTTGAGTAAATCCTGGCAGCTGACTATTTTCAACAACATAAGCACTATGTTTGTGTAAGCCTGATGAGTTAATACCTAAACCCACTTCGTGTAATTGCGCTGCCCACACTAATAATTGATGATTATCTAATGAGTCGAGCTGCCATTCTTTTTGTACTTGTAGGAATAACCAATCGGCAGTATTTGCAACACGTTGTGCATGTACTTTATCTATTGTGTTTCTTTCGCTTAAATTAGCTATGGTATTGGTGCGTATATCTTTAAGCGCTAACTTTTGCTGCATTTCATGCAGTAAACCTTCACGTAGTGAAAAGTCGCTGTAATCCATTTCGGTAATATTAAACAGCTGAAAAATCGCGAGTAAAATAGTTAAGCCACCGCAAATACTTACTTGACGCTCCGGGCTTAAACCTTCAATAAGTAAGTTATCGATAGTTTTAGCGGCTATAAACTGAGTTTTAAGTTCGAGCAATCGCTCCAGTGTGATATTTTTTTGTTCAGGGTCATTAGCGTTGATCATGGCTAATATTGATTTAATGGTGCCTGACGTCCCCACTACCGATTGCCAGCCTGCACTAATGTAATTGGCAAAAATAACCTCAAGTTCTTGCTCTGCTTTTATTTGTGCTTTGCTAAAGCGTTTATCATTAATAATACCATCGGCAAAAAATTGCTTGGTATAGCTTACGCAGCCCATATTGCGACTTGAGAGCAGCTTATGTTTAAAATGCTTGCCAATAATTAGCTCGGTACTACCGCCGCCAATATCAATAACTAAACGGTTTTCATCGTGATGAACATAATGAGCTACACCTTGATAGATTAAGCGCGCTTCTTCTTGACCTGAGATCACATCAATATGATAAGGAAAAACTCTATTTGCCTGAGTTAAAAATGAATTAATATTTTTAGCTCGTCGTAATGTATAAGTTGCAGCAATTTTTACATTGCTCGCAGGGAAGTCTTGTAGCGTAGTAGCAAACTGCTTTAATATCGTTAATGCTCTATCTATGGCAGTTTGACTTAATTGATTTTTGTCGTCTAAGCCATCGGCTAAGTAAACGCGTTGTTTTTCTTTGTGGAGAATTTGCAAAGAGCCATCCACTTCTCTTGCGACCACTAAATGAAAGCTGTTTGACCCTAAGTCAACCGCAGCAATTGAGGGATAATCATTCATTATTGTAATTGCCTTCCCATTTTTTTAAGTGATCATAAATAGCTATTTGCGAACGTATTTTTTTACGATTTCCGCGTCTAACATAATGATTTTTCTGTTCGCTATCAATGATTCTCGCTTTGGTACGATCTTTAAATTGCAGTTCAAGTACGTCAACAATGAGTTGTTTTAGTTTTTCATCATAAATAGGCACGCCAACTTCAACTCGATGATCAAGATTACGTGTCATCCAATCTGCAGATGAAATATAGACTTTTTCATCCCCATTATTACCAAAGATCATAACTCGCGGGTGCTCTAAAAAGCGATCGACGATACTAATTACCCGAATGTTGTCGCTAAAATTATTGAGTCCTGGCACTAAGGAACACATACCACGGACAATAATGCGAATTTTAACACCGCTACGAGCGGCCAAGTACAAACAATCAACCAGTTCTTTATCTACTAAGTTATTTATTTTTAATGTTATTTTACCGGTGTGACCATTTTCAACATGGGTTATTTCTTGGTGAATTAAACCAAGCAACAGCTGTCGAGCGTTCACTGGCGAAATCATCAAATGTTCGAACATAAACGGTTTATAACTGCTTTCAATAAACTTAAATACGCTATCACTTTCGTCACAAATACCTTGATGTTTAGTAAATAAACTAAAGTCTGTATAGATTTTGGCGGTTTTTTCGTGAAAATTACCAGTGCCAATGTGCGCGTACTTTACTATTTGACCTTTTTCACGACGATGAATAATACATAACTTACTGTGTACTTTGAGAGCTGGTATACCAAAAATAACTTTAATACCTGCGCCACTGAGTACTTTTGCCCACTCAATATTATTTTGTTCATCAAAGCGTGCTTTTAGCTCCACCATAACGGTGACTTTTTTGCCATTTTTTGCCGCGTTGATCAGTGATGAAATTAATCGAGATTTACTCGCAACACGATAAATGTTTACTTTAATTTGTGTTACTCGAGGGTCAAATGCTGCTTGGCGAACATATTCCAGTAGATGATTAAATGTATGATATGGATAATAAAGTAGAATATCTTGCTGACTAATTGCAGCAAACACACTGGCATGATTATTAAATGCTGTGCTTTGCAAAGCCGGTAATGATTTGTTTTCTAAATATTGCCGACCAACATTGGGAAAACCAATAAAGTCTCTAAAGTTACGATAGCGACCACCGGGGATCAACGCATCGTGATGAGTAACACCTAAGCGTTTTTTCATTACTTTGAGCATTGGCTCGGGCATCGCTTGGTCGTATACTAAGCGCACCGGCTCGGCATAAATACGCTGTTTTAGGCCCTTAGACATCTTATCTAAAATGCCTTCTTCTAGTTCGTCATCTAGGTTGTATTCTGCATCACGGGTCAGCTTGATTGCGTAGCCTTGGATCTCAGTAAAACTAAAAAAACTGCTAAATACGTCACTTAAAAAAAACAAAATAATGTCATCTAACATCACAATAGTTTTATGACGACGGGTTTTTTCGGGTGGTAAAATTACAAAGCGTGGTACGCGATCGGTAGGGACTTCTAACATCGCATAATGACTTTTGTCGTTAAACATTTCGACAAACAAGTACGTCATTGTATCGTTAATATGATCTGAGAAGTCTTTATTTTCATCCAGCATTATTGGCGATATATGCTGTAATACATTGTCGTGAAAAAATATTTTTAGCCAGTTAATATGAAATTCACTAAGCTGCTCGGGACGGTCAACATGAATGTTGTGGGTATTTAAATCATGGAGAATTTGCTGATGAATAACGTTAAATTTTTTACCAAGCTGCAAAACCTTTTGCTGAATTTGGGTCAGTAAAATTTCATCTTCATCAAAATTAGTATCTGGTAGTTTATTTAATAGAATGCGTCGTTTTACATCGGCAACCCGAACTCTGAAGAATTCATCTAAATTGTTTGAGAAGATCCCCAAAAAACGAATACGTTCAATAATCGGGTTATTTTTATCTTTAGCTTCTTGTAAAACACGATCGTTAAAAGACAGCCAACTTAACTCTGGGGCAAAATAATTAATCGTTTGAGACACATCAGCGCAGGCGTTCATATTCTATTCCTTGGATAGCAACTGAACAAAATATAGAACACTTAGATGACATAAAAATGACAAAAATGTCACTTTTGTGACATGTTTGTCTTGCTATAGAAGATGGCTGTGAGGTGTGACTTAAGCGTCTTCAATATCAACAATTAAGTCGGATGTAATTGCTTCGAGTGCAGCAACAACTTCGTCTTTATTCATGCCCGTTGGCAAAGCAACTGTTGCAACGGCGCTGAAAATTGGTACCCCCCAGTTTGGTGCGCTCTGCTGCTTAGAGTTTAGGTGGGTAATATTTGCTCCCTTGTGACGCAATACTCCGGCTAGTTCCTGGATAATACCTGGTCGATCATTGCCAGTTATTACAAAATTAAGCTGTTCAGCAGGTGTGTCTGGTAATTCATGCGCGCCTGTTTCAATCCGTACTTCTAATTGTGGTAAGCCATGCAATGCATCTTGTAATTCTTGCAGATGCTCTGCTGGCACTGCTACTTCAATGATGCCAGCAAAGTGACCGGCTAAATGGCTTAAGTTACTGGTTAACCAGTTACCATTATGATTTAAAATTGCAGATGAGATGTCTTCTACAAGTCCCGGACGATCTTGTCCCAAAATAGTTATAACCAATTGCTTCATATAGATAATTCCTAAAGAGTGCCGTAATTAAATAATAAATGCCCAGGCATGAAATTATTGAATGATTAAAAAGAACCAAATTGAGTATTGACTCAGTCCCCAAATTTGTCCAATTTTTTTGCCAATAGTTCAATTTAAAAACAGTAAAATAGTGTGAGTTTACAGTCTGAATTATCTAAACTTTTGTTTATCAATAATAAAGCACTAAGTTGAAAGTTTTTCAAGTTATTGAATATAAACATTGTTTGTTTTGTTATGATGAATACCACAACAAAGTCTTAGCAATTATGACGTTTGTAACAATACTGTCATCTTGGTGAAATATAATCTACCCAACGTTAAGATTTATAGGTGTTTTGATGACTTCCAATCCGAATAAACCGTCTTTTAATACGGATAGAAGCCGTCTATTTAAAGATCGGTTTGCCAAATTTAGCATTACCGCTGGCGGTATTATGGTATTGATAGCTTTGCTATTGATATTCTTCTATTTATTGTATGTTGTGCAACCTATTTTTGAATCAGCGAAAGTAGAAACGCGCGATAGCTTTGCGCTTAGTAATGCTGAACAAATTGTTGGCCTAGGTATTGAAGAGCAAACTGAAATTGCTTTTTTACTGAGCAAACAAGGTAAGGTTGATTATTACAGTGTTGAGAAAAAGGGCTTTGGTAAAAAGCTTGCTAGCTTAGTTGTGCCACTTGACAGCGAAGTGAGTAGTTTTGCATCCAGCGCGCCATTTCAAGGACATTACGCATACGGACTAGAAAATGGTTCGGTGATGATAGTGTCACCTAAATTCTTAGTTACCTTTCCTAATAACGAACGTAAATTAACCCCGCGTTTGGGTTATCCACTTGGTGAAAAAACATTGCTGGTTGACGACAATGGTGCTGCCATTAAACAATTTGCATTTAGCCATTATGAAGATAAAACCGCTGTTGTGGCACAAACGGCTGATAAGCGTGTAATTTTTAGCAGTTTTGTTGCTGAAGAAAACATGTTCAGCGGTGAAGTTGAATGGGTTGTTGAACGCACTGAACTTGATGTTGAAGGGCGCGTAGACCAACTACTAATGTCGCCAGATACCACCCGTACTTTTGTGCGCTCAGCAAATCAAATTTATGTTTACGATACTCGCAATCCAAGCGAGGTTGAGCTGATCCAAATGCTTGCGGCGAATGAAGAAAATGCCAACTTGGTTTCGGCGCAATTATTAGCCGGTGCTAACTCGCTGATGCTAGCGAATGATAATGGTGAAGTTTCGCAGTGGTTTGAAATTAATACTGACGATGGCCGTGAATATCAAAAAATACGTGCGTTTGAAACCTCAAAGCAGCCTAAGCTAGATATATTCACTGAGTTTTATCGTCGTACGTTCTTTACCACCAGTTCTAATGGTGAGTTAGGCGTGTATTACACCACCAGTGAAGCAAAACTATGGCAAGGTAAAATCAGTGAAGGTCCGATTGAAAACTTTGCTATTGCACCACGCTCAAATGCGGCACTTATTCTAGCTGATGACAAATTAACTGTGATTGAAATTCACAATGAACACCCTGAGGTGACATGGTCAGCCTTGTGGCAAGAAGTGTGGTATGAGGGTTATCCAGAGCCGGGTTATATTTGGCAATCAACGTCTGCCGGTGATGACTTTGAAGCTAAGTTTTCTTTAGTGCCAATTTCATTTGGTACTATAAAAGCTGCTTTATATGCGATGCTATTTGCAGTGCCGATTGCGCTCTCTGCAGCAATCTACACCGCTTATTTTATGTCAGGTCCATTACGTAAAGTAGTCAAACCAACAGTTGAAATTATGGAAGCATTACCAACCGTAATTTTAGGATTTTTAGCAGGCTTATGGCTTGCGCCGTTGATAGAAGAGCATTTACCTGCGATTGTTGGCTTGCTGTTTATGCTGCCGCTGGGGATTTTAGCGACCGCATTTGCGTGGACTAAATTACCAGAAAGCTTTCGTCACCGAGTTCCTGAAGGGGCCCACTCAATCTTACTAATACCAGTATTGTTACTGATTGGTTGGTTAGCCTTTGCGATGAGCGGGGTGGTTGAGTTGTGGATGTTTGACGGTAATGTTCGCCAGTATTTGACTAACGAATTGGGTCTGACTTTCGATCAACGTAATTCACTGGTAGTCGGTATTGCGATGGGTTTTGCGGTTATTCCGACTATTTTCTCTATCGCAGAAGATGCTGTATTTAGTGTGCCTAAGCATTTATCAAACGGTTCATTGGCGCTAGGCGCAACACAATGGCAAACCTTGGTTAGTGTGGTGTTATTAACCGCCAGCCCTGGTATTTTCTCTGCTGTGATGATGGGCTTAGGCCGCGCCGTAGGTGAAACGATGATTGTACTAATGGCAACAGGTAATACGCCAATAATGGATTGGAGCATTTTCCAAGGTATGCGTACCTTAGCCGCTAATATCGCAGTAGAAATGCCAGAATCGGAAGTGGGTAGTTCACACTATCGGATCTTATTCTTAGCCGCTTTTGTATTGTTCATATTCACCTTTATTTTCAACACAATTGCTGAGTTTGTGCGTCAGCAGTTGCGTGATAAATACAGCTCGATGTAAGTGGGAGACACGACATGTTAAAGCAGTGGTTTAAGTCAGGTTCTCCTTGGATATGGATGACAGGTGGTGCAGTAAGTATCAGTTTGATTTCTGTCTTAGGGTTATTAGCAATGATTGCTTGGAAAGGGTTAAGCTTTTTCTGGCCATCACAAGTAGTGCAATTAGAGCTACAGGGCTCGGTTGCGCAGCAAACTGTAATTGGTGAAATATACGACCGTGAAATGGTGCCTAAATCGCGCCTTGAGGCAACCGGTGTTGATTTATCTGGTTATGATAAAGAGCAACTAGAGCGTTATTTAATTAAAACCGGTAACCGTGAATACGTTGATTTAGATTTTCGTTGGGTAATAGAAACTGACATAAAATCAAATACCATGCCTGCGGCTATAGCGGTGTTTGAACGCAGTAAAAACGGTAATTTTTATGGCTACGTCGAACAAGTAATAAAAGACGGCCAAGTGATCACCGATAATAAAACTGAAGTATTAGAAGAATTAGTTGAACGTGCCGTTGAGCTTAATGAGCAAGCGCTTGATTTGCAAAACGGTGACATTGGTCATATTAACTATCAATTAGAGCGTTTACGTTTACAAGAGAAGTCGTATTTACTCGATGATGCACTGACCGATGAACGAGTGGCTGAGCTTGCGCAACAGCGTGCAGATCTAAGAGCCGAGTATGGCGTACTTGAAAAGCAATTGTTTGCACTGCGCAAACAAGCTAAGCGTGATCAGGTAACCGTAAAAGATATGCGCGGTGAAATTGTTACTTTGCCTTTATATCAGGTTTTGGATTTTTGGTTTCCTAATGACATGAGCTTTGTTGCAAAGCTAGGTCACTACTTTGTACAACTAGGTAAATTTGTTTCAGATGATCCGCGTGAAGCTAATACTGAAGGTGGTGTATTCCCGGCAATCTTTGGTACTGTTTTTATGGTAATGTTGATGGCTGTAATTGTAACGCCGTTTGGGGTTGTAGCAGCTATATACTTACATGAATATGCGGCTAAAAATGCGGTTACCAAGATGATCCGTATCGCGGTCATTAACTTGGCTGGTGTTCCTTCAATTGTTTACGGTGTATTCGGTTTAGGATTCTTTGTTTATGTATTAGGTGGCAGTTTGGATCAATTGTTTTATCCAGAAGCCTCACCTAGTCCAGTATTTGGTACTCCAGGGGTACTTTGGTCTGCTTTAACGCTTGCTATTTTAACGCTGCCTGTGGTGATTGTATCAACAGAAGAAGGCTTATCACGTATCCCAAGTACGGTTCGTCATGGCTCTTTAGCACTGGGCGCAACGCAAGCTGAAACGTTATGGCGTATTATCGTGCCAATGGCCAGTCCTGCGATTATGACCGGTTTAATATTAGCGGTGGCGCGTGCTGCTGGCGAAGTTGCACCATTGATGCTAGTGGGTGTGGTGAAAATGGCACCGACATTACCGCTCGATGGTAACTTCCCGTATTTTCATCTAGATCGAAAGTTCATGCATTTAGGTTTTCATATATACGACGTTGGCTTCCAAAGCCCAAATGTAGAAGCGGCACGTCCGCTAGTGTATGCCACCGCATTCTTATTGGTATCAGTAATTATTACACTGAATATCACCGCGATAGGCATACGTAACCATTTACGTGAAAAATTTAGATCGCTTGATCAATAATTAGTAAAGATTCTATAGGTAACAAACATGATTACAGTCGCTCCACAAGTAAACCAATCAAGCACGAGTTTGAAATTGGACTTAGACAATTTAAGCACCGAGCAAACGGCACTCGAGATCAAAAACTTAGATCTTTACTATGGTGAAAAACAAGCGCTTAGCTCAGTGAATATGAATATTCCAAAAGGCCAAGTAACCGCATTTATCGGACCATCAGGGTGTGGTAAATCTACGTTGTTGCGCTGTATTAACCGTATGAATGATCTGGTTGATATTTGCCGTATTGAAGGTGAAATTTTACTACACGGACAAAACATCTATGACAAAAAGGTAGATGTTGCAGCGCTGCGTCGTAATGTTGGTATGGTATTCCAGCGTCCGAACCCGTTTCCTAAATCAATCTACGAAAATGTGGTTTATGGCCTACGCTTACAAGGTATCAAAGAAAAACGTAAATTAGACGAGGTGGTTGAACAGTCACTGCGAGGCGCGGCACTGTGGGATGAAGTAAAAGATCGGCTTCACGATAGTGCATTTGGTTTGTCAGGTGGTCAGCAGCAACGTTTAGTGATTGCACGCTCTATCGCCATTGAGCCTGAAGTATTATTACTCGATGAGCCAACATCAGCATTGGATCCTATTTCAACACTGGTAATTGAAGAGCTTATCAACGATTTAAAAAATAAGTTTACCGTTGTTATCGTAACCCACAACATGCAACAAGCAGCGCGGGTTTCTGATCAAACGGCCTTTATGTACATGGGTGAATTAATAGAGTACTCAGATACCAATACGTTATTTACTACCCCAACGAAAAAGAAAACGGAAGATTATATCACCGGTCGTTACGGCTAGGCTGAGTCAAACTGTTTTTGGGTGACGTTAGCGATTTTGATAAGAAGGTAAACAATGGAACACAATATTAATAAGCATATTTCTGGCCGCTTTAACCAAGAGCTAGAAAACGTTCGCAACCATGTATTAAGCATGGGTGGCTTAGTTGAGCAGCAACTTAATAGCGCGCTTGATGCGGTAAGTAATGGCGATGCTGAGTTAGCGCGTAAAGTGCGTGAAAACGACTATAAAGTAAACGCCATGGAAGTAAATATTGATGAGGAATGTACCCGTATCATTGCTCGTCGTCAGCCAGCTGCAAGTGATTTACGCTTAGTAGTCGCGATTGCTAAAACCATTGCCGATTTAGAGCGTATTGGCGATGAAGCTGAGCGTATTGCTAAAGTTGCGCTAGATTCATTTACTAAAGATCAGCAAGATTTATTAGTTAACATCGAAAATATGGGTCGCCAAGTTTCAAAAATGCTGCATGATGTACTCGATGCTTTTGCACGTATGGATGTACAAAAAGCATTTGAAGTACATAAAGAAGATGCCAAGGTTGACCGTGAGTATGAAGCAATTACTCGTCAAATTATGACCTATATGATGGAAGATCCACGTTCAATTCCAAAAATTATGGATTTAGTTTGGTCGGTACGTTCATTGGAACGTATTGGCGACCGTTGTCAAAATATCTCTGAATACATTATTTACTTTGTTAATGGCAAAGATATTCGTCATACATCTCAAGAGGATATAGAAAAATCGTTATAGATTTTTTGATACCGTCTTGTTTTATTAAAGCGGCCAATGGTCGCTTTTCATGTTTTCGTTATAATTATAATGCTGTAGCGGCAGCTGTGATGTAATAAAAGCATTCACAATCGCGGTGAATGCTGTAAAATTCACGCCGCAAAGCATACTAATTTGATTTAAGGGTCAGTTATGCCTACAAACGCATTTTTAGGGGTATTCGCAAAATCTCCTATAAAGCCAATGGAAGATCACATCAAGAAGGTACATCAAGCAAGTAAAGCTTTGATCCCTTTTTTCAATCATGTATTTAAAGAAGAGTGGCAACAAGCAGAAGAGATTCGCTTGAACATTCGTACTTTAGAACGTGAAGCCGACGACATGAAAAGAAATATACGTTTACAGTTACCGCGCGGTTTATTTATGCCGGTAGAGCGTACAGATCTGCTTGAACTCGTCACCCAGCAAGATAAAATTGCTAATAAAGCAAAAGACATTGCTGGTCGTGTAATTGGTCGTGAGATGACCATTCCAAAAGAAATTCAAGTTAACTTTTTAGCCTATGTAACTCGCTGTGTTGATGCAACTAAACAAGCATCAAACGCAATCAATGAGTTAGATGAGTTACTAGAAACTGGTTTTAAAGGTCGTGAAGTGACCTTAGTAGAAAAAATGCTCGTTGAATTGGATGCAATTGAACAAGACACGGATGATATGCAAATCATAATACGTCGCCAATTACGTGACGTCGAAGATGAACTCAATCCTGTAGATGTAATGTTTTTATATAAAATCATCGAATGGGTCGGCGAGCTTGCGGATATCGCAGAACGCGTTGGTTCGCGTCTTGAGCTGATGTTAGCTCGGTAATTTACACTCAGTTCAATAACGAAAGATTAGGGTTACACAATGGATATCATTGCATCTTATGGCACGGTATTAATTTTAATTGCCGCAGCAGTCGGTTTTTTTATGGCTTATGGTATTGGCGCGAATGACGTTGCTAATGCGATGGGCACATCGGTAGGTTCAAAAGCATTAACTATTAAACAAGCTATTTTTATAGCGATGATTTTTGAATTTGCAGGCGCCTACTTAGCTGGCGGCGAAGTAACATCGACAATTCGTAAAGGCATTATCGATTCTACGCCGTTTTTAGACCTGCCAGAACTTATGGTATTAGGGATGATCTCGGCATTATTTGCAGCGGGTAGTTGGTTGCTAATAGCTTCATTCTTAGGTTGGCCGGTATCAACCACGCATTCAATTATTGGTGCTATCATCGGATTTGCTTTAGTTGCAGTTGGCAGCGAAGCGATTCAATGGGACAAAGTTGCAGGTATTGTGGGGAGTTGGATTGTTACCCCGGCGATTTCAGGGTTTATTGCCTACTTAATATTTATGAGTGCGCAAAAGTTAATTTTTGACACCGAGGCACCACTTAATAATGCCAAACGCTATGTGCCTATTTACATGGGTTTAGCCGGTTTTATCATGTCTTTAGTAACCATCAAGAAAGGTTTAAAGCACATTGGTATTAATTTAGGTGCTGTTGAAGGTTATGCATTAGCAATCGGTATTGCTGTTATTGTTGGTATTATTGGTAAAATCGTTATTTCTCGGTTAAAGATTGATCCAAAAGCCGATAAGAAAATGCAATTTAATAACGTTGAGAAAGTGTTTGCTATCTTAATGGTATTAACCGCATGTTGTATGGCATTTGCTCATGGTTCTAATGACGTGGCTAACGCTATTGGTCCGTTGGCTGCAGTTGTAAACATTGTTGAAAATAACGGTGAGATAGCTAAGCAAGCGACAATCGCATGGTGGATTTTACCACTGGGTGGTTTCGGTATTGTTGCAGGCCTTGCAATTTTAGGCAAAAAAGTAATTAAAACGATTGGTGAAGGCATTACGCATTTAACACCAAGTCGTGGTTTTGCTGCTGAATTAGCTGCTGCTTCTACAGTTGTAATTGCATCGGGAACAGGCTTACCAATTTCTACTACACAAACCTTAGTTGGCGCGGTATTAGGGGTAGGTATGGCACGTGGAATTGCTGCACTTAATATGGGTGTGATCAGAAACATTGTAGTTTCTTGGGTAATTACATTGCCAGTTGGCGCTGCCCTTGCTATTGTTATTTTCTACATACTGAGAACTGCCTTTGGAGTTTAAATCCAGCAGTCTTTAAGTATTACAGACTTTTAGCTTGAAAAGATCTCAACGCCCTTGGTGTTGGGGTCTTTTTATTTGTGGGTACAAAAAGTATGACGAACTTACCAAGTATTAAACAGCTGCAGTATTTATTGGCAGTTCATCAGCATCAACATTTTGGCCGCGCCGCAAGTGCGTGTTTTATTGGTCAATCAACACTCAGCAGTGCAATTCAAACCCTTGAAGAAACACTCGGTTGCCAACTCATAGAGCGTGAAAATCGTAGTTTGATGTTCACAGCTATCGGCGAAGAGGTAGTAGAGCGGGCACGCAAAATTATTGACGATACGCTAAGTGTTAGAGAGCTGACTAAAAGCCATTTAACACCGCTAAGCGGTACGCTCACACTTGGAGTTATTCCAACGATTGCTAGTTTTATTGCGGCACCTCTCTACCACCTTTGTCAGCAACAGTTTGCCGATTTAGAGTTGGTACTGGTTGAAGACACCAGTGATAGCTTGTTAGATAAACTCGAGCATGGCCATATCGATATGGCGCTGTTGGCACTACCTTACGATACTGATAAATTTCATACTCAAGTACTCGCGCAAGATCACTTTTGCTTAGTACATCATAAAGACTATTTACCTGCTAAGAATATAGAAGATTTTAACTTGTTACCGGAAGCCAGCGTGTTCTTATTAGAGCGAGAACATTGTATGACAGGGCACGCATTAAGTGCTTGTCATTTAAATCGTTCAAGCTGTATCAATCCGTTTGAAGCGGCGAGCTTACACACCTTACTTAGCATGGTTGAGCACCAGTTCGGTGTGACTTTCTTGCCGCAAATGGCGATTAACGCGGGTATTTTAGCGAACAAAAACATGCTTGCCACTCCCTCACAAAGTGACGCTTACCGCGATATTGGCATTCTGTGGCGCAAAACAACCGGTCGTATTCGAGATTTTCGTTTATTTAGCCAAATGCTAGAAAGCTTTTTAAAGCAGCAATGCCGTTTAATGGCAGATGAATAGCTCATTTAGGTGAGCTTTTTTATTTATTTTCATTTATTTTTATCTTTTCCAAAATATCTGCTTCACTCTATCGACTAACCTCATAAGTAAAATAACTAAGCATCGAGAATCGTGTTTTTTCAATCAATAGAAACATTAATCGCCAAAGCACAACAAGGAAATAAGCGCGCCTGGCTTAAGCTGGTTAAGCAGCATGAAAGCCAAGTTTATAACTATTGTTTGCGGATGCTAAGTAACCCAGATGATGCCATGGACTTAATGCAAGAGGTGTTTATTTCGGTGTATAAAAGTCTGCCGAACTTTCGTGGTGAGTCGAGTTTTAATACTTGGGTATTTCAAATTGTGCATCGGCGTAGCGTTGAATACTACCGCCGTCGCAAGCATTATCAGAGCTTAGATGATGTGCCAGAACAAGCCTGTGAACACAGTGAATTAGAAGGCAATAGTGTAGCTCAGGCCCAGCATCAGCAATTAAAAAGTATGTTGAATAAGTTACCGTGGGAGCAGCGTTTAGTGGTGGAGTTGAAATTTTTCCAGCATTGCACCTTTGAAGAGATTGCTGAGCAATTAGATATTTCAACTAATACTGCTAAGTCGCGGTTATACAGTGCATTAGGAAAATTAAAAGTTCATTTGGAGGCCGTAGATGGCTAGTTTAGAGTCGCTTTTTGAGCAATGGTTAGATGGTAAAGTTTTGAGCGATAAACAATTGCAGCAGCTCGAAAATGATCCCGAATATGCAGCGTTGATGAGCCAAGCGCAAGTATGGCAACAGCATAGCCGTGACTATAAGGCTGTACCTGTACCAATCTGGGATCGCCAATCAACAATATCGCAGTTCTCTGCTGTGCGTGTGTTTAGCGTCGCTGGAACGTGGGCTGTTGCAGCATCAGTATTGGTTTGTTCGTTAATCTTTTTAGTTTTACCGCAATCAGATGCGCAGGGGTTACTTGCACAAGTAACGAAACAAACACATTTATTGCAGTCTCAACAAAAGCAAATTGACCAAATGCAAAAAATTATTACTGCGCAAAATCAATTGCAGCAACAGCAGATGTATCAATTAGCAAAAGAGGCCATTGCAACAGGACGAGTTGAACGCCAAGAAGATATTGCCAGTTTAATTACTTACATCAAAACCCAGCGAGCTCAAGATCAAGCGTATCTACGGATGCAATTAAATGATTTAGCCGAACAAGTACAAGAGCAGCCAACAGCCGCGATTGCGAGAAATTAGGAGTATAGAGCATGAATAAAAAACTTATCAGCAGCGCCATAATGGCCATACTTGGGTGTTTAAGTGCTAATGTATCTGCGCAAGCCCCAGCGGAGTTGGCATCAATACAGCGTGAAGCAGCAATAATGGAAAACATTTTAAGCAGCGCGTTAAAGCAAGATACCAATAAAAGGATCCGTGCGATTCAAGCCAACTATTTTGTTAAGCAGGGAGTGGTATTTGAGCTGGACGTAAGAGGCTCTAGCCGCTGGCAGACTATTTTTAGTAACGCACCTAATGCGCCGTTACCACCACTGCCTGAAATTGATTTTGCTAATATGGATATTGAAATTATCAGTGATCAAGTAGAGTTTATTACCGAAGATGTTGTTGAATCATCACGAGAAGCTTATCAACAAGCGATGGAACTAATGCGTGAAGGCGCAGAACAAGTGCGCGAAATTGCAGAGCAAGAGCGTGATGTGGGCCGAAAGTTGCGGGATTTAGAGCGTGAAAAGCGCGATTTAGAGTTTGCCAGCCGCCATGATAATAGCGCCGAAGAAAAACAGCTTGAACAACGCAAAAAAGCGTTAGAAAAAGATATCGCGAAGCTGGAAAAACAACAAACTACACTCACTAAACAGCAGCAACAGCTACGCCAAAATATCAATGCAAAGCAAGCCGAGCGTGAGCAACAACAAGCCGCAGAGCAACAACAGTTACTGGAGCAAGTAAGCACAAGTATCAGTCTTACGTTATGTGATTACGGTAGTGGTTTACGTAGTCTGCCAAACGACGAGCATGTGAGTTTTGTTCTTAAAGGGCTCGGCGATAAAAATACGAGTTTAATAAAAGTATTTAATAAATCAGATATTAAAAAGTGTGTCGCCGGCGATATCAAAGCCAGCGAACTGACTAAAAAAGCTATTAGCTACCAATTTTAATTAGCCGAGCTGATATTAACTGAGCTCAATTAATAACTTATCCCTGACCAACAAGCAGCCGTATTATAAAGGCTGCTTTTCGTTATGCCCTTCATATTCAAACTGTTTATTGAATGGCGTAATATCTGGTAAAAATAACAAATAAACCCACACCACTAAGTTAAAGTAGGGGATCAAACCTAAGCAGGTAAAAGTTACAACCGGGTAACCTTTGATACTGGCATATCGATAGCATTGGTAAGTTATCCCTAAGTTTACCGCTAATAGTAACGCTATTAATTGCATCATAATTCACTCCATAAATTGACAATGATACTAATAACAACATGTTAGTTTGTAAGTGACATGTTGCTATGATTTAACGATGTCATGTGAAATTTCGATTATCATCATAATCACAAGACATTTATCGCCCGATGAGCAAAGTATAGATGAGTTATCACAAGATGGAAGTAAAAAAATGCGTAGATTTGTATGAAAAGTTCGCTATTTTAGCTAGGTGGTTGTTCGTAAAAAGTTTTGTTTTGATAAATTTTTTGTAACTGATGTTTGATTTTTTCTACGGGCACCGGGCGTGAAATAAAGTAGCCTTGGCCATAATCAACACCTATTTCTTTTAGTGCTAAAAAGATCTCTTCATTTTCAACATATTCAGCAACTGAACGCTTATTGAGCGAGCGACTAATATCATTTATTGCTTTAACTAACGCCAAGTCGATTGGATCATTGAGCATATCGCGAACAAACGAACCGTCTATTTTTACATGTTGAGCTGGCAGCTGTTTAAGATAATTAAAGGTGCTAAAGCCAGTGCCAAAGTCATCAATTGAAAAATGACAGCCCAAGCGATTGAGCTTTTCGATCATCGCACGAGTGGCAGTTAAATTATTGATACTGGCGGACTCGGTGATCTCAAAAATAACCCGGGTAGGGCTGATATCGCACTTTTCAAGGGTCGATTCGATATGCGGTAATAGGCGTTCATCTAAAAACGATTGCGCAGATAGGTTTATTGCAACTTGATTTAGCTCAGGGTTAGCGGCAATGGCAGAAATTGCATTGCTGATCACACATTGATCCATTAAGTAAGTGTCGTTCAATAATTCAAGTGACGGAATAAATTGGTTTGGATAAACCAGTTCACCGTCGAGTTTTAAGCGTAACAGTGCTTCAAAATAAGCGACACCACCATGTTTAAAGTCCCAAATCGGCTGGTAATGTAATTCAATTTGGTTTTGTTGTAATGCTTGGCGAATGCTGTGTCCCCACTCTAATCCAGCTTGCAAGGTGTTATGGCTGGCATCTTCTTTAGAGTAACAATGAACCAAATTACGGCCTAAGCTTTTAGCAACGTACAAGGCAATATCAGCTTGTTTTAAGCATTCACTCGGATCATGGTTCGCTGCTGTTATTTGCGTTAAGCCAATTGAGCAGCTAATTGAATAAACTTGTTCTTCAGATTTAAACTGGTGACCTTCAATAGCCATACAAATACTTTCAGCTATCAAGTGTGCATCAAGCAGATTCATATTATTTAAGATCACCGCAAATTCATCACCACCAATGCGACACACTAAGTGTTCATCACTGATATTGGCGTTAAATAGTTGCGCAACTTCTTTAAGAACTATATCGCCTTGTTGATGACCTTTACTGTCATTAATTATTTTAAAATGATCGAGGTCAATATAAATTAAAGCGTGTTCTATGTCGCCATTAGTGCGTTGCGGCTGGCAAATTCGATTGAGTTGTTGATCAAAATAATAGCGGTTATGTAAGCCGGTTAAGGTGTCATGAAGCGCTAAATGGCGCAGCTGTAATTCAGCTTGTTTGCGCTCATGAATATTATCTATTGTGGCGGTGATCGTGGCAGCATTACTGCTGTTTTTGATTAGTTGTAAGCGGCACTCAACCCAAATAGCTTGACCATCTTTATGAATAATTTGCACTTCAACCTGCTGTTGCAAGGCACCGCCATGCAAAATACTGCTAATTGTTTGCAGTAGTTTATCTTTGCAATCATTGATACAAAAGTCAGAGAGTGCTTTGCTCAAGGTTTGTTTTATGCCAAACCCACTGAGTGCTTCCCACGCAGGGTTGATAAAACGAATGCGGCCTTGTTGATCAAATTCAAGCACCACAGTATTAAGATGTAATAGTATCCGCTGATGGGCTGAAAATAGCTCCTTATAGCGGCTTTGACTTTGACTTAGCTGTTCTACTTTTTGTGCAAACTCTGCATAACTGACCATAAAATCTTCACGGCGCGCAGCATGGTCGCATACTTTACTTAACAAGGTTTGTTCATACGGTGCACGAATAAAATCAGTAACCCCTGAAAGCAATAGTTGTTCAGCATGATCGGCATCTTTTGTATCAATAATAGTTACAATGGCTTGTTTTGGGTTGTGTTGTAAAATCTCTTCAACTAATTGACTGGCAGCTCCTGCGTGTGCTGCGGTTGCATCAAGTAACACAATGGCAAACTTTTGCTGCAAATAGATTGATAATGCTTGTTTATTACTAGAAACATGGGTGCAGGCAAAGTTTAGCTGTAGTTGTTGCGTTATTTCGGCGGCTTTACTACTGTCGGTTTCGAGCAGCAACAAATCTAAGCGACTGCTTTTTTCTAAATGCGTTGATAATACATTTGCCAGTACCTGTGGCAGCATATCTTGGCGTTCAAATGGTAATACCGCATCTATGCCATAACTGCGTGCTGTCGTTTCGGCTATTCGCTCACAATAGATAGGCGGAGTAAGCACAATTGGTGTGTTTTTTGGGGTTTTTAATAACCCTGAACGGATCATCCGAGAAAATCGCCAGCCATCGATTTTACCAACATTTAGACCGGTAATAATGACATCGACCGCTTGAGATTTAAGAATTTCGAGGGCTTGTTGGCTATCGGCCACTTCAAGGAAAGTAAATACATTGAGCCGATTTAAGGTTGACTTAACAGCCTGACGCTCAGCGACACTGGCGTTTAAGATCAGCAAAGTTAGCTGCTTAGCCATTTATGTCACACCTCTTATCAACCTAGCTCTAATCAAGTTGAGTAGAATAATGCCATTTGTCTCGAACCACAAGAGAACATTCCATTGTATTTTAATTAAAGCCGTTGGTTGAGCTAATAGCACGATACAGTTAAACTTGGCGCGACTTTTTTGATCTGGATATATCCTATGCGCGTGGCTGATTTTAGCTTTGACTTACCTGATGAATTAATTGCTCGTTTTCCTAAACAGGATCGAACCAGCAGTCGCTTATTAACCTTAGATGGCCCAAGTGGCGCTGTAGAACATAAAATATTTAGCGATATTCTTGATTTAGTAAATGAAAATGACTTGTTGGTATTTAATAATACCAAAGTGATCCCTGCTCGTATGTATGGCCAAAAAGCATCTGGCGGTAAACTTGAAGTGCTGGTAGAGCGCGTGCTTGATGAGCATCGCGTGCTGGCTCATGTACGCGCCAGTAAATCACCAAAACCAGGTACAGAACTTATTCTCGAAGGTAAAGCGCAGGCGACTATGGTGGGTCGTCATGGCGAATTGTTTGAACTAGAGTTTACAGGTGAGCAAAACGTTCTGGAAATTTTAAACGATATTGGTCATATGCCACTGCCGCCTTATATTGACCGTCCAGATACTGACGAAGACCGCAAACGCTATCAAACAGTCTACGGTGAAAAACCTGGCGCGGTTGCAGCGCCAACTGCCGGTCTACATTTTGACGATACGCTCATGGCTGCATTAAAAGCCAAGGGTGTAAACATGGCATTTGTTACCTTGCATGTTGGCGCTGGCACATTCCAGCCGGTGCGCGTAGACTCGGTTAATGATCATATAATGCACTCCGAATACATTGAAGTGCCTGATGATGTTGTTGCAGCAGTCGCTGCAACCAAAGCTAACGGCGGCAGAGTGATTGCGGTAGGCACAACTTCGGTACGTTCATTGGAATCAGCAGCTAAGATACATGGCGGCCAATTAGCCAGTTACTTTGGTGACACCGATATTTTTATTTACCCAGGTTATCAATTTAACGTAGTTGATGCCATGGTCACTAATTTTCACTTGTCAGAATCGACATTGATCATGTTGGTTAGTGCATTTGCTGGGCAAGATAATATTATGAGTGCATACCAAACTGCAATTGCACAAAAATACCGCTTTTTTAGCTACGGCGATGCGATGTTTTTAACCCGTAAATAGTTTTTTCTATAAAAGCACTTAAAGCCCAGCATTGCGTTGGGCTTTTTAGTTTTGATTTTTGCACTTTTAATTTCAGCTTTGAGCCCAATTAATAGTAATGGTTTTACAAAAAGGGTAGAATCGAGCGGTTAAATTATAGCTTGTTGGACTGTTTTTCTGACATTTGAGGATGATATGAAGTTTGAATTAGACCGTACAGACGGTAAAGCCCGCCGCGGCCGCTTGATTTTTGATAGAGGCGTAGTCGAAACGCCAGCATTTATGCCAGTAGGTACTTACGGTACTGTCAAAGGTATGACCCCAGATGAAGTCAAAGACACTGGTGCGCATATTTGCCTAGGTAACACCTTCCATTTAATGCTTCGCCCTGGTACTGAAATCATCAAGCAGCATGGTGGATTACATGGTTTTATGAATTGGGATAAACCAATTTTAACCGACTCAGGCGGTTTTCAAGTGTTTAGCTTAGGCGCAATGCGTAAAATTACCGAAGAAGGTGTATTGTTTAGCTCGCCTGTTAACGGTGAAAAAATTATGCTTTCACCAGAAAAAGCCATGCAAGTGCAGCGTGATTTAGGTTCAGACATCGTAATGATTTTTGACGAATGTACGCCTTATCCTGCCACCGAAAAAGAAGCTAAAGATTCAATGGAGTTATCACTTCGTTGGGCTAAGCGTTCAAAAGAAGGTCACGGTGACAATCCATCAGCTTTATTTGGTATTATCCAAGGTGGTATGTATCCGGAGTTGCGTGCTCAGTCACAACAAGGTCTTGAAGAAATTGGTTTTGATGGCTACGCACTCGGTGGTTTATCGGTCGGTGAGCCAAAAAATGAGATGATTAACATTCTTGATCACTGTGCTTATAAAATGCCAGAGAACAAACCCCGTTACCTTATGGGTGTAGGTAAACCTGAAGACTTAGTTGAAGCCGTTCGTCGCGGTATCGATATGTTTGACTGTGTAATGCCAACTCGTAATGCGCGTAATGGACATTTATTTATAACTGGTGGCATTGTGAAAATTCGTAATGCTGTGCACAAAACAGATACCGGCCCACTTGATCCTGAGTGTGATTGCCATACTTGTAAGAACTATTCGCGCGCGTACCTACATCATCTTGATAAATGTAACGAAATTTTAGGTGCACGACTAAACACAATTCATAACTTACGTTACTATCAGCGTGTTATGGAAGGTTTACGTAATGCGATCGGTGACGGTAAGTTAGATGAATTCGTAAATGATTTTTATGCACGCCGCGGCCAAGAAGTGCCAGAGCTTGCAGATACCACAAATTAAATTTAAAAATTAAAGAGGAAGTGTTATGAGTTTATTTATTTCAAACGCCCACGCAAGTGCGGCAGGTGCAGCGCCAGCCGGTGGTGGTTATGAGATGTTGATCATGCTAGCTATCTTTGGCTTAGTATTTTACTTCTTGATTTACCGTCCACAAGCTAAGCGTGTAAAAGAGCATAAAGCGCTGATGAATGCGATGGCAAAAGGCGACGAAGTTCTTACTCAAGGTGGTTTAGTGGGTAAAATCGCTAAAATCTCTGACGATAAAGATTTCATTGTTATTTCACTTAACGATCAAGCTGAAGTAACTGTACAAAAATCAGCAGTGTCAGCAGTATTGCCTAAAGGCACAATGAAGTCGCTATAATAATAATAAGGACGCCCACGTGTTAAACAAGTTTCCATTATGGAAGTATTTACTTGTTCTAGCTGTGATTGCGGTAGGTCTTTTATATGCCTCTCCTAATTTGTATGGTCGTGATCCGGCCATACAAATTTCAGGTACTAAAGGAACTGATGCAGATCTAGCTGTAGTAGACAAAGTAAATGCGACCCTCAAAGAGCACAATGTTACCGTAAAATCAGTTAAGTTCGAAAACGGTCAAGTGTTGATCCGCTTTAAAAATGTTGAAGAGCAGCTTAAAGCGCAAGATTTATTGCGTGATTCATTGAGCGACGATTACATCTCAGCCATTAACATGGCCCCGGCGCAACCTCATTGGTTAAAAGCCCTTGGCGGCAATCCAATGAAATTGGGCTTGGATTTAAGTGGCGGTGTTCACTTTACGATGGAAATTGACATGGTGACAGCGGTTGATAACGCGCTGGAGCAAATGGATCAAGACTATAAAAGTGATTTACGTGAAGAAAAACTACGCTATCGCACGGTACGTCGTGTAGCTGGTACTGAACGTATTCGTGTGGAGATGCGCAGCGCAGAAGATAAAGATGCGGCAGAGCGTTTTTTACAGTCACGCTATCCATTACATAACTACATTGATGATAGCTCTAACGATAACGCGTTTTATGCCACCATCAGCGAGCAAAAACTCAAAGAAATTCGTGACTATGCTATCAAGCAAAACGAAACCATTATCCGTAACCGTATTAACCAAATCGGTGTTGCTGAGCCTAACGTACAACGTCAAGGTGCAGAGCGTATTATTGTGCAGCTACCAGGTGTTCAAGATACTGCGCGTGCGAAAGAGATTTTGGGTGCTACAGCAACCCTTGAGTTTCGTGAAGTAGACGAAAATGCCGATCCAACGGCAGCAGCGCAAGGGCGTATTCCGCCTGGTACTGAAATGATCATGAGCCGTGATGGCTACCCAGTGGTACTTAAAAAACGCATTATTCTCGAAGGTAGTCACATTACTGGTGCGCAATCGGGTGCCGATGAATACCAACGTCCGCAAGTAAGTATTAGCCTTGATAGCAAAGGCGGCGCGAAAATGAATGCTTTCACTAAGCGTGCTATTGGCAAGCGTATGGCGACGGTATTTATAGAGTATAAGCCCTCTGGTAAAACAGACGAAAACGGTAAAGCGCTACCACCAATTAAGGTGGAAGAAGTGATCAACGTTGCAACTATACAAGCGCGTCTTGATCGTTCGTTTCGCATCACCGGCATTGATAACCCTGCAGAAGCACATAACTTAAGTTTATTACTACGTGCTGGAGCACTTGTTGCGCCAATTCAAATTGTTGAAGAGCGCACGGTAGGGCCAAGCTTAGGTCAAGAAAATATCGAAGCAGGTATGACGGCGGTTGCTTTAGGCTTCCTGTTTGTACTGATCTTTATGTTAGTTTATTACAAAGGTTTTGGCTTAGTCGCTAATATTGCCTTAGCAGCTAACTTAGTATTGATTGTGGGTGTTATGTCGTTGATCCCAGGCGCTGCACTAACACTGCCAGGTATTGCTGGTATCGTACTAACGGTAGGTATGGCAGTTGATGCCAACGTACTAATATTTGAGCGTATTCGCGAAGAGCTGGCCGATGGACGTAGTCCGCAACAGGCTGTTCATCATGGTTATGATAGTGCTTTTAGTACAATTTTTGATGCCAATATTACCACCTTAATTGCTGCGATTATCTTGTTCGCAGTGGGTACAGGCCCAATTGCTGGTTTCGCAGTGACACTTGCGATAGGTATTATCACCTCAATGTTTACAGCCATTGTTGGTACCCGTGCGGTAATCAACTTATGTATTGGTGGTAAGCGCATTGATAAGCTGTCAATTTAAGGAGCAGATATGCAAATTTTAAAATTAGGCGGCAGAACTTTAGGGTTTATGTCGCTGCGCAAAGTTGCTATGAGCATCTCAACGCTACTTATTTTGGCATCGTTCGCATCGTTCTTCGTTAAAGGTTTAAACTTTGGCTTAGATTTTACGGGCGGTACTGCTGTAGAAGTCGGTTTTGCACAACCAGCAGACTTAAAGAAAGTACGTTCAGTGTTAGCTGAAAATGGTTTTGCAGATGCATCAGTACAATTGTTCGGTTCAAGCCAAGAGATTTTGGTTCGCTTAGCACCGCGTGGTGATGATGTTAAAGCCGAAGTAATTGGTAACCAAGTAATTGATGCACTTAAAAAAGCCGATGATAGCGTAGTAATGCGTCGAATTGAGTTTGTTGGCCCAAGTGTAGGTGAAGATTTAAAAGAGCAGGGTGGCCTTGCCATGTTAACTGCGCTTATTTGTATCTTGATCTATGTGGCATTTCGCTTTGAGTGGCGTTTTGCGGTAGGCGCAGTGTCGGCACTTTTACACGATGTAATCATTACTTTAGGTTTGTTTTCAGTATTAGGGTTAGAGTTCGACTTAACCATATTGGCGGCAATACTGGCGGTAATAGGTTACTCTCTTAATGATACTATCGTTGTATCTGACCGTATTCGTGAGAACTTCCGCAAAGTGCGTATCGACGATACTGTTGAGATCATTGATATTTCATTAACGCAAACACTTAACCGTACTCTAGTAACTTCAATTACCACTATTTTAGTATTAATCGCCTTGTTTGCTTGGGGTGGTCAAACTATTCATGGTTTTGCTACAGCGCTGTTATTTGGTGTGTTTATTGGTACTTATTCTTCGATTTATGTTGCTAGTGCCGTTGCGATTGCGATGGGCGTAAGTAAAGAAGACTTAATACCAGAAGTTATCGAAAAAGAAGGCGCAGATTTAGACGCTATGCCATAGGTATAAATCTAAGTTTACGTTTAAAAAACCGCTCATTGAGCGGTTTTTTGCTTTTAAGTGTTTGTGCCGCCTACGAGAGTTTAAAGTTACTTTGATGCTTAATCACTTGTGGGCTAGTGGCTTGCCACCGCGCTG
>NZ_VXCS01000040.1:0-26006 GCF_052850545.1 Pseudoalteromonas sp. 1181_04
CATGTTACATGACTATCTTTCTATCTAAATCACCTAAAGTTATTACACGGTCAAATTGTTCGTCCGTTAGCTCAAGAACTCCCCAATACTGATCCCTTGAGATACCAGCATCATCAGCTAACTGCTTTCTAATAGGCCTTTTTGGCAGAGCTGCATTATAAGTAAAATTAATTATATATGGGTATTTTTTCTCTCTATAAATAACGATTAACTCTTTCTCTGTAAAAATACTAAACTTTAGGCAATAGCTTAAAAACTCTTTTTCTGTTCTAAATTCTTCAATATTTTTGACGCTTTCAACTACACAAATAGATGTTGCGACCCCACGGTATTCTGCAGGCCCTTTGTAATCATTAGTCCTGTAGATGACGATCAAATCACCTCGTTGGAAATTCATAACATCTACCATTTTACAGATATATATTTTATGAATACTATTTGAGTGCGATATATCCTTAACAATATTTGGAGACTCGTTGTGCAAAATTGAATCAGGGAATAGCTTACTATGGAAATCAGGATAAATACTTAGTAAGTGTTTACGATTTCCTTGGGTATTTATAAATGGATAGTCTTTATCAACGTTATCATGAAATTTATTTAGCTTGCGTAAAAGTACACTCTCTGTACCGTTACTCGTAATTTTATTTCCATAATACTCAAAGCCATATCTTTGAAATAACTCCGCGAGGTAGCTATGCTTTTCAGAAAAAACAGTTACATAAATATCATCAACTAGTGGTTTAGTTGCTAATGCATAATCAAATATTTTCTTTAAATATCGATCACCCCGCCTTGTCTTTTTAGGGTTGAATTTAAAAGTACCAACTTTCATGTGATTAGTATTTGGTAATAACGGTGTAGTATCACTTCCAGGGCCAGACTCAAACTTACAATATAAAAAACCTTCTATCAGGCCTTCTTCACTATAAAGAACAAGAGCATTATTATCAGCTTTTTTTTCAAACCAAGCAGTGAACTCTGAATAATCAGCTTTTAAGCTATCAAAAAAAGGGTCATTAATATTTATATCTAAAAACTTTTGTACAACTAAATTTTCCATGTTATTTCCTTCAATAATTTGCTTTGCTTAAATCTGAACTGACAAAATGTTTACCGTTATTTAAACACCAATCTACCAACACACTCCAACTCCCCGTGATCACACCCGAAAGTTATAAATTGATGAGTAATCACTTGCATGGATGCAAGTTAAGCCGTGACTTCGCCATGGATGGCGAATACACGGCGCTTACGTTCACATCAATTTTTAACTTGAGGACACAGTGTGATCCTCGGGGCGCCGTGGGGTTCCAAGGGGCGGTCGGCGGCAGCCGCCCCTTGGTTGCCGCCAGCAATCTGGCAAAAACCTCGAATAGAGGTTTTAAATCCCTTTCCCCAAAACCATATAAAATCACGGCTAAAGCCAGTTCCTACAAAAACAAAGCGCGATATAAAATCGAGCCTACGGCACGACCTACAAATTTAAAAGCTGCGCTTTTCGCGCTAGCAAGCTATGCGCCTACAAGTTAAAGCGTAACTACTCTGCAACCACTTGTTTAAACCGTGCGAACGTTCGCATGCTTTCATCTGCAATCATTACCTCGTAATCTGGGTTTTGAGCAATTAGCTCATATTGCCCATTAGGTAATTTATTAACTTTGCGCAGTAAATACTGCCCTTCCCCGCCTATATCATCTCGCTCTATAGCGACTATTTGACCACGTAGCGATCCCGCTTTATCGGGTGTTATAAGCTCAAGTAGCAGTAAATCACCATCAAGTATTGGGTGTTTACCGCCATTCATTGAGTTACCTGATGCGTGTGCTAAAAAATGCACTTGAGGGTCGAGTTTGCCGGCGCCAAATGGTGCGTCCATCAATTCCATGTCGCTTTCATCCCCTGTTTTAAAATGCCCACAGGCAATTTTTATATTGGGGAAGTACGGCAGCTTTAATGTGTTATCTTGTTTTTTTGTTGTATCGGTACGATCTTTAAACGCTAGCTGAGTCACATTATCAGCTTGTTGCTCGGTATTTTGTTCAGTTGTTGCTACGTTTACTTTTAGCCGTTGGCTGTATTTAGCTAAGCTGTATTCAACCAGCTCTAACACGGCGTTGTTTAATAATTCGAGTTTATCTGCGGGTACGTCAAACGTGGCTTTTACTGTGTCGTTTTCTAGCGTAAACCACTGCGTGCCATCTTTATTTTTATTGGTGTAAGCTTTGATTGGGTTTTTACGCCAGTAGCTTTGCCATGTTTGTGAATCAGCGGCAGCTTGCTGCTCTTTGGCTGATAAATCGTGTTGTTTTAAATTTGGATGGCGAGCTAATACTTTAGCACTCATGGCTGCAAGCTCTGCAACTGTTGGGGGAATGGTAAAACCATTTAATGCCACATAAGCTTCAAGCAAAATAGCTTTAAAGCATTTGGTCATACTGGTTGTTTGTATGCCCTTATGTAAAAAGTCATAGAACGGCGCTAGTTGCTCAGCACCTTGTTGTGCCTCATCATCAATGTTTTGTGTTTTAGCAATTAGCTCAAACCAACTAGTGTAATTGCTGTTTACCTTTTTTATATCCCCATAGTGGTAGTAAAACTCACTTAAGGTGGGTAAATGCCCAAGTTGCTCAGCAAGTTGTGTTATATCTTCAAGCGCGTTGGTGCGCTGCGCCTTAGCTAGCTGTTGCCAGAAGTCGGTGACTTTTAAATCAATATTTATAAAACAGCCATCAGCTAGATTTGGCTTTTTAAGCTTTTTCACTACACCACTTGGCGTAGTTTCATGGAGTAACGCATAAGGCTTATTTAAAAAGCTATGGTGGTTACCAATAAAGTCGAGCACCACTAGATGCGTTTTACCTTCTAGCGTACGCAAACCACGCCCTAATTGCTGTAAAAACAGGATTTTAGAATCACTTGGGCGCAGCATTAAAATAGTATCAATGCTGGGTAAGTCAGTGCCTTCATTAAACAGATCAACGGTAAATAGCACTTCAACTTGGCGTTGTTCTAATTGTTTAAGTGCCTCATTTCTGCGTACTTTTGATTGGCTATGTACTGATAGTGCTTTTACACCCGCTTTATTAAACGCATCAGCCATGTAATCGGCATGTTTGGTGGAAATACAAAAGCCTAGCGTAAGCTGTTGTTTGTATTGCTGCCACTGTGCAAGCGCATGATCGGCACGTTTTTGTGTCGCAAATTTGTTTTCTAGTGCTGCTGGATCAAATCGACCATTACGCCATGGAATGGCTTGGTAGTTTACGTTTTCGTCCCAAATACCATAGTAATGAAACGGCACTAACGTTTTTTGATCTATCCCTTGCGTTAAGTTTCGCTCAAACACTAAATTGTTGTCGCATAATCCTAAAATATCGGCTTGATCGGTACGCTCTGGCGTAGCGGTTAAACCGAGTAAAAACGATGGCTCAAAATAGTTTAATAGCTGACGATAAACACGTGCGCTGGCATGATGAAACTCATCAACAATGATGTAGTCGAACGCCGTTGGTGCAAATTGCTTTAAATGATTACTTCGGCCAATGGTTTGAATAGAGGCAAATAAACAGTCGGCGTTTTTGTCTCGCTGTTTACCGTTATAGAATCCCGTTGAAAGCGTCAGTAGTTCAGAAAATGTACGCTGTGCCTGTAAAAGTATTTCTTCACGATGTGCGACGAATAATACCCGTTTAGCTTTGAATTGTTTAACATCAAACGCGCTTAACCATGTTTTACCCATGCCTGTTGCAAGTACTACTAAGCCACGTTTAAAGCCCTCAACGCGAGTTTGCGCTAAAGCATTGAGCGCTTCAATTTGAGCTTGCCTTGGTGTTTTAGCTTCGCTTTGTTCAATAATTTGTTCCGCTGTATCGGCATCGTTTACTGCTACAAACTGCTGTACTTTACGCCTAGCAATGTAGTTAGCAATCCATTCATGGCTTAAATGTGTAACAAGCTCGTGGTTGAAAATAGCGTAAAAAGCATTACGAATACTTAAAAATTGCTGCGCTGCTTGGCTTGTTTTTGGCTGCATATAATCGTGTCTAAAATTCCACTCATGACCTTTAGTAAGTGCGCTGGCGCTAATGTTACTTGAGCCGATAAAGGCACAACCAGACGTAATTTCGCTGGTGTCGTTTGTTTTGACAAAAATATACGACTTCATGTGAAAGCTTTGGTTGCTCTGTGTTTGGTAAATACGCACATCGGCACCACGATCCACTAATACCATTAGCTCTCTGAGCGCATTAGGATGAGTAATATCAAGGTAATCGGAGGTTAACAGCTTTAGTGTTGCGCCACTTTGTAAAGCTTCATTGAGTGGGTCAAATAACAAAGCCAAGCCACTGGGTTGGATAAATGACACTGTGATTTCAATCTCTGTGGCATTATTTATTGCATGTACAAGATTAGGTAATAGCGGGTCATCGGCACCCGTAATAAGCTGCTGCTTATTACTTTGCAATTGGTGCTGTTCGTTAAAGCTATTCATTTATTAATTCGCTGCGCGTTAATAATGCGTTGAGCCACACTTCGCTTTCGCGCTCTGGTCGTTGGTCGACCGTTTGCCATTGTTTTAGTATTTTCAGCTCGGTGTGATGGGTAATTAGCGCGGTTAGGCCATCTTCATTTAAATCGGTAAATTCACGGCCATTATGCACGCGTTCTTGCGTGCCGTATTTAAACGACACATACAAAATACCGTTTGGTTTTAGGGCATTTTGCAGTTTTAAAAACACCTGTGGTAACTCTACTTTTGGTACGTGCAATAAACTCGCGCAACACCAAATGCCGTCGTACATATTTGTACAGTTAAGCTGCTGAAAGGTTTTAACCTCTACGGCTTGTTGTAAGTAATTACTGGCTAACTTTGCAATTTTTTCGCTTGCATCAAACGCGCTAACAGTAAAATCTTGCTGTTTAAAATACATGGCATCGCGGGCGCTGCCGCAGCCAGCATCTAAAATATGACCGTGGTTAGGAATAAGCGGTAAAAACTCAGCGTAAAGCGCCGACATATCAACATTAAGCGTTGAGTCGCTAAAGCTTTGTGCGTTTTGATTGTAGTAACTGAGTGTTTTAGTGGTCACTTGATATACCGCTCCGTGGCTAATTAATAATACTTAACTACTAGAACGTTAAGTTTTGATTAAGTTTAATCCTAACCTAACATGAAAATGTATTAAAAACATAGAGTTTTCCGATGAGTACCAAGTAGATAGCTGCTAATTAGCAAAAATTAAGAATTTAGTCTTGGTCATATTTATTGAGCGAAGGTGCTAGGTTTTAAGGAAATGACTAGGTGCTAGGATTAACCCGCCGCCCGTTATCTTCTCTGTGTAGCGCAGCGCCTCGGTGTTCTCGGTGGTAAAATAGCTTTTAAAACAATCACAGATCGAAAAAGCTGCGAGGCTTTAGGGAGTAACAGGCACTAGGTTCTAGGAAAGTGACTAGACTCTAGGCTGTATTCGTTACTCGTCGCTCGAAGCCCGATATTCGCAGCTCGTTGCCCTCGGTCTTTTGTCTGCTCATTTACTCTCATTCACTTCTCTTTGTGCAAAAAAATGGCTAGGTTCTAGCAAACTAACTAGGAGCTAGGTATGCGCGCAGCTCGTTGCTCGCAACTCGTTACCTTCTCTGTGTAGCGCAGCGTCTCGGTGCCCTCGGTGGTAAAATTAATTTTAAGTGATTTATTCACCACAGAGATTAAGAGGCCTGCGCTTTAGAGAAAAACATAAAGAGTCTAATGTAGGTCGTGCTTTAGCGCGTCAATTTTCAACATTAGACATTGTCGCCATAAATGACGACCTACAAGGAAGCGCTAGGATTAGCCCGCCGCTCATTGCCCGAAGTCGGTTTATAGGGTGATATAAGTACGAGGGCTAGATGACAATACAAGTCAAACTAGAGTTAATCTAAACTCTAGTTTGCTTCAATTAAGCTTAAGGTCTACAATTAATAACATTATAAGTATGTAATTGTAGACTAAATGAATAAAGCAGAAAGATTATTAGCAATACTAGCTAGCTCTGTTAAAGCAGGTGGCGGTATTCATACCAGTGCAGAATTGGCTTTTATGATGGCTGAAAAACCCACTCCTGCATTCACTAAGTTTCTGACTGACAATGTTAATAAAGGGCTATTAAGAAGAGTCTGCAATGGTATTTTTGAAAGCACGCTCACGCCACCTGACCCCACCACCGCTATTTATAAAATAGTTAAAAAACTACGTGGCGACGTTTTAAATTACATTAGCCTAGAAAGCCAGCTCAGTTACACTGGCGATATTTCGCAAATATTAATGGATAGGTTAACGGTAATAACGAAAGGTCGTAGTGGCACATTTTCAACTCCGTATGGGGTTATTGAGCTGACCCATACAAAAAAACCAATTGATAAATTTGCGAAAAACCTATATTTCGATAAAAGCATCAAGATGTACCGAGCAAATACGCTGCAAGCGATTGCGGATCTAAAAGCCTGCAATCGCAACGTACACATGCTGGAGAACTAAATGTTAACAGAATATATACGCCAAATTATAGCTGCAAATCCAGAGTACGCTGGCGTCACGCCTATGATTGAAAAAGAAATTCTTCATCACGACATTATGGCTGCAATGGTAAAACAAGGTGTTATGCCTTCGCTTACTTTTATTGGTGGCACCTCACTTCGTTTGTGCCATAACAGTTCTAGATTATCTGAGGATTTAGATTTTAATGGTGGGCATGACTTCAAGCCAAGTAGTTTCAGTGGCTTAGAAGTTGAAATCCAAAAATACATACAAAATAAATATGAGGTGCAGGTATGGGTAAATAAACCAGCTGAAGATAATCAAGCTAATACTTCATCTTGGAAAATAAGTATCGAAAAAGAAAGTAATCGTCCTGATCTTCCCCGCCAAAAAATGCATATAGATATTTGCGCTATCCCGTCATTTGATATCGAAAAAAGGCCATTAATAAATCACTATAATATTGTCGCGCCAACAGAAGGTTTGCTGATCCCTGTACAATCATTAACGGAAACGCTTGCAGACAAGTTTATTGCATTAGCCTACCGTGCTAGGCGCATTAAACCGCGCGATGTATGGGATATAGTATGGATAAAACAAAGAGGTGTTGCAGTATCTAAGCAACTGATCAATAAAAAGCTTGCGGCCAGGGGTAAAACCAACGAAGACTTTATTGAGGCACTGACTATTCAATTAGACAAGCTACAGCATGACGATGAAGTTCGTAAAGACTTCAATATTGAAATGAGCCGTTTCATTCCAAATCAAATCAAAGAAAGAACAATCGATAACCCTGATTATTGGCCATATGTACAATCAGAAATTAGTACTATGTCACTCTCAATCCTTAATAATGGTATTAAAAATAATAAGTTTGATATGGGGAGCTAATTTTAAGGCCTACAAAAAAGCACCTTAAAGGTAATATTTTGTAGACTGTAAGGAGCTAGGTTCTAGGAAAGTTACTAGGTGCTAGGATGATTACCTTAGACCGCTGCTTTGTCTTCTCTGTGCAGCGAAGCGCCTCGGTGCTCTCGGTGGTAAAATTGATTTTAAATGATTTATTCACCACAGAGGTTAAGAGTGTAATGGTCAACAAATTCTGTAGAGATTCTAAGCGGCATTTTTTAATTCATTATATTTCTGATGTGGCGTCATATAATTAAGCGTAGAATGCCTACGTTTGTAATTGTAAAACTGAATATAATTGTCCACCTCACTTATAACTGAATGATGATTTATAAATGACAGGCGATTCAGTCGCTCTGTTTTTAAACTTCTAAAAAATCGCTCCATTACTGCATTATCCCAACAATTACCTCGACGACTCATACTTTGCGTTATAGTTAGTTGTGATAACCGAGCTCTAAACGAGGCCGCAGAATACTGACACCCCTGATCGGAATGAAACATCAGTTGATTAAGAACCGGCTGTTGACGCTTAATAGCATTATTCAATGCTGCTATAGCCAATTCAGCATTTGGGCTTGTTGATAAGGCATACCCTACAACTTCCCTCGTTGATAAGTCTAACACACAGGCCAAGTAGCTCCACCCTTGACGGTTCCTGATATAGGTAATATCACCGACCCAATGCGTGTTATGTGAATCAGGGTTAAACTCTCGTTTTAAGAGGTTCTGTGCGTACTTATGTTCATCACCTGAGTTAGGGTAGTAATGTTTTTTCTTCGGCCTGATGGCTTTTATATTCAACTTTTTCATCAGTGCCGCTGTTTTATATATTCCAATCGTATGATTTAACGCATTCAGTTCAACGTTCACTCTGCGTCTACCATACGTATAACCAGAATCGTCAGCGATAGATTTAATTAACGCCAGCAGTGCCTGCTCTGACTTATTTGGCGCGACGGGCGCATAGTAATAACTACTTGTACTGACTTCTAAAGCACGACACAACTCAGATACCGTATAGCTTGGGGTCGCTTTCTTCAATGCTTTAATTACTTTAAATTTTGATTGTCGCGAATGAAGAAAGCGGTGGCTTTTTTTAATATATCATTATCCCTTAAAGCGCGCTGTAGCTGCTTCTCTAGCAATTGAATACGTTGCTGTTCTGGTGTGAGTGCTTGTACATTTCCCGGGCTCTTACCATCTAGCTCAGATAGATATTGTTGCTTCCAACGTGATACTGCTGACTTTCCTGCGCCAGACATCTCTTCAATTTGCTTATTGGTATAACCTTCTTCTACCATTAATTTGGCATATTCAAGTTTTTGTTGTGCACTGAGTGTTACTTTTGATTTTCTGGTCATAGTGATACCTTTTGGGTTTAGCTCATTTTACGCTATAAACCTGTCCAGTTTCATTAGACCATTACAGAGGCGCTGCGCTGAAGAGAAAATGACGAAAAGACTTTTGATTTAGGGAAGTGACTAGGTCCCGAAGCTCGTGGTTTTATATCTTCTCTGTGTAGCGAAGCGCCTCGGTGAGCTCGGTGGTAAAATTGGTTTTTAAATAATCACAGCTAAAGCTCGTTCCTACAAAATAAAGGCGCTAGGTTTAGGGAAGTGACTAGGTGCTAGGGTGTATTCCGTAGCACGAAATCCGAAGCCGGTTTATAGATCGCGGGGTGAACCCGCTGCTAGGCGATTTAATGTGCATTCCTAACCAGCGTACTGGGTTTTTAACCCTTCACCTTTAGCCTTTAACCTTTCACCTACCTATTTACTTTTTTCTTAGCCAAAACAAGCTGCCTTCGGTGGCTATCCAAGCTTGTTTGCCAAGTGAATTTAGGTATATACCCACTTCTTCTTTACTGCCTGGGCTGTAAAAATGAAACTCCTCAGATTTTAGTTTTTCTTGCCCGGTGAGTATTTTTATAAAATGTTTATTAAGCTGTTTAAGTTGCTTTTTGTATTGCTTGGCTTTGCTAGAGTCACCATGTTTATGAAACTCACTCAAGGCGCGGCTTGCTGTGGCATGAAGTTCTTCGCTGTCGAAGTCGGCTAAAAACGCATCCAGTTTTTGCCACTGTCCTTTAATTACATAGCAGTTCATTAGCCAATGGCGATTAGCTTGATTATCCATGGGGTTTAGTTGCCAAAGCGCTTCAAATTCGTCAATAGCGTATTGTATGTTACCTTGTAATGCGTTGATTTGTGCACGATGCGCTCGTAACATCATATAAGGGCGTGTTTCGTGGATCAGCCAAAAGTGGCCTTGGTTCTGTGCTATGTATTGCTCTGTAATAACACCTTCAAACAGTTCCAGTAACGCTGCTATAGGTTCAAATGCGCTTGGAGTAAAATCACTAAGGATTGCTTCCATTAATTGATCAATCACTTCGTCGTCGAGCACTTTACCAGCAAAGTCATCGTTGTGGTGTTCACCTGCAAACTCTTCCGCAAATTGTTCGTTAAACGCGGCTTCGTCTTCATCTGTCCAGCTGGGGTCTTCAATAAAACGAACGCTATAAAGCACATCGGCTACAAAATAGCTGTAGTTCTTTTTATAGGCTTGCGCTAGGCCTTGGTTGTCAGCAAATTTTTTAACAGCAGCTTGTTCAGAGCTAAATGCACTCAGTACTTCATTTAAACTCGTTAGCAGGTCTTTTTGGTGTTTGTTTAGGCTGCGTTTGTCGATAAATTTAAGTGCTTGTAATGCCCCTTTACAGTAATTAGGCAGTGGCATATTAGCTTTGAGTGAATCGCGGTAGTCGGTTTTCGATAAGCTGCATTTAGTGGGCATTTTAAGGTCTTCGGTCATCACTTTATGCATGCTGTTATTGTAATTTTCCATCAGGCTTTCGAGGTACTTTAACTCAGTGTCTGTTGTAAAATTAATGTCACCTAATAGGTCTGACTGCCATTGGCTGGGCATTATTATGTCGGGCAGTAAGCCTAACCCTAAAAAATAACCTTGGATAAAATAGTAATCTGGTTTTTTATCGCTTAATACAGTTAATTTAATGACATCACTGCGTATTTTGGCGGGCGACATAGCTTGTCCTGCTCTTTATAAGTTGGCTCTAGTGTACCAATTGATTTATGGGTTACAAGATTATGGCGCGAAATTTTCGATAAAAACAACGATAGGAAGTTGATTAAGTTAATAACAAAAAACCCAGAGCGGTACGCTGGGTTTTTTGTTATTCGTTGAACTACCAAGTATTTAGTTATTCAGCAACACATTCAGGCCAATCATAGAATAAGCTTGATTTGTTGGCTGTGCGCCATGTTTCATATACGAAGGTGATTTCAGGAATTTCTTTAATGTTAAAAGAAAAATGAAAACCTTCAGATACTTCTTCGTTACGAATACACGCAACCACTGGCAATATAGTTTTAAATGCAACTGATTTGCCCTTTGCTATTACTTGCTCATTTTTTAGATTTTCGAAACGCGGTGTTAAGCTTGCTAACCCACCATTAATATGGCGCACCTGTAAATTTTCAATGGTGTAATCTGCATCAGTGGCGGTTAATGACCAGCTAATATAACCCTCTTCAAGATAAGGTTTAGAGCTGGCACTAAAGTCATTCGCAAAGGGTGGAATATTCTCATACGGTAATGGATACCATAGGCTTTCATTATCTTCGTTGATGCTACGTAAACGTACACCTGTAGCCTCTGTGAGTGGGTCAACGTCAACGACAAAGTCATACTGCGGCGCATCATCAATTAGGTCTGTTGCAGAATAACGGAATGTATATTTACCTGGCTTTGTAAATACTTGCCCACGGGTATTTGGGCAATCTGCTTCACTTGGGTTGCTAGTAAACTCACCGCCTGCTGGTGTACTGACAAGCTCTTCATGAGTGAATACTTCATCGCCATCGGCATCAACGGTTACTGGCCGATGTAATAACGACATGCACGGTAAAATTTGATAGTAGTCTTGGCCAGGATTTAAGCGTCCCCAGCTACGCGCCCATACAACGGAACGGATCTCTGGAGCGGTATTGGTAAATTTAGCTAAACCACTGTCTTGTGCATACGCCTTAGCAAATAAGCCACGGTCATCTTCTACAATTAACTGCGCGGTATAAGATCCCGGCACATCGGTGAGCACTTTTGCACGACGGTATTCTTGGCTTTGTGGTTCAATTACCGGTTCGATAGTCGCATTACTGCCATCAGGCTTATCTGTTAACTGCCAATGAAAGGTCAGTGGATCATCATTAGGGTCGCTACTTGATGCATCAAACACTAATGCATCACCCACCAGCACTGACTTTGATTGTGCATCAACGCCGCCAGTTGCAGGTTGACCGTTAACGTTACCTATTTTAGCTTGCATGCTGGCATCAACTGAAATTTGGTTTTCGCCGTCAGAGACAACCATACGTACTAAATAACTGCCGGTTATATCAAGCTTTTGAATCTTTTTACCCATAGGTTTCCAAGAACCAATATCCACTAGCTCTGCAATACTTCCTTGCGGTTTTTCAATAAGCGTAGCTGCAATAATTTGTAACGGCTCGCCTTCTGGATCATAGCCGGTAAAATTAAATTCAGCTCTTAAGCCTACTTCTTGTTCACCAATACTATTAGATGGGTAATAGCCGGTTGCTAATAATTTACCGATCGGTGGGGCATTGCTAGTCGCGTTAGGATCTTTTTTGACGGTAACTGTAACTTCTTTTTCTTCACTTTTTCGGGTGCCATCAAATACAAATAGTATTAATTTATAACTTGCCACAGCTTGTGGGGTAAAACGCACTACAGCCGTTTTTGTACCTGTAAGCTCTGGTAGTGGTACATCTTCAGGATCCGTTGCTGAGCGTGACGGCCATTGCCAGCGATATTGTAGTGGCTCCCCTTCAGGGTCAATGCTGGCTGATGCATCTAAGATAGCTTCTTCGCCTAGGATAATAGTTATGTCGTCGGCTTTAGCCACTGGTGGCGCATTACCTTCTGAAACGCTTACCACAACTTGTTTTGGTTCACTTGCTACGTCGTTATGAGTCACCACTAACTGCAATGTGTAATCACCTGCTAAATCAACAAACAGTGTACTTTGGCTTTGCTCTGCGTTATTTAAATAACCCGCACTGTCGGTGGGCTTTTCCATAAGCGTCCATTGGTATAGTAATGAATCGGTGCCACCTGCTGGGTTTACACTTTGGCTACCATCTAAACCTACGCTATTAGTGCCTAAATTAACACTATGGACTGAGTCAGTAATTGCGACTGGATACGGGCTGGTTGCGCTTAGCGTGATACGCGCGGCTTCGCTATTATTTGCCCCGTCATTAACAATTAAACTCACAACATAATTGCCTGGTAAATCTGCAGTAAAGTCTGTTGTTATGGTATTGGTGTTGGTGATATTAGCAGTACTTGTTGCTGGTCGTTCAATGAGCTGCCATTGATAAATTAAATCTGTTCCCTCTGCACTTGTACTCGCCTCAGCATTCAGCGTGACTTTTACCGCGCCATCCTTTAGTGAGAATGCTGATTCTACTGGCGATTGCAGCTCAACAACCGCTGTTGGTTTTTGCTCTGTTGTTTGTGTACTGTCTTTGTTATCACTACCGCTACCACAGGCTACCATAGTAAGCGAAAGCCCGACTATGGCTATTGCGCCAAATAGTTTTTTCATTCTTTTGTACTCCTTGCTGATAGGTGTTATCAGTTAAAAATTATAAGTTAGGCTCAGCCGTGCAGTTCTTCCTGGTGCAGGTACTAAACCTAAACTTAAAGCGTCGAGGTAATAACGATCTGTAACATTATCGATGGTAAAATCGAGTGTTGTGTCGTCGTTAAATTTATAACTAGCGTAGATGTCTAAAAGGTTATAACTGTGCCAAAGTACCGGTTCATTAAACCCTGTAGGTGCGTTATAGCGAGGAATTGAGTTGCGCTCTCCCATAAATGTGCCACGCAGCCCAGCTTCTAATTGCTGCTCAAATAAACGTAAGCCAAGGTGAGCACTGGCGTGCCAATTTGGCGGGATCATGTTATTGATATAGCTTTCAGGAAGGCCCCAATCATTACAGTAGTAGCGCACATAACTGCCTACATTACATACTTCAATCTGGGTATAATGCGTGCCGCTAATCTCAGCAACCCAGTATTTTGTGTCGTAGCTAAAATTAAGCTCCCATCCATTTAAATCTAGGCTGTCAATATTTCGCATTCGAAAAAAATCATTGAAGCCGCCTTGTTTTTGCTCCCACGCATTGGGTTGCGTACGGGTTAAATAATCATCAACATGATTTTTGAAATAGGCGAGCTTAAAGCCCACTTTATAGTTATCTGTTAGTAATGAGTCGGTTAAATAATTAAGGCCAATTTCTTGGTTTTTAGCATGCTCTGGCTCTAAAGGGATATCTAAAACGGGGCTGACAGACCAACCTGAGGTACTTTCGAATAGGCTTGGCATACGCAAAGCTTCACTGTGGCGAATATAAAACTGCAGTCCTTTATATGCCTGCCACTTTAAAGCAACCAATGGTGCTGTGCCTGAGTGGCTATTTTCATATTGTACTTCTAAGCAACCACCGGCTCCGTCAGACACACAAGCAGGATCGTTGTTAGTAATGGTTACTGGGTTATTATCTTTCGATGAAAAGTGCGTAAAACGCAGTCCCGCTTCGAGTGTCCATGCTGTTAAAAACTGCCAATCAATGGCTGTAAAAGCACTAAACTCTTTGCGCCAACCACTGCGCGACCCTGCATAGAACCCTTCGGTTTCAGGGGTGTCGGTATCCATGTCTTCATACTGTGCGGCAACACCATAGCTCAGCGCTAGTTCGCCCGCTGAATAAAACATCATGGTATTACTCACATCAGTTCCAAAGCGCTGATAATCATCGCTGCGAGCAACATTATCGACTATATCTACTGAGCCGACACCAGGGGTATTTAAATGGGTAAGTGCATCGGTATGCCAAAAGTTGGCTTTAAAATCAGCCCAATCATATTTGATTGGCTGCCAGCGATATCGCACTGTGTAAGTTTGATTAGTGACTTCGCTATCGAGCCATTGCCTTGCTTGACCAAAAGAGCGTATTTGCGATGGCATCATTTCGCCGTAGCTGCTGTTATAGCGTATATAACTCATTTCGAGGCTTTGATCGTTGGGCAGCAACACATTGCTTTTTAACAGCCAAGATTCACTAGAAAAATTGGTATTGGGGATGCGTTCATTGGCACGAAACCGTGATGCCCCTTGCATTGACACCGCCGTTTCGGTGTACCAAGCAAGTTTGTCGGGCGCTGAATAAGTTATTTCAGGTGCCGGGCCGTTACTACCGGCATAGTAATTACCTTGCTCGCGCTTAGCATAAGCAGCAATTAGATCGCCCCACTGAAAATGCTTAGCAGCAGCAAAGCTGCCAGCATAACTAGCAAACTCAAATAAGCTGGGCCTATCCATACCCTCCTCAGGAGCAAAGCTCTCTGGCATTATGTACTGCTCAGTACAATAACTCGAAAAGCGACACTGTGAACGATAGGCATTGCGTGGTAAATAATACCCTGCGTATGTACCTGGCTCTGGCGTATTAGCGCTATTACCTATGGCGCTAACACGTAATCTAAACCCGCTGAGCTCACCCTCTTTAACAATATCATCAGCCGACAATGTACTAACGCTCACCAAGCCACCTGTCGCCCCAGTGCCATCAGCACTCATGATAGGGCCTTTACTGATTTTAAGTGAGCCAATCAAATCGGGATCAATGTAACTGCGGCTCGATACACCAGAATAGCCGCGATACACGGTGGTTTCTTGACGACTACCATCTATCACTACAGGTACTCGTCCTTGGCCTTGCATGCCACGAATATTAACATCAAGCCCGCCTGAGTTACGGTTTTCGCTGATCAAAACACCGGGTGTACCTTGAAATATATCGCCAACACTGGTTCCTCTAAAGCGTTCAATATCTTGCTGGGTAATTAGGTTTACTGATGCGGCTTCGGTATAGGTTTGATCTTTTAGATCCCTATTGCGACTTTGCACATTAATGGTATTTAGCGTGATCAAATCTTGGGTGGTTTTTTGTTGCACTAGCCATGCGCTATTACTAACAGGTAAAGCTTGTAGATTGGTATTGCTTAACAGCCTTTGTAAGGCTGCCTCTATGGTCATTTCATCGGTTATTGCAGAGACTGAAAAACCACCGACAACACGCTCTTCAAATGATAAAGTCACACCCGCTTGGCGTGAAAATAAAGTCAGTACATCACCAAGCTGGCCTGCGGGAAGATCAAATTTGATCATTTTTAATTGTGATGTTGCAGATACTTGTTCAGCTAAACTTGCTGAAGGGGTAATCACCAACAAACCTGTGACTACGATGAGTAAATTTAACGCTGCGCGGGGCATAAATGGTTTCCTATTTCTTTAATGCATACTTATATGACGCATGAAAATAGTAATCCCGTAACTCTAAATGATAATTATTTTATATTTTTTCCTGATGAACTAAATAAACATAGTTATGAGCGAATTTCGGCCCACCAACGGGTTCTGTAATGCACACTTGCCCGAGCGCTACGAGCGACTGTTTTAAGGATCAGGTGAGTGTCATTTAACTGAAAAACGCCGGAGACAAGGTAGTCATTTAAACTGGGGGCAATTTTTACAAAACCACGGTGATAACGAGATAGTTCAGCTAAAAAAGAATTGATTGACATATTTCGCACTGACAACAGCCCTGCTGTCCAACTACTGTAGTCAAATATATGATTGTCTAACTGTTGCATTGAATTTACGGTAATTTTATATAGCTCGCCAGCCTTGATCGCCTGATTGGTAAATAAGCCGTTTGCTTGCGCGAGCTTAACACTGCCTTGCATAACTTGAACTAAAGCATGATCGGCTTCATTACGCACAAAAAATTGTTTGCTGTCACAAAGTAAAGTTCCGTGCTGTAACGCCACCTGCACAGGCTGCGTATTAGCTGAAGCTATAAATTGCATTTCTCCTCGGGTTAAATGAATGTATCTATTGTGAGCATTAAAATTCAGTTCAACAGTGCTGTTATGATTTAACCAAAGCTGGCTATTATCGGCGAGCGTAAATAATTGCCGTTGATTGGTAGTTGCGTGATCTGCGTTAAGGTATTGCCATGCCCCCTGTTTGTCTGCCAACCAGCTTACACTGGCAAGCCCTAGTGTGGTTCCAGCGATCCTTTTTAGCGCCTGGCGACGACTCATGCTTTGTATATCATGATCGGTTTTTTTTAAGGTCATGTGAGCAATACGACCATTTTTTTTACTCACCCCGGCAAATGCAGCCTCCATGTTTTCTATCCGTTGCCAGGCTAATTCATGCATCGGATCGGCAAGCCGCCATCGCCTATATTCAGCCATATCTGCAGACTGTGCGTTGCCCGACTCTAAACAAATACGCCACGCAATCGCTTGCTGTACGACTTGTTCTGGTAAAGGTGTTTTTTGTGCACACGTATTATTCACAATCGCTTACTCTATATCACAGTATGTAAGGGTGTAGCACTCTAACATCGCTTTCGCCATGTATTTTTCAATAGATGATAGGCTCACCTTGAGTTGCTTTGCGACTTCTTTATAACTGAGCCCGTCGAGTCTAACCATTAAAAATGCTGTTTTTTCGATTGCTCTCAAACCACTCAATAATTTATCTATTTGCTCTAGTAAACTAAGCAGCTGTAGTTGCTCTTCAGGCGAAAAATAGGCTGCTTCTGGCATGCTTCCTAAAAATAATAAATAGTTTTCTTCTAGAACTTTGCGACGAATGTTATCGGTTACTAAGTTTCCGGCAACTTTTGTAAGCCATGCTCGCGGGCTTTGTATTTCGTTATACAAAGAGGGCTTATTAAGTAAACGCATAAATGTATCTTGAGCAAGATCTTGTGCATTATCTTTGTTGTAGGTACGTCGAGCGATCCAGCGAACAAGCCACTCATGGTGTTCCTGGTAGAGCGCATTAAACCCTACTGAGTTAGCGGTAGTGCTAGTCAAAATTTAACTATTCCTGTAGCATATTTACCGCAAGTATAAATGATTTTCATTCCCATTCAAGTTAATTTGGGTATTCTGAAAACATTATTAATAAAAAATTTATTATTCTTTTGATGAAAATCGGATCTCGTTCGGCATTAGTTATATAGCCAATAATTTGTCCATCAAAACGATGCGGCATATTGATCTAGTATGTTGGTGTTACATCGCCACATTTACAAATTACGTAAAAATTAGGGAGCAAAATGTTTATAAGAACTATGTTATTTGTGTGTTTAATGGGTGGTGGAACGTCTGCGGTTCACGCACAACAAGCGGCGCCGTCAACAGCCTCCAAAGTAGAAGTTACAGGTAATGCTGTTACACCAGAGGTGAATACAAATACGCTATCAGCTAAATCTTTAACCGTAGGATCTGACCTTGATACAGACACCAATACCACGGTTAGTGTTGACGAGGCGGCTTTTGATCAACATGACTTATCGCCAATCGGCATGTACAAGGGCGCTGATGTGGTTGTGAAGAGCGTAATTATCGGGTTACTTTTAGCATCGTTAGTCTCATGGGCTATCTGCATATTCAAATCTGTACAGTTAAATATTGCTAAGCGAAATGCCAAAAAATTGCTTAAACATTTAATTCAAAGTGAAAGTTTTGCAAAGGCCAACCACACTTTATTACTACAACAAAGTGATGCCTTAACACTCCTAAAAGCAACCCAACATGAGTTACAACTAACTGGCGAAGGACTTACTACTGACGAAGGCTTAAAGGAGCGATTAGTCGCGCGTTTAGAGCGTGTACAAGCAGCGCTAAGCGCAAATATGAATCAGGGTACAGGCATATTGGCAACAATAGGCTCTGTTGCACCGTTTGTCGGTTTGTTTGGTACGGTTTGGGGCATTATGAATAGCTTTATTGGTATTGCTAAAACACAAACAACTAATTTAGCCGTAGTCGCCCCTGGTATTGCAGAAGCTTTATTAGCAACGGCTCTGGGGTTAGTTGCAGCAATCCCAGCCGTTATTATGTACAACCATTTTTCTCGTGTAATTGGCAGTTACAAAGCACAGTTAGCCGATATTCTGACAGCGATCATGATACTCGTGAGCCGAGATCTTGACCGAAAGCACCCTGATGCAAAACACATAGCCTACCTACTTAACGATGAAGACGCTGCAGATGCAGTATCTAAAGAGCTTTAAAATGGCATTTAGTAGTAACCGTACCGATAGCGATGAATTACAAGAGCAGCATGAGATTAACGTCACTCCGTTTATTGATGTGATGCTGGTGTTGCTAATAATTTTTATGGTGGCGGCCCCATTAGCCACTGTCAGTGTGCCAGTTAAGTTGCCTGCTGTTGCGGCACCAACCCAACCGAAAAGTGATGATCCAACTTACCTTACTCTACAACAAGACCTTACTTTAATACTTGGCGAGGGAGATAAAATAAACCAACAAAATTTGGCGCAAGCACTAAAACAACATGGTATTGAAACACAGCAGCAAATTTTGATTCGTGCAGATAGCAAAGTTGAATATGGTCAGTTCATGGCATTAATGAATCAATTAACTAAAGCCGGCTACTCACAAGTTGCTTTAGTCGGTCTTGAACATGAAACGGATGTTGCCCAGTGAGTTTATTCGCAGGAAACGATACCAGCGCTTCTCACTTGGTGCGTTGGCATGTTGTAGGCGCTTTTTTTATCGCCGCGATGCTTCATGCCGCCATTGCGGGTTATTTTTTAATGCCGACAGAGCATAACAATATCGTACCCATGCAAGCTTCACCGCAGGTGTTTGAAGTCAATATTGTGGCAGCCCCCAAAGCGGAGCCATCGGCACTTCCTGTCGGACCTGCGCAACAAGAGTCAGCACCAGTAAAGCGGCAGGTAAGCAAGCCGACAACAACAATAGATAAACCCTTGGTAAAGCCATTACTCGAAAGCAAATCTGACTTTACCATTAGCGATAAACAACCTGAGCCAGCACCAAGTAAACCAGTAGAGAAATCTAATCAACAACAAGAGCAAGATCCACAACCGACTCCGCTGCCTGATAACACCAGCATAACAGGAGCCAGTGAACACTTGGTAGAGCAAAGTAGTGCTCCTTTGGCTATTCCAGTGAAAAAGTCAACAGTCGCATCTGGTCCGGTAAAAGGTGCTTTAAGTGAACAGCAAAGTACAGCTAAACAACTATGGCAAAGTGCTATTCAGATCCACCTAGAACGAAAGAAGCGCTATCCACGAATGGCAAAGTTAAGGCGCCAACAAGGTGTTCCTTGGGTGAGTTTTACCATGGACAGAGCAGGTAATATTTTAGATGTCACATTATTTAAAGCAAGCGGAATAGCTGCATTAGATAATGAGGTCATCGAATTAGTTAGACGTGCTGAGCCCTTGCCCGTCCCTCCAGAAGAAGTTACAGGGAACCCAATAAAAATGGCCGTGCCTGTGGCATTTTTTATTCATTAACAGCTACTTGCTGTGCTTATTACGAATTACTGAAATATAAAACTAAGGACATACAATGATTGCAGACCAACATGTTAACAATGAGATTAATACGCCTTCATTAACAACACTATTTAAACTCAATACCACGACTATTCACGATAACCTTGATAAAACGATTATGACTAAGCGACCGTTTGCAAGTTTAGACCGTTATGCTTTATTTTTAGAAGTTCAATATCGATTTCATTTGGCTATTGCCCCTCTTTATAGCGATACTAATTTAAGCCGCTTAGTGAGCGATCTGCCAACACGGCAGCGCCTAAGCCATCTTGAACAAGACTTACGCGATATTAACGTCGATCTGAGTGAAGTAACAACCAGCGTTAACTTAGTGCCGGTTGACTACCCAGCCTCACTGGGTTGGCTTTATGTATCAGAGGGGTCTAATTTAGGCGCTGAGTATTTATTAAAAGCAGCAAAACGTATTGGCTTATCAGAAGAATTTGGTGCCTCGCATTTAGCACCAGCAACAATTGGCCGCGGGCAATCATGGCAAGATTTTACAACGGCTTTAAATACGGTTGAATTAACTAAAGAACAACAGACACTCGCAATTAATGGCGCTCGCGATGCTTTTAGTTTGGTTCGTAGCGCTGTTGATTGTGTATTTGTTTAAGTAAAACGTGAGCTGCAAGTGCATTAAAATTAAGCGATAAAGTATGAAGCGTACAGGTAAGAAAAACTCGATGTTAGTTATTAGTAAATTTAAGCAAGTGACTTATTTATTAAGTGGCTTCGTGTTAACCGTAATGGGGATTGTCGGTGCTTTTTTGCCGATAATGCCAACAACAGTATTTCTTATTGGTGCTGTTTTTTGTTTTAGCCGTTCATCAAAGCGCTTTGAATCTTGGTTAATTAATCACCCTCGCTTTGGTAAAACACTAATCAATTGGCAAGCCCATGGCGCTATTTCTAAGTCGGCAAAAGTAATGGCCAGTTTAGGTATGGCTGTTGGGTATGGATTATTTTACCTAAGCGCGCAACCTTCTTTATTACTGGCAACTGTTGTCGCGCTTTTTATCGGTGGCAGCGCATATTACGTTTTATCTCGCCCTTTACCACCAAAAGACTGCTCGTGATGGTTGCCACTTAATTAGGCGCGAGATTGATAACCTCGTCCCTAAGTAAAAACAGAGGGAGTTAAGGTATCCAGTCAGCGCTAGCTTGTTAGCTACAGCTAAGTAAACAACTCACCTTTAAGCTGGTCCTCAGGCAGTAGCGGTTTAAGTTACCCTGTCACCAGAATATTTACTCAACAATGACCGTATTCTTTACGAGCAAATTGTTTGAGTATCATGCTAAAACTCTGAGTTTTATCAAATATAGCTAGCTCAGGCTCAGTGGAAAAGTAAAAGTGACGGTAATACCTTGCTCTGGCTGACTATGTATTTTTACATCGCCCTGAAGAGCTTGGGTGGCAAGGTTATAAACAATCGCCATACCTAAACCGCTGCCGCCATTGCCACGAGTGGTGGTAAAAAAGGGTTCAAACACACTTTGTAATACGTCCTTGCTCATACCGTGGCCGTTATCGCTATAGCGTAATGTGTAAGTGTGTTGCTGGGTATCTAGGCGAACGGCTATATTGATATGATTATCTTCGCGATCTTTAAAGCCATGCACACAGCTGTTACTAACCAAGTTCATAATAATTTGGCTTAAAGCCCCCGACACTGTGATAAGCGTTAATGCTTTGTCGCACTCAATTGTGGTGGTTACTTTGTGGCTGCGGGTTAATGGGGTGAGACTATGTATTGTATTAGCTAAGTAGTCATTTAACTTCACGGTGCTAATATCAAGAGAAGATTGATCGACCGCTGTTTGTTTAAAATTACAGATCAATGCTGCGGCTCTATCAAGATTACTACTGGCAATGATTAAACACTCATTAATATGCGCGACAAATTTTTGCAAATTGCTTTTCGATAATGTGTTGTCATTTAGCTGTTGAGTTAGTTGTTTAAGATTATCTGTTGCCGAACTATTGGCGGTAACGGCATACCTATTGGTGTGTTTACTTCATGGGCAACACCTGCCACTAGGTTTCCTAATGCGGCCATTTTTTCCGCTTCAATTAGCTTTTCTTGGGTACCGGTTAACTCTTCCAATGTTTTTTGTAAGGTATTCGTTCGCTCAATCACCCGCTCTTCTAGGCGATGATTGGCAACTTCTAATTGTTGCTTAACTAAACGACTTTCTTGCGCCGACAATGCGCGGCCATAAAGATCAGCAAGTCCACTCAAAAAAGTGCATTCATCATCCTCCCATTGCCTAAAACTGCCAGTATGTTCACAACAAAAAATACCGATCATTTCTCCTTTGAATCGGATCGGTGCATCCAACATTGATTTTATTCCTAAAGGCGTTAAATAATGCTCTGAAAATTCAAAGGTAGCGGGATCAGTATGCGCATTATTAGCAATGATCACGCGCTGAGTATCTAACGCAGAAAAATAAGCCGGATAGTTCTCACGTGATAATATGAGGCTTTGGTTTACATTGTTGTTCGCGCGGTCAAACAGTAACTGACAATGACACTCGGTATTATCTTTATTAAATAACCAGATGCTAGCACGCGTATTATTTAAGCCATCAATAATGGCATTTACAATTAATTGTTCTGCAAGCTCTATATAGCCATCATCTAACGCTGATGAAGTAGACACTTTATAAAGTAATTGCACAAGCTGTTGCCGCATTGAATACACCTTCCCCAAACTATGGTCATCAATTTAGTTTAGTTGATGAAATTAAATCCTACTTCAACAATTATAATGCTTTAAATATTAAGACGTTGTTCAGATATGTTTGGTTATTATAAACACTCACTCCTGTTGATATCCCTGACGACTTTATGTTGTTTAAGCAGTTTTACCAGCTCTTCTTAGAGCTGGTTTTTTTTGCCTGTTTTTAATGGCTTCATTTTCTTCCATTACAGCAATGCAGCGATTACCAAGCACACAGCAGTAAAAACAACCTCGAAAGATCAACCCACCCTAGTTACTAATAGGTAGTCATGTTACAGTTTCAGTAATTTACTTAGCACTTTAATTTATCGACTAGGCAGTAGTATGCGTCATTATTTTGTATCAATTTTACTTCTTTTTGCCACTTTAGTGGCAGCTCAGGCACAGGCACAGGCACAAGAGTCTCGCGCTGTACCCAACCTGCAACAGCAAAAACAGGCACTCAAAAAACTCCAAGAGCCGATGTACAGACCCTTGATGGAACGCTATATTCTTGATGAACTTAAAGCAGTACGCCAAGATCAGCAAAAACTACGTGAAGACGTTACCAAACAAGTCACTCATGCTCAGCTTGATACCGCTGATCGCGCACTGACTTACACCACAGATACAATTAATAATGTATTTTTTATCATCACTGCCACAGCCTCTATTTTGGTACTGGTTGGTTGGAACTCGTTACGTGATGTAAAAAACAAAGTAGAAGATATTGTAAATACCCGTGTCAGCGTGATCACCAATGAATACGAAGCACGTTTGAATACATTTGAAGAAAAGCTACGCGAGCGCTCTGAAGAAATCTTAAGTAACCAACAAAAAATATCTGTTACCAATGAAGTCCACTCTTTATGGATGCGTGCAAATTTAGAAAGCGATATAGCCAATAAGATCGAAATATTTGATGAGATTTTAAAACGTAAACCCGAAGATGTTGAAGCTATCGCTTATAAAGCAGATGCATTACTAGAGCTTAATGAAACAGCTCAGGCGATAGAGTTGTGTAACCAAGCCTTAGATATAGACAGTGACTACGGCTACGCTTATTGGCAACGTGCATGTGCCTATGCGTTGACGCATAAACACGCTGATGCGTTGGCCGATATTAAAATGTCGTTGGAGTATTCACCAAACTTACGTAATGAGCTATTGCATGAAAGTGCATTTGCCAGTTTGCACGACAATAGCAGCTTTAATGCGATTGTATCTGGCGACAATGATTAGCGTTCTAAGAAGCTTTCTATTGCTTGAGTGAGTAGTTCATCGAGTTGCTCCTCAAACTCATCTTTGTTGGTTTTAAAGTGCGCTAGATATGCCTGCGCATGCTGATCAGATAACAGCCGAGCATTAATACTGTATTCGCGCTCGGCTTTAGTTTTATCAAACCGCGGGGTAAAGTGGTACAAAGCAAAATAAGGGGCAACCAATTGCTGATTAGCATAATCGCAAAAGCGTTCAATTGTTTGCGCACCTGTTGGTCCTAAACAGCCAGGCTCTACACGATAAAGTAACTTAATTTTTTTATCATCACTAATGTCCATACTCGTCGCGGCCCCTTTATTTGCCTATATAATCTGCCTATTAATGCTCTATCTAAAAAAGAGCACTTTAGTTATTTTGCCGTTTTCAACTTGATAGCTAGAGATTAACTCCCCGCGCTTATCAACTACATTTGGATCTGTTGAACAGGTTTCTGACAGTTCATGATCGATAACGATATTACCGTGTACAATGCGTTTAATTGGGGATGATTTTATACACTTTAATTTTTTAAACATTATCCCGTAACGGGCAATCAGTTTTTCTTTGCCCTTAAACAGTAACTCATTTGGAAAGGCATAAAACTCTACATTTTCATCATACATACTAATAAATGCGTCGATATTTCTGGCGTTGTACGCCTTAATTAATTGCTCGATAACGGCTAACGATTCGCGTGACTGTTTGGCTTTAACTTGTTGCTTGAGTGTTAGCGCTTCTTTAGCTTGGATCACCGCTTGCTCTGCTTGTGCGACTGCAAGCTGTTTTTCTTGTTGCGTTTTAGGAAGCTCAGCAGGTTTTGCCGCTTCGGTGCCAAGTACCTTACTGGTATCAACTTCAGGCTCGCTTGGTTTGCTGGTGTCTGTTTTAATTGGCTGTGTTGGTTCAACATTTACAGGTTCAGCTGATTGCTCATTTTGCGGGGTTAAAGTGATCACCGCAGGGCTATCTTGTAATTCAACCTCAGTTGATTTAGCTGGGGCTTTACTCTGCACTGACTTTTCTTCACCAGCGCTAGTGTCAGTCGTTTTTACTGCAGCAGGTAATTCAGCTGCTTTTGTTTCAGTTTTAGTCGGTGGTTCAACTACTTCAGCTGCAGTTGCTAATAATTGCCACGCAAGTAACAAACTTACTAAAAAAAATAACGGTTTCATACTGTTCCTGAGTAATTTAAGAAACTCTAAAATAACAAAATTTACCGGATCGCGATAGCTTTTTACCAATACTGCTCAACGGTGATTTGCCCAGGCTCCCGACGACGATTGCGAGTGTAGCCTTGTGCGGTTAATAATGCGCTGGTGTCTTTAACCATTTGCGGATTACCGCAGATCATAAATTGACTATTTTGCGGGCTAACTACACTGTCACAATGCTTAAATAGAGTGCCATCGGCGATTCGATCAGTAATGCGCCCATCTAAGCCGACAATTGCCTGCTCGCGACTCACTACGGGCAGATAACTCAATTGCGGATACTGCTGCTGCAACTGCGCGATTTTTGCTTGATAACTTAAATCTGTATTCAAGCGCACACCATGCACTAAGGTAATATGCTTAAACTGCTGCCACACATCAGGCTGCTCTAAAATGGATAAAAACGGCCCAATTGCGGTGCCGGTACTAAGCATAAACAACTGTTCACTAGCGGGAATTTCATCAATAGTAAAAAATCCACTGGCGCGGCTTTCAATCATCACTGTATCGCCAGGTTTAAGCTTGGCTAATTGTTGTGATAATAAGCCATCGACTACATTAATTAGGTAAAACTCTAAATCGGGAGAGCTTGGTGCATTTACGTAAGAATACGCTCGTGCAATACGTTTTTCATCCATCATCATAGAAAGCTTAGTAAACTGCCCTGCTTTAAACGGCTCCACATCGGCATTCACAATTAAACTAAATAACGTATCAGTCCACCAAACAATATCTTTAACACTCGCTTCAACCCAATTAGACACAATTAACACTCCTTAATTATTGCTTTGTATAACAGTGGCAAGAGTGCACAGCATTGTCAATGTTTGCGAGTTTGCATTCACTTATAAGG
>NZ_VXCS01000041.1:0-25241 GCF_052850545.1 Pseudoalteromonas sp. 1181_04
CTTTAATTCAGTTGCAGCTCAGTTGATACCTGCTACCTTCATGCATTCTAAGGGAGCGTTGAATTTTGATTAAAGCACTTTTAATTAGCTTATCACTGGCTATTTTAGCTGGCTGTAGTAGCTCGCAGACAAACTATTCTGCAACAAGCACAGGTATTCGTGAGCAGGGAAATGCTAGCTTTTATGCCGATAAATACCATGGTCGGCTGACCGCTAGTGGTGAAAAGTTTGACCAACAAGCCATGACTGCGGCGCACAAACAGCTCCCTTTTAACAGCAAAGTTAAAGTCACAAACACAGCAAATAACCGTTCAGTGGTCGTTAGAGTGAATGATCGCGGTCCTTTTATTCGCGGCCGTATCATCGATTTAACAAAGCATGCGTTTGAGCAACTCGCAGAGCCAAGCTCGGGCGTTATTAACGTAACCGTTGAAGTAATTGATTAAAAGCGTGTGATCAAGTTCACGTACTCAGGTTGCTCTGCTAATAGTTGCTGATGCGTTGCAATCGCTTTTATTTGCCCTTGCTCTAACCAAATTACGTTATCCATATTGGCAAGTAAGGCAGGGTCGTGAGTTATGCTGATCACAGTACAGTGCCCCATGCTGGTTAATATCGCATCCATAACTTGATGCTTCGATTGATTGTCGAGGCCTTCGGTTGGCTCATCAAGCACTAAAATAGCCGGTGCTCTGAGTAAGGCTTGCGCTAACGCTAAACGCCGCGATTGCCCACGCGACAAACTTCTGCCACCTGTGCCTAAGCGGGTGTCTAATCCTAGTTTTAACTCGCTAAGCCAATCACCTAACTGTGCTTGTTGACAGGCTGTGCGCATTTGTTGTTTAGTTGCTGAGGGCGCCGCATAGCGTAAGTTTTCAGCAATGGTGCCATCAAAAATATGATGTTGTTGTGCGACTATGTTAATCAGTTCGCAGCGATTTTGTTGACTGATCGTGTTAATTGCTATGGTTTTGTCTGCTGAGTTCAGGTTTATTTCACCATTTTGCTGTGGCCATAAACCACTGAGTAAATTAACCAGCGTACTTTTCCCACTGCCGCTTTGCCCCACAATCGCGACTTTTTGCAGTGGCTCAATCGCAAAACTTAAGTTGTTAAGCGCAAAAGTATCACTGTGGTAACAATAACTAAGATCTTTAAATTCAAGCCCTAAAGGTTGCACTGATAACGACTCCTGAACGCTTGTAGTTTCAGGGCGCAGTTTATCTTCTAAATCAAAAATACGCTTTGCAGCGCTTAGCGCTACGGGCAATTGAATAAACGCATTTGGTAGCGTTAGCACCGTTTCAAAACTAGCAAGCACAAATAAACTAAGCATTGCCAGTTCAACATTGGCCATAGCTCCGCTGTAAACTAGCGGTGCAATTATCACAATGGCACCGAGCATACTCAGTTGTACTATTAATAGTGATATGCCATTACTATGTGCTTCGGCGCTATGGCGAACAAATAGTTGCCGATTATAGCGTTCACTGGCTGCCCGACATTGCTCAATTTGTTGCTCGGTGGCTTGATAGATAGCCAACTCTCGTAAGCCACTTAGGGTATCTGATAATTCAGCACGTAAAGTCGCCGAATAGTGAGTTTCGAGGTCGGCAGTTTGCTGAAGTTGTTTACTCAGTATGATCGGCAGGGCAACGCCTACTATTAAGAGTGCAGTAAAGCATAGTAACGCTACATTACTGTTGTAGGCTGCCATAATTGCAACCACAATTGGCACGCTGATTAGCGCAACAATCATCGGTAATAATACGTTTAAGTAAAATTTATCGAGCGCTTCAACGTCATTTTGCATGCGGTTAAATAGATCGGCGCTGCGGCTCATGGCTAAATCAACATTGCTTAGCTGGCTTAGCGTGTTAAAAACACTGACACGAATTTCACTTAATAATAAAAAGGTGGCGTTGTGGGTTACCAATCGCTCGCCGTAACGAGAGGCGGTTCTTACGATTGCCAAAAATCTAATTGTGCCGGCTGGTGTGAAGTAATTCATTTGCGTGCCAGCCAAGCCAGCTGCAGCCATGGCGGCTAAAAACCAACCAGAAATAGCCAATAAGCCAACGTTTGCCAGTCCTGTTAAGGTTGCTAAAAATGCCCCTAACAGCATTGCACCTAGGTGCGGTCTACACAGTTTTAATAAACGTAAAAAATTAGTCATGCTGTTTACTCCTTGCATGCACTAAATCAAACAGCGCGCCTTGGTTATCGATGAGGGTTTTAAAGCTACCTTGCTCAATAACAGCACCATCTTTCATTACAATAACTTGTTTAGCTTGTGCAATGGTATTTAAGCGATGGGCTATCACCACAACGAGATGTTGCTGTGCATAATGATTGATAGCCGCTTGCACCTGTTGCTCAGTTTGGCTATCGAGGTGTGCGGTTGGCTCATCAAGGATCAAAATTGGCGCTTGTTTTAAAAATGCCCGAGCTAAAGCGATCCGCTGCTTTTGCCCGCCTGAGAGTCCTTCGCCTTGTTCACCAATTTGAGTGTCAAAGCCCTCTGGTAATTGATTGATAAACTCAAGTGCACCAGCTTGCTCTGCTGCAGTTTCTAGCTGCGTGAGTGTGGCATCCGGTTTGGCCAATAGTAAGTTAGCTTTGATACTGTTAAACAATAAAGTAGGTTGTTGTGGGATCCAGGCAATATGTTGCTGCCATTGCTTAATGTGTGATGCGGCTAATTGTTGTTGATTTACCGTAACAGCACCGATCACCTGAGGATGAAACCCTAATAAACAATCGAGTAAGGTGCTTTTACCAGCACCACTTTGACCAACGATGGCATACAGGCCTGTGCCTGCAAATGTTAGGTTTATATTGTTAACGCCTTCATTACTTTGTGGGTAATGAAAATTTAAATTATCAATATTGAGTTGTTCGATACTTGGTAAGTTTAAGCTATTTTGAGTATTTGGTTGTATGTTCTCAAGATCCTTAGCAGGGAGTGGCTCATTCAATATTTTTAGCATATCAGCGGCGGCACTAATCCCTTCTAATCGGGCATGGTAATGGCTGCCGAGTTGGCGCAGCGGTAAATAAAACTCCGGAGCAAGTAACAGTACAACAAAGCCGGTCGAAAAATCTAAGGTACCAAAAAACAACCGAAAACCGATTATCACCGCTACTAACGCGACACTAATGGTCGCTAAAAATTCGAGTGCGAAAGATGATAAAAATGCGATTTTTAATACGTTTAAAGTCGCATGGCGAAAGTCATCGGAAATTTTGGCAATTTGCTTTAGTTCGCGCGTAGTCGCATTAAATAACTTTAGTTGGGTTAAGCCTTGTAAGCGGTCAAAAAAGTAATTACCTAACACAGCTAGTTGTTGCCAACGTTGTTGATTCAGTTGTTCTGCTTTGTGGCCAACCAAAATCATAAAAAACGGAATTAGAGGGGCGGTGAATAAAAAAATCAACCCAGCTTTCCAATCGGTAGGAAAAATCACCATCAGGATAGCCAAAGGAATAAGCGCACTGTAAGCCACGCTCGGTAAATAATTAGCATAATAATCGTGCAGTGCTTCAACACCATTATGTAGGGTGTTTAAAGTCGCGCCATGACCTTGTTGTTCAATATAACTTGGCCCAAGTAAGGTGAGTTTCTCGAGTAAAGTATGGCGCATAGCAGTTTTAATTTTAAGTGCGGCTTGGGCACTTATGCGCTGCGAAAATCCAAGCAATATTCCGCGCCCTAAAATCAATGCTGCTAATGGCCAAAGTAAAGGGGTAATAGTGGCTAAATTGGCGTGTTCAAACATCACTAAATGAATTGATCGTGCCACTAAATAAGCACTGGCAATCATCAATAATGCGTTAAATGTTCCTAGCGCAATACTGATTTTTAAAAGACTGCCAGCGTGATTGGAATGCGTTTTTAAAAACGCGCGCAGCGTAGTTTGCTGCGCGCGATTTGGTCGGGGGTTAGTCGTCATTTTGGCGATTAAGCCTATCGTGTAATTCTTGTTCGTCGTCAGCGATACTGTCTTTGTTCTGGCCAAATTCGTACCACATAACGTTGATCACACCTAACGTACAGGCTAATAAAACACCGAGTATCCAAGCAAAATACCACATAGATCAAATCTCCTTAGTAACTGCCATGGCTGTTATTTTCAATTTCTTCTACGGTTACTTTGCGCCACATTTTCACATAACACCATGTGGTGTAAAGTAAAATAAGTGGCACAAAAATACTTACTGCAATAAACATTACATTCAATGTTCTATGGCTAGAAACCGCATCCCATATTGTTAAACTAATATCAGGGTGATTACTTGATGGCATAATAAATGGGAATAAAGACATTCCAGCCGTCATGATCACACCGCCAAGCATTAAGCTTGTTGCTATTAATGCCAGCCCCGGTCTATTAATTTTTGAACATATCCACGCTAATGCAGCCATTAAAAAAGCGACCGCAGGGAACAGCATAGTTAAAGGCATTTGTTGATAATTGTTTAACCAAGCACCTGCAGAGGTGGTTACTGTTTTATCTAGTGGGTTTGCAAAGCCTTGCGTATCACCCATCGAGATTATTTGGTAACCATCAAGATTAGCAATCCAAATACCTGCAACAGCAAATAACACGATGAATGCTAACAGTGCATAACGACCATATTGCGCTGAGCGACGAGCAACATCACTGTCTGTACGCAGCTGTAACCACATACCGCCATGGGCAAGTAACATAGTTACGCTGATCAAGCCGGCTAATAAGGCAAATGGATTTAATAATGCAAAGAAAGATCCTTGGTAGCTGGTTCTAAGGTATTCATCAATACTAAATGGCACACCTAAAAACAGATTGCCAAAGGCCACGCCAAATACCAGAGCAGGAATGGCACTGCCAGCAAATAAGCCCCAATCCCAATTGTTACGCCAGCGTGGAGAGTCAATTTTGCTGCGATAGTCAAAACCCAAAGGTCTAAAAAATAAGGCAAACAATACCAACATCATAGCAAAGTAAAAGCCCGAAAATGCAGCCGCATAAACCATCGGCCACGCTGCAAATAAGGCACCACCTGCGGTGATAAACCATACTTGGTTACCATCCCAGTGTGGACCTACCGTATTGATCACCACACGGCGTTCACTGTCGGTTTTACCAACTAACTTGATAAGCATAGCCACGCCCATGTCCATACCATCGGTGATTGCAAAACCAATTAACAATACGCCGATGATAACCCACCAAAGTAACTTTAACGTTTCATAATCGAAAATCATGATTTTGCTCCTTGCTCGTCAGTTATTTGGTCGCCATTAGTATGGTCATCTAAATGTTCAAAGTGATATTTACCAGTGTGCAATGAACTTGGTCCTATTTTTACAAATCGCAGCATCAGCCAGCCCTCGACAATAGCAAGGCCGGTGTAGAATACGATAAAGCCGGTTAAGCTTATTAAAATATCATTGACAGTCAGTGACGAGGTCGCTAAAAAGGTCGGCAGTATTTCAGAGATTGCCCACGGCTGACGGCCATACTCTGCAACTATCCAGCCAAACTCGATTGCTATCCAAGGTAGAGGAATACTCCACACCGCAGCCCACAATAACCAACGTTTCTGTTCAATCACACGATGTGCATTGTAATAAAAAGACAATACAAATACGCCCAGCATAATCACACCACAGCCAACCATGATCCTAAATGACCAAAACATCGGGCCTACTTGAGGGAACGAATCTTTAACGGCTTGCTGAATTTGTGCTTCAGTTGCATCCACTACATTTGGTGTATAACGCTTTAACAATAAGCCGTAACCTAAGTCGTCTTTTAACGCGTCAAACTTAGCAATGTTTTCAGCAGATTCATCACCATCGCGCAGTTTTTCAAGGTATTTATAAGCGATCATACCGTTACGAATACGCACTTCGTGTTGTTTTTCTAAATCATTAATGCCGATGACTTGCTCATCTAGCGAGCGGGTCGCTATTAAGCCTAGTGCATACGGGATTTTAACGGCAGCATGGGTCACTTGTTTATCGGAATCAGGGATCCCAACTAACGTAAACGCAGCGGGTGCTTCCTCGGTGTGCCATTCAGCTTCAATGGTTGCCAGTTTTACTTTTTGTACTTCACCGACTTCATAGCCTGATTCATCGCCAAGTAAAATAACACACAATACTGAGGCTAAACCAAAGCCGCTGGCGACTGAAAAAGAGCGTTTTGCAAAAGCGAGATCACGGCCCTTAAGGATATACCAACTACTGATCCCCAATACGAACATGGATGCGGCAACATAGCCCGCAGACACAGTATGAATAAACTTAACTTGTGCGACAGGGTTAAACACAAGCTCGGCAAAACTCGTCATTTCCATGCGCATAGTTTGATAGTTAAATTCAGCACCGACAGGGTTTTGCATCCAACCATTAGCGACTAATATCCACAGCGCAGACATATTAGTACCAATAGCCATTAAAAAGGTTGCACCTAAATGCTGGCGTTTACTGAGCCGCTCCCAGCCTAAAAAGAACATACCCACAAAGGTCGATTCTAAAAAGAATGCCATTAACCCTTCTATAGCAAGGGGAGCGCCAAATACATCACCCACATAATGAGAGTAATAAGACCAGTTAGTACCAAATTCAAACTCCATGGTAAGGCCTGTGGCTACACCAATGGCGAAGTTAATGCCAAATAGTTTACCCCAAAACTTGGTCATATCACGGTAGATTTCTCGGCCGGTCATTACATAAACCGACTCCATGATCACTAAAATCCAGGTCATACCTAGAGTCAGTGGTACAAATAAAAAGTGAAACAGGGCGGTGACAGCAAACTGTAATCGCGATAGATCCACAAAGGTTTCATCTATCATTTTTTATAGCTCCTTGTATGTGCGGGCGAGTCACAAAACAAATAAAGTAAGCAAAAGTTAGTTAATGAAGTTTCAGTAATTATTGAAACCTCATGCATTATTCTCTTTTGGTTAATTATTGTCAATCACAACATGGATAAATATTACCCCATTATGATTAATGCGACGCTTTTTAATCAGCTTTAGTTAGTGAAACACAGAGCTTAACTATTTACCAATATATGTTTGAAAAACAGGCAAATAGTTCTGGTTGTATCAGTAAAGGTACGTTGCTGAAGGTTTCTCTAATTTATTCAGGGTGTGTCATTTAATCGCGCAGTAAAACAAGCTAGACTACTGCCTATGACCGTCTTGTTGACTTGTGAATAAAAAACAGCCATGAATAAAGATAAACAGCCACTACGTATAGCGATTGTAGTTGGAGAGCTCTCTGGTGATATTTTAGGTGAAGGCCTAATTAAAGCATTGAAACAGCGCTACCCTGATGCCATTTTTGAAGGTATTGCAGGGCCGAAAATGCAGGCGCAAGGCTGTAGTAGCTTATTTGATATGGAAGAGTTAGCTGTAATGGGCTTAGTGGAAGTGCTAGGCCGATTACCGCGGTTATTAAAAATTCGCAAGCAACTAGTCCAACACTTTATTGATAACCCGCCAGACGTTTATATAGGTATTGATGCACCTGACTTTAATTTACGGGTTGAAAAGCCGTTAAAAGATGCTGGTATTAAAACGATTCAATATGTAAGTCCATCAGTGTGGGCATGGCGAGAAAAACGTATTCACAAAATCAGCGCTGCAACCAATATGGTGCTGGCTTTATTACCGTTTGAAAAAGCATTTTACGATAAACATAATGTGCCATGTACTTTTGTTGGCCATACACTGGCTGATGATATTGCCCTTGAGCATGACGACAGCGCAGCGCGTCAACAATTGGGTTTAAGCCTTGATGATAAAGTACTGGCATTATTGCCAGGTAGTCGAGGCTCAGAAGTAGGGTTGCTTAGTGAAACTTACCTTAAAACAGCGGCCGGGCTACAAGCTAAAAATCCTGATTTAAAAATAGTGGTGCCATTAGTAAATGAGCAACGCAAAGCACAATTTAGTGCTATTTTGGCAGCTACAGCGCCACAACTAAATATTCAGTTGTTGGATGGGCAATCGAACCTTGCAATGCAAGCGGCAGATGTGATTTTAATTGCATCAGGTACCGCGACCCTGGAAGGGATGCTTTATAAAAAACCTATGGTGGTTGGCTATAAAATAAAAGCCCTAAGTTATTGGATTTTTAAAAGTTTATTCACTTTTAATATTAAATACTTTTCGTTACCAAACTTATTAGCTGACGAAGAGCTAGTGCCTGAATTTATGCAGCATGATTGCAGCGTTGAAAACCTAACGAACGCCCTTGAACCAATGCTAAATAGTGATAATCGCGAGTTAAAAGCGCGTTTTTTAGCCATTCACCAGCAAATACGCTTAAATGCTAGTGAGCAAGCAGCCACTGCTGTTGCGGAGATTATAGATGCAAATTGAACGACCTAACCTCAGCTTTATCGCTGGCGTTGACGAAGTCGGCCGTGGGCCATTAGTTGGCGATGTAGTGACCGCTGCGGTGATCCTCGATCCAGCTAAACCGATAGCTGGTCTTGCGGATTCAAAAAAGTTAACCGATAAAAAACGCCAAGCACTGGCAATTGAGATCAAAGAAAAAGCGCTGTGTTGGTCCATTGGCCGATGTAGCCCCACAGAAATCGACGAGTTAAATATTCTCCATGCCACTATGCTGGCAATGACTCGTGCGGTTGAAGGCTTAAGTACCACCCCTGAGTTTGTATTTGTCGATGGCAATCGCCTACCTGCGCTCAGTATGCCGGCACAAGCCGTAATAAAAGGCGACAGTCTAGTGGCAGAGATCTCAGCAGCATCCATTATTGCTAAAGTTGCCCGTGATGATGAAATGATTGAGCTTGATAAACGCTATCCAGAATATGGTTTTGCAGGTCATAAAGGCTACCCAACCAAGGCACATTTTGCTGCTCTTGAGCAGTACGGCGCCATTAGTGAACATCGTAAAAGCTTTAAACCAGTACAACGTGTACTGGCGATGCAGGAGAAGTAATGGCAGCTCCAGATTTTGTGCATTTACGGGTACATTCAGACTTTTCAATGGTCGATGGTTTAGCGAAAACTAAACCGATTGTCGCCAAAGCGCAGGAATTACAATTACCGGCATTGGCCATTACCGACCAAATGAACTTATGTGGTCTAGTGCGCTTTTATGACACCGCTCATAATGCGGGCATTAAACCAATTGTTGGTGCTGATTTTTGGTTACACAGCCCAGAGTTTCCAGAAGGGCCTTGTCGGTTAGTTATTTTAGCTAAAGATAATGTCGGTTATAAAAATCTTACCCTTTTAATCTCTAAAGCGTATCAACGTGGGCATTTATTTCATCGCCCTGTTATTGAACGAGATTGGTTAGTTGAGCACAAAGAAGGGCTTATTTTACTCTCTGGTGCCAAAGATGGCGATTTAGGTAAAGCGCTATTAAAAGGCAACCCAGCGACAGTTGAGTCGGTGGTTAGTTTTTATAAACAGCATTTTAGTGATAACTACTATATTGAGTTGATACGTACTAAGCGTACACAAGAAGAAGACTATTTACACTTAGCGGTTGAGCTTGCAACCGTTGAGCAATTGCCAGTGGTGGCTACCAACGAAGTGGTATTTTTGAAGCCTGAAAACTTCGAGGCCCACGAAATACGTGTAGCAATATTTGACGGCTATACGCTTGATGATAAACGCCGACCAAAGCGCTTCTCTGAAGAGCAGTACTTAAAAACCCCAGCACAAATGGCTGAGCTGTTTAGTGATATCCCAGAAGCGCTGCAAAACAGTGTGGAAATCGCCAAACGCTGTAATGTGACGGTGCAGCTTGGTACGTATTTCTTACCAGATTATCCAACCGGCTCATTAAAAATTGAAGACTTCTTGGTGAAAGTATCCCGAGACGGTCTTGAAGAGCGCCTACAGTTTTTATTCCCTGATGCAGCTGACCGAGCAGAAAAACGTGTTGAATACGACGAGCGTTTGCAAATCGAGCTCGATGTAATTAACCAAATGGGTTTCCCTGGTTACTTCTTGATCGTAATGGAGTTCATCCAGTGGAGTAAAGATAACAATATTCCAGTTGGTCCAGGACGTGGTTCAGGTGCGGGTTCGTTAGTGGCGTACGCGCTGAAAATTACCGATCTTGATCCGCTTGAATTTGATTTACTTTTCGAGCGCTTCTTGAACCCTGAACGTGTATCAATGCCGGATTTCGACGTCGATTTCTGTATGGATAGACGCGATGAAGTAATCGATCACGTATCGGCTCTGTATGGACGAGATGCGGTATCACAGATCATTACTTTTGGTACTATGGCAGCAAAAGCGGTAATACGTGATGTTGGCCGAGTACTTGGCCACCCGTACGGATTTGTTGACCGTATATCAAAACTGATCCCAGGCGATCCCGGCATGACGTTGGCAAAAGCGTTTGATGTTGAGCCACGCCTGCAAGAAGCTTACGATGGCGATACAGAAGTAAAAGACTTAATCGATATGTGTCGCATCCTTGAAGGCTGTACACGTAACGCTGGTAAACATGCCGGTGGTGTGGTTATTTCACCGACTACAATTACTGATTTTGCCGCCCTGTATTGTGACGATGAAGGTAAGTTTCCGGTTACTCAGTTTGACAAAAATGACGTAGAGACCGCCGGATTAGTAAAGTTTGACTTCTTAGGTCTACGAACCCTGACCATTTTGCAATGGGCAGTTGATATGACTAATGAGCGCTTAACCCGAGAGGGCAAAGAGTCAATAGATATCAACACCATTCCACTGAATGATAAAAAGAGTATAGAGCTGCTATTAAGAGCAGAAACTACCGCGGTATTCCAACTTGAATCCCGGGGTATGAAAGACTTAGTAAGGCGCTTAAAGCCCGATTGCTTTGAAGATATGATCGCCTTGGTAGCCTTGTTTCGTCCCGGGCCATTACAGTCAGGCATGGTAGATAACTTCATCGACCGAAAACTTGGTCGCGAAGAAATTTCTTATCCAGATGCACAATATCAACACGAAAGCTTAAAGCCTATTTTGGAGCCGACTTACGGCATTATCTTGTATCAAGAACAAGTAATGCAAATTGCTCAGGTACTGGCAGGTTACACCTTAGGTGGCGCCGATATGTTACGTCGTGCAATGGGTAAGAAAAAGCCAGAAGAGATGGCAAAACAGCGTTCAACATTTGAAGATGGTGCGCGAAATAACGGCATTGACGGCGAACTGGCGATTAAGATCTTCGACTTGGTAGAGAAGTTCGCAGGCTACGGTTTCAATAAATCACACTCCGCAGCCTATGCGTTAGTATCGTACCAAACGCTGTGGATGAAAACCCATTATCCTGCTGAATTTATGGCGGCGGTGATGTCGGCTGATATGGATAACACTGAAAAAATCGTCACCTTGGTTGATGAATGTGAGAACATGAAGCTCACTTTATTACCGCCTGATGTAAATGCTGGTGCCTATAAGTTTACAGTAAACCTCAAGGGTGAAATTGTTTATGGTATTGGTGCTATCAAAGGCGTGGGTGAAGCGCCTGTAGATGCAATTTTAGAAGCGCGAAGTAACGGTGGGCCATTTAAAGACCTATTCGATTTTTGTGCGCGGGTAGATTTAAAACGTATCAATAAACGCGTAACCGAAAAACTTATTTACGCCGGTGCGCTTGATCAACTCGGTCCCGAGAAAACGCAACCAGCGCGTGCTACGTTATTGGCAAGCTTAAAAGACGCGATGAAAGCGGCTGATCAGCATCATAAAGCAGAGTCGTTAGGGCAAACTGATTTATTTGGTTTATTAGCGACAGAGCCGGATGAAGTCGAGCAAGCATTTATAAAAGCCACGCCACTGACTGATAACCAATGGCTTGATGGGGAAAAAGAAACCTTAGGCTTATATTTAACCGGGCACCCAATAAATCAGTATCGTAAAGAGCTGAAATATTACACCAGTGGTAAATTAGTGGATTTACAGCCAACTAATCGTGATGTGCAATCAACCGCTGCAGGCCTTGTTATAGCTGCACGTACACTAGTAAATAAAAAGGGAAATCGTTGGGGGCTTGTAACTTTAGATGACAAGAGTGCCCGTATTGATGTACGCTTATTCCCAGAACAGTTTGAAATGTACCAAGATATGCTGCAAATCAACAATATCTTGGTAATATCTGGACAGGTCAGCTTTGATAACTTCTCCGGTGGTATTACAATGACCGCCAGAGACATATGCACCATCGCGCAAGCGCGCGAAAAACGTATTAAAGCGATTAAAATGACGCTAAATATGGTGCAAATCGAAGCCAACTTCTTCGATAAATTACAAAAAGTACTCGAACCTTATAAGTTTGGTACTTGTCCGATTAAGGTTTACTATCAGCGTCCAGATGCGTTGGCACAGTTAACCCTCGGGACAGAATGGTGTGTTACGCCTAGTGATGACTTAATTCATAAGTTATCGTTAATGGCGGCGCAAGATGTAGAACTAGAATTTAACTAATTAGGTAGTTTAGAGCATGAGCCTCAATTATCTTGATTTTGAGCTTCCAATCGCAGAGTTAGAAGCAAAAATTGAAGAGTTACAAAATATAAGCCGCGCTGGCGATTTAGACCTTGAGTTAGAAGAGGAAGTCAGTCGATTAAAAGAGAAAAGCGCTAAAATGAAAGAGGAAATATTCTCTAAATTAGGTGCTTGGCAGGTTTCTCAGTTAGCCCGTCATCCGTTGCGTCCTTATACTCGAGATTATATCGAGCGTATTTTCACGGAATTTGACGAGTTTGCTGGCGATCGTACTTTTGCGAATGATCCGGCAATTTTAGGCGGTGTTGCACGCTTTGAAGGTCAACCAGTGATGGTTATTGGCCAACAAAAAGGCCGTGACACAGCTGAAAAAATTAAACGTAACTTTGGTATGCCAAAGCCTGAAGGTTACCGTAAAGCATTACGCTTAATGGAAATGGCAGAGCGTTTTAAAATGCCAATTATGACCTTTATCGACACCCCAGGTGCATACCCAGGTGTTGGCGCTGAAGAGCGAGGCCAATCTGAAGCAATCGCACGTAACCTTAAAGTGATGGCAGCATTAAAAGTGCCAACAATTTGTACGGTTATTGGTGAAGGTGGCTCAGGTGGTGCTCTAGCCATTGGTGTAGGTGATCGCGTTAACATGTTGCAGTACAGTACTTACTCGGTGATTTCACCAGAAGGTTGTGCATCAATTTTGTGGAAGAGCGCTGATAAAGCCCCTCTTGCTGCAGAAGCGATGGGTGTAACCGCTGAGCGTGTTAAAGAGCTTGATTTGATCAACAGCTTAGTTGAAGAGCCATTAGGTGGCGCACACCGTAACTACGAAGGTATGGCGCGTAACCTGAAAAATCAACTTAAGCGCGATTTAGCTGATTTACAAGCTCTGTCACTGGATGAGATGCTTGATCAACGCTATAAACGTTTAATGTCGTTTGGTTATTGTTAAGATAAACAAAACAACCAAATTGATGAAAAAAAGCCGCTATTGCGGCTTTTTTGTTTTAGAATGCTTTGGAGCTTGGAGCACTACTAAATTTAAGTTGATGGTTACTCATGCAAACAACATCGTTATACCAACAAGTAAAAAATGCCATTACGCCTTATACCGATGAGCACAAAACCGCATTTACGGTAGCGCTCTCTGGTGGTGTGGATTCGGTGGTATTACTGCATATAATGAATGCGCTAAAAGCTGAAATACCGCAACTGCAATTAAGCGCAGTTTATGTTAATCATGGTTTAAGTCAGTATGGCGACGATTGGCAGCATTTTTGCGAAAAACTATGTGCAATAGTAAAAGTTCCTTTTTACTCGGCTCAGGTAAAAATCACCAATAAATCACGCACGAGTCTAGAAGAGCTCGCCCGCGATGCTCGGTATCAGGCACTTGATCAGCATAGCCCAAGCGGCAGTATTATTTTGCTAGGGCAGCACTTAAATGATCAACTAGAAACGTTTTTACTGAGGCTAAAACGCGGCTCAGGATTACAAGGCTTAGCATCTATGCGGCAAACTCGCACCTTGAGTTCTGGGCGAGAATGTTTACGGCCACTGCTGAACAGCACACGACACAGTATTGAACAATTTGCTACCGAGTTTAAGCTTGAGCATATTACCGATGATTCAAATACAGATGAGCGCTTTGATCGCAACTTTATTCGTCAGCAAATAGTACCTCTATTAAGTGAACGATTTACCGGCTTTGAGAAAAGCGCAGCACGCAGTGTTAAGCTTCTTCAACAGCAGCAAGATGTACTTGATGAATACACTCAGTTAGATTTAAGCCAATGCCAAAACATCCAGCAAGGGTTAAGTTGTTTACAGCTAGCAAATTTTAGCGCTGCGCGCCAAGCAAATGTTTTGCGTTGTTGGCTTGGGCAGTTTACGACGCTTATGCCATCACAACAACAAACTCAGCAAATACTTACACAAGGTTTAACAGCAAAAGCTGATGCGCAGCTACTTATTCAGTTAACCGAAGGGCAAGTTCGCCGGCATCAAAACTTTTTATATTTTGTACGTGAAACAACCGTTCCTGACAGCCAATCACTAACTGCTCAAAACCAGTTACTTTCAGATGGTCGTACCCTCATACAATTATCAGGTATAGGAGTTAGAAAGCCATTGCCTGATGAACACGTTTCTGTTCAGTTTAATTGCCCACAGGCGCGTATTAAACCGCTTAAAAAACCGGGCCACAACAGCATTAAACATTGGTTTAAAGATGCCAAAGTAGCGCCATGGTTACGTGCTAATGTGCCACTAATTTTTTATAATGAGCAATTAGTTTATGTCGTCGGGCATTTTATAAGTGCAGAACACGCCGATGAAAAAGGTATATTTTGGGAGATAAAAATATGACAACGTCACAGCCACACGTTGGTTTATCACTAGTCAATAAAGCGCCGTTAGGGCTTATAGCTACAGCCGTTGTAGCGGGCATTGCCACGGTAATGTTTGAGCTGGCGCTATTAACGTTAGCGTATTCGGTTGCAGGTGGTTTGGTGTGTGCGATTATTTTAATTGCGTACTGGTTAGGTAAAGGCGGACTATTTTTTATTGTTGGGGTGAGTATTCCATTATTAATGGTCATTGTTGTACCACTGACCAGCATGGCTGCTTTGTTATACCTAATTAGTGGTTTCTTTTTTGGTTTTTGCTTAGCACTATTAGGCTATAAGTTATTGGTCAAGTCAAAAAGTTAGTATAAGTATCAAAGTAAGGCCTAGCGGGGGAACTAGGCTTACCTTTAATTAATACGCTTTAGCGCAGTTACGCCCTGATGCTTTGGCCTTGTATAAACCTTTATCGGCGCGGGCAAAAATCTCATTCTCACAATCTTTGCTGTTTGCCAAGGTAAATCCAATGCTGGTGGTGACTTCATATTGTTTCATTAAACTTGACTGCGCCACTAACTGCATCACTCGCTGAGCAATCACTTTATTTGTGGTAAATTCAGGATCATCAATTAATACCGCAAACTCATCGCCACCAAAGCGAAATACAGAATCTGTGCCGCGAATACTACTGCATAAAACGTTGGCAAACTCTTGTAATACGTCATCGCCAATTTTATGACCGTAGCTATCATTAACTTGTTTAAAGTTATCTAAATCTAACAACATTAAACTAAATGGACGATGATGGCGGCGAAAGCGCTCTAATTTTTGCGTCAAAATAGCATCAAACTGACTACGATTATTAAGCCCTGTTAAGGTGTCTTTAGTCGCTAGTTTTAGTACGCGGCTATACATTAATGCATTGCGTAATGGGTAAACCAATGCGCAGTGTAAGCCAACTAACTTTTGTTCAATATTGCCCGAAAGCGGATATTGGCAAAAATAGATAAGCTGCCCTAAATGTTCATTATTTATGTCTAAATTAAATGAATACGGCGGTTTGCTGTTATCACTATTAGCAATTTGTGCCACCCCAAGAGACGACTGAAACTGCAAGCCTGAAAAATTAATAAGTTGCTTTGCGTGTTCAGCATAAATCGTTAGTAGCTCTTCTATGTTCAACGTTGTTTGCAGTTTCTCGAGCAAACTATGGATAGCTGCGGGCTCATTATTACGGTAATGCTCTGCCGAAAACGGCAGAAACTCGCCACGTGCTGAGATGCGCTGCGTCAAAATATGGACATTTTCCATGGTTTTCTCCCCCTAGGAGTTTGTTATTACTTTCCTAAGCGATTTTTGTGCCACTATTCCAAACTGGCTGAAAAACAGATAGTTGCTATAGTTAACTCTTAAGCAGCTAAAATTTTGACGGTATGGCAACAATATAAATAGGAGGTTTATTTGCAAAGTGTATTGGCTCAAATATTTGGCTTATTACTGGCTGCGGTGGTGCTGGTATGGTTATTTAAGCGCATTGGCTTACCGCCGATCCTCGCCTACCTTGCTACTGGCTTATTAGCGGGTAGTCATGGTATTGGCTGGATGGCGCAAAGTCATGAAATACATTTTGTGGCTGAGCTTGGTATTGTATTTTTATTGTTTAGTTTAGGGCTGGAGTTTTCTGTTGGCCGGTTAATGGCAATGCGCAATATTGTATTTGGCTTGGGCACGTTGCAAGTAATAGTTACAAGTATTGTGTTTATGCTGATTTTATTGCTGATGGATTTGTCTGTGCTGAGTAGTTTTACTATCGCGACATTAATGGCGCTGTCATCAACAGCGGTGGTGGTTAAATTACTTAAAGAAACCGGCGAACTTAAACAGCGGCGAGGGCAGCTCGCTATCGGAATGTTATTATTTCAAGATATTGCGGTGGTGCCGTTACTGATTACTTTACCCTTATTAGCCCAAAGTAGTGGTACTGAGGGCATTGCCTGGGCGCTGACTTTCGCTTTAACTAAAGGCGCGTTTGTATGTTTGTTGTTATGGATGATAGGCAAGTGGGTATTGCCAAAAGTCTTTAGCGAAGTTGCATTAATGCGCACCGATGAATTGTTTGTTTTGACTACTTTAGTGGTTGCCTTATTTGCCGCAGGCTTAACGTATTTATTTGGCTTATCGATGGCGCTGGGCGCATTTTTAGCAGGAATGATGCTCGGCGAAAGCCAGTACCGACATCAGTTAGAAGCCGATATTCGACCATTTCGCGATATTTTAATGGGCCTATTTTTTGTCACTGTCGGCATGCAGCTCGATATTTTATACGTGTTTGGCGTATGGTATTGGATAGTGGCTGCATTAGCGCTAATGCTAGTATTAAAAATTGGTGTTATTACTTTTTTAGCGCAACTGATGGGCGAGCGAAAACAAGATGCAATTGCAGCAGGCATCATGCTGTGGCAAATGGGCGAGTTTGGTTTTGTATTAATTGCGCTTGCTACTAAACACCAATTATTAGCTTTAGATCACGCCTCATTTTTAATCGCTATTGCAGTCATGTCGATGGGCTTAACACCTTATTTAATAGAATCGACGCCTTGGTTATTAAAACAACTTGGGGTATTAAAAAATCCCAACGGTGAGTGGCAGCAACAGCCTAACAGTAGCACTTTGTATCAAAACCATGTAGTTATCTGTGGGTTCTCTCGGGTGGGGCAAACTATTGCGCGGTTTTTAAAGCCAGAAGCAATAGAGTACGTTGCTGTTGAAAGTAACCCAATACTAGTTCAAGAGGCCAAAGCAGCTGGAGAGCCCGTTATTTTTGGTCATGTAAAACAAAAAGATATTTTAAAATCAGCAGGAGTCGAACGAGCTCGACTAGTGATCATTACTTTCACCGATTTTGAACATGCGCAAATCGTGATCGATGCGATAAAGCAAATAGCTCCTGACGTGAAAATACTGGTACGCATGCGCGATGATAGTCATCTCGAAGCACTCAAAGAGCTTGGCGTGACTGAGGTGGTGCCCGAAACGCTGGAAGCGAGCTTAATGTTAGTGTCGCACGTGTTATCTATGTCGGGCGTACCAATGTCGCGTATTGTTAGGCGGGTTAGCAAAGAGCGGCGTAACCGTTACCAATTTTTACATGGTTTTTTTGCCGGAGATCAATTTGATAGTGAAGAAAATAACGCCGAGCGGCTTGAGTATTTACACGTTATGGCACTGCCAGAAAACGCCTTTGCGGTTGCTAAAAATATTAATGAATTAAATCTCGAAAAACGTAAAGTATCAGTGCGAGCATTACGGCGCAAAGACCGTGAAATTGATAGTCCATCGCTGCACACTATTTTACTCGCCGGAGATATTCTTGTACTACAAGGTAAACCTCGACGAGTAGAGCGGGTAGAGTGCTATTTACTCGATGGTACGGATTAGTGAATAGTTCGCTGTTAATCGAGCTCTAAAAATTCGCGTATCTGCGGCAGTTTCTCTAAACCATCTTTATAACCAATTTCAATCAAATGCTGGGTATAGCGTTTTTCAAACAATAAGTAACTGGTTAAACTCGATTGAGAACGTTTTTTAACCCCGATCATTCGCAGTAATATTTTAATGGCTAAAGGCATATCACTGTAATAGTTTGCGGCAATGGCATTAAAGTTTTCTGATGGATTGATCACAAAACTTTGTATTTGCTTTAATTCTTGGTGTTTATCACGCCCAGGTAACAAACCTAAAGTTCGGTTAATTCGTTCAAGGCGCTCAAGATCTGACTGTAAGGTGTCGGTAAACACACTGTCGAGCAAATGGCCCGCAATTGAGGATAACCCTGGGAAGTGAGGGAGATAACCCGGCGGATGAGCTTCTTTGGGCTGATCAACACCAATAATAAATATTTTTTCAGCGCCTAAATGGACACATGGACTCAGTGGCGACAATTGGTGAATAGAGCCATCACCAAAGTAGTGGTTGTATACATTTACGCTCGGAAACACCATAGGAATTGCACTGGACGCCATTAAATGTTCAACGTTAATACGGGTCGCTTGGCCTTCGCGTTTAGCGCGCCGCCAAGGTGATTGTGTATTAGATTGAAAAAACGCCACAGAATCACCCGTGGTATAGCTTGATGCGGTGATTGACAGCGCATCTAAATAATTACGGTGTAAATTACGCTCAATGCGAGTTAAATCTAAAATTTCATTAAGTAAATTACGTAAAGGCTGATTATTCAACAAGCTCGCTGGTGGATGATTAATATGTTCAGATTGAAAACTGGTCAGCATGTTACGCATTAAATGGCCAAACACGCTGATAAAATCACTTTTATATACCATTGACGTAGAAAAGTTTTTCCAAACAGATTCCAGTTTACGTACCGCCAAATGGGTGCATGAAGCATAGCTTGCTAGCGCGGCTGAATTGATCGCTCCGGCAGATGTACCATTAATAATAGTAAATGGTAGCGGGGCGGTACGCGGCATACTTTGCGCGAGCGCTTTAAGAACCCCAACTTGGTAAGCGGCACGTGCACCACCACCGGTCAGTAACAGAGCAACTTTAGGTTTGTTTTTATCGATTTGCTTGATTTTCATAGTTGAGTTTCGTCGTTGCAATTAAGCGGTTAAGCGTCTTTACTTTATTTATTAACTGTAAGTCTTTAAGCTAGAAGAATCAAAGGATACCTTAGCTACGTTAATAATTATTAGTGTAGGCTATGAATTAAATCCATTTAGGGTACTCTTACTGTTATCGCATTTTAATATTTATGGAGTTCGTATGTCAGATCAACCATCAGCGTCAGATGTTCAAAAACGTCCACCGAATAATAACCTTTTATTTGCAGGCATCATTTTAATTATTATCATTATTGCTGCAGCGTTTGTGTTATTAAACTCAAGTGATGAGTCACAATCAGCAACCGAAGTTGAGCAACACGTAGCAGAGCGCCCCATGATGGAGCTAAAACCAGAGAACGATCCGGTTGTTAATGCCCCATCTGTTAATCCTGAAAAGCCTGCTGATTTAGCCGTGCCAACGCCACGCCCAGTAGAGCCTGAGCCGCAAGTAGAGCCACTACCTACTCTTGATGAAAGCGATCCTGTCGTTGTTGCTAAGTTAGACGAATACCTAAGTGATGCCGCTATGAGTTTGGTTATAAACGACGATGTTATTCGCCGTGGTGTGGTATTTATAGATAATCTTGCCAAAGGTAAAATTGCGCAAAAACACACTCCCGTTATTAAGTTAGAAGAAGGCTTTAGTGTGGTAGAGGGTGATATTCTTACCATTGATCCAAACAGCTATGAGCGTTATACCCCTTATGTAAAAATCTTTACTAGCATGAGCGCAGCGCAAATCGTACGTTTATATGATGAGTACAAACCACTGATCAATGATGCATATACAGAAATAGGCTATCAAGGTGATGCATTTAATCAAACACTTGAAGAAGCGATAGACCTATTATTGGATACCCCAGAGCCAAAAGGGGATATGCCACTGTTACGTGATTCAGTCACTTATCAATATGCTTACTCAGAATGGGAACGCCTACCAGCGGCACAAAAACAACTGCTACGCATGGGCCCTGAAAATATGAAAAAAATAAAAGCTGTACTACGTAACGTAAAAAAAGAGTTAGATAATCAATAATCTTACTTAAATCGTTTAAAAAATAGTGCGGTTGTATGTTTAATATGCAATCGCACTTTCTTTTTGTGTTTCCCCTTGAATAACACAGCAAAAGTAGAGATAATCCCTCCCGCGCCAACCAAGGCCCTCAATGGTAGTCTTATTGGTCCTCTCGCAACACTAGCAGGCGAACCTGGTCAGGCCCGGAAGGGAGCAGCCACAGTTTGTGACGTGTGTGCCGAGATGTGGCTGGTAAGACTGCCACCCAAATTCCTCATTTGGTTGTTGTTTGAAGTATAAGTTGACATATTTGTACTAAAAGATGGCATAAATTGGAAGTATAAAGGTGGCATAGTCTAGTATTTAACCAAATGGTTAGATGGTTGACTCACATGTACAGAAGAAAACTCAAACACTCCCGTGTAAAAAACCTCCATAAATTTGCTAGTCAAAAAAATAAATCTACCTGTTTAGTTGAATCCTCTTTAGAGTTTGATGCCTGTTTCCATTTTGAATTTTCACCATCAATAGCCGCATTTGAGGCACAACCACTAGGTTACGAATATGAGTTCGATAACCGTATTTGCCGTTACACACCTGACTTTTTACTTACCCACACAGACGGCACGCAAAAATTTATAGAAGTAAAACCGCAAAGCAAAATTGCTGACGAAGACTTTCGTGCACGTTTTATTGAAAAGCAAACCATAGCTAAGCAAGATGGACGCGACTTAATACTGGTTACTGATAAACAAATCCGTGTATACCCAACACTCAATAACTTAAAGCTTTTACATCGCTATTCTGGTTTTCAGTCTTTAACAGAGCTGCAAGCATCGGTGTTAGAACTTGTTAAGCAATACGGCTCTATTAAAGTGGGCCAGTTAGTTAACTTTTTAAAAGTAACTGCCGGTGAGCTACTTGCTACTGTGCTACGCTTATTATCACTAGGGCAGTTATTTGCCGACTTAACTACAAATGAAATATCAATAGAAACAGCAATTTGGTCTAACAATGTTTAATGACGGTTTGTTTGATGATGAGTTTAACCAGCCATTACCAAAAGTAGAAACCAAACTACCTCAAAATTACGCCAAAGACTTACAAGCCCTTCCTGAAAAAATTAAAAATACAACATTTGCTAAGCTTAAATATATTCAATGGCTTGAGGCTAATATTCAAGGCGGTTGGACACAAAAAAATCTTGAGCCTTTATTGAAAGTAATGCCCGAAGTTGAGGGAGAAAAAAAGCCTAGCTGGAGAACAGCTGCACGATGGTATAGCGCTTATACAAATGCGGATAAAAATATCATGGCGCTAATACCAAGCCACCAAAAAAAAGGTAATAGAGCGCGCGATACAGCAACGGATAAGTTTTTTGAAAAAGCACTTGAGCGTTACTTAGTAAAAGAAAAGCCATCAGTGGCTTCGGCTTACAAGTTCTATAAAGACTTAATTATTATTGAAAACGACAGTGTTGTTGGCAGTGATTTAAAGCCTTTAACATACAAAGCGTTTAAAAACAGAATAGATAACTTACCGCAATACGAAGTAATGATTGCTCGTTATGGTAAGCGCCTTGCTGATATTGCTTTTAATAAAGTAGAAGGGCATACGCGGCCTACCCGAGTACTCGAAAAAGTTGAAATTGACCATACACCCCTTGATCTTATTTTATTAGATGATGAGTTGAATATCCCACTTGGACGGCCAACACTCACCATGTTAGTCGATGTGTATAGCCATTGTATTGCGGGCTATTACTTTAGCTTCAGTGAACCTAGCTACGATGCAGTAAGACGAGCAATGCTAAATGCGATGAAACCTAAAAGTGAAGTGGCAAAGCTATACCCTGATACGGTAAATGAGTGGAAGTGTGCTGGTAAAATTGAAACACTCGTTGTTGATAATGGCGCTGAATTTTGGAGCAACAGCCTTGAACTAGCTTTTGAAGAAATAGGCATTAATACTCAATATAACCCTGTCGCAAAGCCTTGGTTAAAACCCTTTGTAGAACGTATGTTCGGCACAATTAACACTGAATTATTAGACCCTGTTCCTGGTAAAACTTTTTCTAACATTTTACAAAAGCATGAATACAATCCCAAAAAAGATGCAATCATGCGCTTTACTACCTTTATGCAGTTATTTCATAAATGGGTAGTAGACGTTTATCATCAAGATGCCGATAGCCGATTTAAGTACATACCAAGCCAACAATGGGATCAAGGCTTTAATACGTTACCACCAACAGTGCTGAGTAATGATGATCTTCAACAACTGGATGTTGTGCTCAGTATTTCAAATCATCGGGTGCTTCGTAAAGGTGGGATACGGCTAGAAAACTTAAGCTACGACAGTACTGAGCTGGCCAATTATAGAAAGCAATTCAGCCATAAGGTATCTCAAGACGTTTTAATTAAATTAAATCCCGATGATATTTCTTATATATACGTTTACCTCGATAAGCTAGAGCATTACATAAAAGTGCCATGCATAGATCCAAACGGTTACACTCAAAATTTAAGTTTGAATCAGCATAAAATAAATATACGTATTCATCGCGATTTTATTTCGGGCTCTATCGATAATGTCGGCTTAGCAAAAGCGCGTATGTTTATTCATAATAAAATTCAAAACGAGTTTGAAGAGTTAAAAAATGCGCCAAAACACTCAAAAGTAAAAGGCGGTAAAGCATTAGCTAAGCATCAAAATGTTAGTAGCGACTCGCAGAAATCAATAGCTCAGAGCGAGCCAGTAGAACACAAAAAGGTTACACCTAAAGAGCAACCAACAGATAGCTGGGATGACTTTATTTCAGACTTAGATGGATTTTAATTATGCTGACCGACAAACAAAAAGAAAAGCTTAATGAATTTCGCGATGTATTTATTGAATACCCAATAATAAGCACGGTATTTAATGACTTTGACAGATTAAGACTTGGTAAAGGGCTAACAGGTGAAAAGCCTTGCATGCTGTTAAATGGCGATACAGGCACAGGTAAAACAGCACTAATAAAACAGTATAAAGAACGTCACTTACCGCAATTTATTAATGGAGTGATGAATCACCCTGTATTAGTCAGCCGCATACCTAGCAATCCGACACTAGAATCTACTTTAGCCGAGCTTCTTAAAGACTTAGGGCAAGTAGGTAGTACAGAGCGGAAACTGCGAGTAAATGGTACTCGGTTAACGACATCATTAATAAAGTGCCTAAAAACGTGTGGCACAGAGCTGATAATTATTGATGAGTTTCAAGAGCTAATTGAGCATAACCAAGGTAAAAAACGCCGCGAGATTGCTAACAGATTAAAGTATATTAATGATGAAGCGGGCGTATCGATAGTATTAGTTGGTATGCCGTGGGCAGAAAAAATAGCAGACGAACCTCAATGGTCATCGCGTTTATTGGTAGAGGGCGTTCAAGATTCTGTGTCAGCTTAAAATTTAAAGATCGAGCACGTTATCTAAACGCCCTTTAAAATAAATTGCCAACTGAGATAAACAAAGGCTCCAATTGTGTATGGGCATTGTCCATTTCTCGGTAGCATTTAATATGCCAGCATAAAGCAACTTCAACAAGCTATTTTCATTTGGAAAAGCGCCTTTTGTTTTCGTTAATTTCCTAAACTGACGATGGACTGCTTCCACCGCATTCGTTGTGTATATGACCCTACGTATAGGCTCAGGGTACTTGAAATAGGCTGATAAATTATGCCATTTATTACGCCATGAGTTGATCACTAGCGGATAAGCGTCCCCCCATTTAGCCTCCAGCTCATCAAGTGCTATCTCTGCTGCTTCTTTTGTTGATGCGCGATAAACGGGCTTTAAGTCGGCCATAAATGCTTTTTGATTCTTTGACGCGACATACTTCATTGAATTTCGTATTTGATGAACAATACATAATTGAACTTCTGTCTCGGGAAATATAGCTGCAATGGCTTCTGGAAAGCCTGTTAGCCCATCAACGCATGCAATTAGTATGTCTTTAACGCCTCGATTATTTAAGTCGGTAAGTACCGACAACCAGTAATTAGCGCCTTCATTTTCGGATAAATGCAAGCCAAGTATTTCTTTTTTGCCATGAATATCTAGCCCTAATAACGTATAAACGGCTTTACTAATATAACGGCCATCTTCTTTGACTTTGTAATGAATAGCATCAAGCCACACAATCGGGTAGTGACTATCGAGAGGGCGCTGTTGCCATGCTTTAAGCTCTGGAAATAAGTTTATCGGTCACAGCACTGATGGTGCCAGTGGCGACGTTCATGCCGTACATATCTTCAATGTGCTTATTAATATCACGATAGCTCATCCCCATACTGAACATGGAGAGTATTTTTGAGTCTATTTCGTCACTCAATGTCGTTTGGTTCTTCTTGATGAGCTGAGGCTCAAAGCTACCACTGCGGTCTCTAGGCGTCTCTAGCTCAAAATTGCCAGCAGGTGACTTAATCGTCTTCGTGCTAAAGCCATTTTTACGGTTAGGCGCCTGCTCATTAGCGAGGTGATGTTCAAGCTCAGCCTGGAGCGCTGACTCGGTTAATTGTTTGATAAGTGATGTAAGTACACCATCTTTACCGTTTAGCTTTTTACCTGATTGAAGCGCTTTAACGGCATCTTCGAAGTTGAATTGATTTGTCATGTGTCATTCATGTTTTTTATCAGTTTAATCAAATGACACAGATTTTTGAACACTCCCGTGTCAACATCAGTAACGTTGAAGCGATTGGATTATTAATCATCCAGACTGAAAGGGGAGTAGCTA
>NZ_VXCS01000042.1:0-25079 GCF_052850545.1 Pseudoalteromonas sp. 1181_04
CATTTAAAACCTAAGTTTTATTTAACTCTCTGAGTTGTTCGTGCTTCGCTATGCGTTAGCGTTTCCCGTCTCAGTGGGGTCGCATTATAGGGAGTTCCAAAAACAGATCAACACTTTTTTTCAATCTTTTGACTGTTCGCTCAAAAAGCACCCAAAACGCTTTAAAAGAACACTCAATCGATGCTTTTTCGAGTCTTTTTTGATGTAAATTAAATTATTTCACATAAATATCATTGCTATGTTCATTTATCGCGTTAAGATAGCAAGTTCACAATGTTAAATTAATGTTTATTTCCTGTTTATTGGTAGATCAAAATGAAATTACCCGATCAAAAATCTCTTATCTCTTCAGTTATCCTTGCTGTTATTGGTTTCGTTATAGTTAATTTTGCGCTTTCGAGCCTACAATTAAGTCCTGCACTGTTATTTGGTGCTGGTTTATTAATTGGTGGTGTAGTTATAGCTGCAATGTCATCTGGCGATGTAGAAGAAGCCGAAGTAAAAACAAAAACACTTTATGTGGGCAATCTTCCTTATCGTGCAAATGAAGGTGTAGTTCGCGCTTTATTTGAAGAACAAGGTAAAGTGTTTAATGTACGCCTATTAAAGGATAAAAATACTGGCAAACGTCGTGGCTTTGGCTTTGTTGAAATGGCAGAGCTAGATGCTGATAATGCTATTGCAAAATTAAACGATAGCGAGTTCCAACAACGTACATTGAAAGTTCGTGAAGCAAAACAAAAACAAGATGATGAATCTAACTCTTTTCGTTCTGAGTCGGATCAATCAGCGTAACTAGCTCCACCGGTTGCTTATCAACATAAATCGAAGCCGTTGCGTAATAACGTAGCGGCTTTTTCTTGCCTGTACAATTAGCATCAAGCTCATCACTGCAATCTATATTATGCCCTTTGAGTATTGCACACACCCGTTTGGCTATTGCTACGCCGGAATCAAGTAATAATACAGTGCTGTTAAAATACTCATTCAAACCTTTTGCTAAAATTGGGAAATGCGTACAACCTAACACGACTACATCCACTCTTTTATCAATAGCGAGACTATCGAGCTCTGCAACTAGTTTGTCTTGGGTAATCTTTTTACTTTGATATGTTTGTTCCGCCAACGTTACAAGTTCAACACTAGCATATAAATGTACTGTGACAGCTTGACCATGCTGGCTTATCAACTGTTGTGTATAACTACTTTGTACTGTTGCTGGTGTGGCCAATAAGGCAATATGCTGTGATTTAGATAATAAAGCGGCGGGTTTAATTGCGGGTACTACACCGACGATCGGTATCGTGGTTAATTCGCGAAGTGCGCTCAGTGCTGAAGTAGATGCGGTATTACAAGCAATAACTAACACATCAACGTTTAATTGTTGTGTTTCTATAAAAATTAATAATCCGGTGAGGCGCTGAATTATGGTTTGTTGACTCAGCTTTCCATAAGGTAGGTAGGCGTTATCCATAAAATAACTATAACGGCCATCAGGTATGTATTGCTGAATATGCTTCAGCACTGTGGTACCACCAATGCCCGAATCAAAAACCATGATATGAGGTGACAAACAACTCGCTCCTTATAATAACTAAGCTGAGCAGTTTGCCACGCGGTGTACTGAAAATAAAGCTTATGCTTCACTCTCTAGTGCTGCTGAGCGCAATTTATTCATTTGCTCAAACATCGATTTTGTATAGTCGACTAATTTGCCTATTTCCTCTTGGTCTTGATTTAACCATTGTAAAATGCCTGACAGTTCATTTTGCAAACCAAGATCACCCGCTTTATTAAAGGCATTTTTTAGATCGTCATTAAATGGAGCTATTTTTTCAGCCACAGCTTTCTCTGGTGTTGGTTTATTCTCTTCATAGCCTTTTATTGCTGCAAACGTTTTAGTTTGCTTTAAGTCCATTGAAAACGCGACGAGCTGTTCGTTGCCTAAGTTGAGCTCTTGTGCTTGTTCAAAGGCTTGTTCCAAATCACCACCAAAAAATGTTTTACTAACATTTTGCAAGTCTTCCATCATTGCATTAATAGCCTTTTGTTCATCTTCGTTTAAGTCACCATTTACTGACATGCTAAATGATAACTCCCGCGATTGTGATGATGCACTGGCATAGCCTTCATTTTGACCATTACGCTGATAACTACTGGCTGATTGCTGTTTAAATGCATCAGCAAAACTAATACTCACTTCGTCACCTTCTGCAGTGGTGAAGTTATACTGAGCATTATTACTTAAACTTAAATACTGTGCTTGAGTAACACTGACAGAATCCGGTTTAGGGTTAAATAAATCCTCTTCAAACTCATCCAGGCCATTAAAAATACCTTCTTTGGATTTTTCTATGCCCTGCTCAATTTCGTCGTTTAGAATACCGGTATCTTTTAATTCACCATAGGCATCATCAATACCTGTTTGCACACCTTTGCGTGCATCACTAAGCATACCTTTGAGTTTTTCATTATCGGCTCCATTGACTTGCGCTTTCTTAACGGCACCAGTTACAAAGTCCAAAACGTTTTTGACGATTTCTTCAAAATCAAATAGTGGCTTGTCTTTTTTCTCTTCCGCGACAGGTAAGCCTAAAGCCTCAGCCATTTTGTCACCTAACACTTTTGCTGCTAATTCTTTACCACGTTGCTGGTAACTATCTTGAGGCGACTGTATTGTAGGTTGCTGTAATGCAGCTTTGTTACTGTATTTATTGACGTTGTTGTTTGGAACAAAGCCAAAGTTGCCAATTTTCATGATCCGACTCCTATTTTTGCTTACTTAAGTATCGGCCCAAAAATAAATAACTAAAGTAAAATGTACAAAAAAACAGCATTTGCTATTACTCAAAATTAGGGCCTGTTGACCTTTAAGGATTAAAATTTGTTCAACCTCGGGGCGATTTAATCGCGGCGCGAGATTTGTAACCTAGTGGGCTAAGTAAAAATTGAGCAAAGCTTCCGCGTCCTGCTCACGCCCCTTACTTACATCCATGTAAGTAACAAAGAGTTAATCGCCCCTAGGCAGAACCCTTCGGGCAGCGCGCGTTTGGCATTTATGCTACGTTATCGCCTATTTATGGGGAATAACCACACTACATAGGCTCTGCCTTGCCTAAAAACCAAACGCACAGCTGCAAAATTAACCTAGAAAGATAAACAGACCCTAGACAAATAATCCCTGCCCCCTACAATAGCGCCGATAAACAGCATAATGAAATAAGGTAGTAGGTAATGGCGGTTATAAAGATCGATACAACAGGATACGACGCACAGTTAAATGAAAAAGAGCAACGTATCATTGCGCAATTCCAACGCTTTGGTGTTGAACAATTAGAAGTCTTTGCCTCTGAGCCAATTCATTACCGTCAACGCGCTGAATTTAGAGTATGGCACGATGGCGATGAGTTATTCCACATTATGTTTGATCAAGCCACCAAAGACAAAATCAGAGTCGATGTGTTTGACCCTGCAGCGCCGCTAATTGGGGAAGTAATGCAGGCAATGATCGATAATCTTAAAGGCTGTGAAGTCTTGCGTCGTAAATTATTCCAAATAGATTATCTTTCTAGTTTAAGCGGTGAGATTTTAGTGAGTCTGCTTTATCACAAACCACTCGACGAAGAATGGCTAGCAGCTATCAAGTCACTAAAAGAATCATTGAGTGAGCGCTTTAAAATTGATTTTATTGGGCGTGCTCGCAAACAAAAAGAAGTACTCGGTGATGATTTTGTTACTGAGCGTTTAACAGTTAATGGCCAGCAACTTATTTACCAACAAGTTGAAAACAGCTTTACGCAGCCAAATGCTAAAGTAAACATTAAGATGCTGGAGTGGGCACAAGACTTATGTAAACCACTAAAAAATGATTTACTAGAGCTCTATTGTGGTAACGGTAACTTTTCAATTGCCTTAGCTGGTTCGTTTAATCGTGTATTAGCAACCGAAATTTCTAAATCGTCAGTACACTCAGCGCAGTATAATATTGCTAAAAATAACGTAACTAACTTAGATATCATTCGTATGTCGAGCGAAGAGTTTACTCAAGCTATGAAAGGCGAACGAACCTTCTCACGTTTAGAAGGGATTGACTTAAGCAGCTATGATTGTCAGACCATTTTAGTTGATCCGCCGCGCGCAGGCATGGATACACTAACATGTGATTTGGTGGCTAACTACGAGAGTATTATTTATATCTCATGTAACCCTGATACGCTAGAGCGTGATTTAGAGCACCTAACTCGCACTCATGAAGTTAAACGGTTTGCGATTTTTGACCAATTTCCATATACCCACCACATTGAATCAGGGGTATTTTTACAACGTAAATTGTAAAGTATCTATGCCAGTGCTTTTACTAGCGCTGGCATTTGCTGCTCACTAAAGACTTTAATACCATTCTTTTCTAATAGCGAAGCCGTTAATCCCATTCCAACCACCTTAATACCACTGTGCGAGCCATCGTAAATTGTATTACGACCACAAGAAGGACTTGATTCCTTTAATAGCGCAAAACGAATATTGTACTGTTGGCAAAGGCGTAATGCTTGTTTTGCACCTAGCTGAAATTCCGGTGTCACATCATCACCAGTATTGGTAATCACTTTACCGTTGACGATTTCAGCAGGATCTCTAGGAGTGGATAAACCACCAGCAATCTCAGGACAAAAAGCGACTATACGTTCCTGCTGCTGCCATGCGATAAGCTGAGGATGGAGTAACTGTTGTCCGCTACCATCGTAGCGCACGGGAGCACCAAGTAAGCAACTTGAAACCAGTATTTTATGCATTTCTTACCACCTGCAACAAAAAAGCTCCGCATACGGAGCTTTTTTACAATAAACACTAAACCGCTCTATTTAGCAGCTAAGTAATTAATTAGATCAGCCATACTTTTAGCATCTTTAATACCTGAATCACCACCAACAATAACACGGTACTTACCGTTTACAATAAAGGTAGGCACACCTTTCAAAGCACCCTTTTGTTTAAAATATTCTTGATCACGCTTCATTTTGGATACCTTGGTTCTTACTGTAAAGCTGTTGTAAAACTTATCAAAATCATCAGCAGCTACACCTTGAGCAACAAAGATATCTTTCATATCAGCAAGCTCATTGATGTTTGCTCGCTTGCCATGGATATGGTTGAAAATAGCGCTAATTAGTGCATCTTGTTGTGGTAATACAGTTGCCGTAGCGTAAGCTTGTGCTAACATCGTTTGAATTTCTGGGTTACGCGGACCCGAAAAGTCAACATGGCTTTTCTTAAAAGTAATACCTTCATTTAGTAGCGGCTTTAATTCAGCAACAATTGATTCAAAAACATTACAGTGTGGGCAGTAAAATGAGAAGAATTCTTTAACTTCTGGCTTTTTAGTTGCACGTGCATCAATCGTTTCATAATGCGTCCCTTCGTCATATTGAATCGCGGCGGCGTTTGTAGCAAACCCAAGCGTCAACGCTATTAGTCCTGCTTTAACTAATTTGATCATCGGTAAAAACTCCAAAAATTATTGTTTTAATAGCTTATTGTTGTAATAAAAAGGCAACTAACTCATCAAGCTGCTCTTGGCTCTTGATGGTATTGATATTGATTTTGTATTTATCATTAACGATAAACGTTGGTACACCGGTTAAGGCTCCCATTTGTGAAAACTTATTTTGCTTGTCTTGCATGGCTTTTTCCGCCGCAATCACTGGCATGCTGGCAATATCTTTATCAAAGGTATCGTTATCAATACCATTTACTGCAAGTAATGCTTTAACGTCTTTAATGTTATTGAGTGGAGCACGTTTTATATGAATGCTGTCAAACATTTGATCTGCAACTTGCGCACCTTTGTTATGCTGTTTAGCGATGATATACGCATAGCTCAAATTACTTTGCACTTCTGGCGCTAAACCACCTAAAAAGTTGACATGGTTTTTTACAAACTCAGTACCTGCAGGCAAGCTTTTTTCCATTGCTTTAGCTACAGCTTCAAACTTAAAACAGTGCGGACAATAAAATGAAAAGAACTCTGTTACTTGTGAGGTTTTACTTTTTTCAATTTTTAGTACGTCATAGTGCTCACCAGCTTTAAAATCTGCGGCCATCGCAGCAAAAGGTAAACATAGCAGTAGTAAACTCAATTTTAGTTTTTTAAGCATTGGACTCTCGTTTCAGATATTTTTAATAATTAGTTAGGCAGCAACTTCAGCGGCGGCTCTTGAAGTGCAGAATACTGCTCTTTCAGCGCTAAAATTTGTTGCTCCCAGTATTTGTCATCAGCAAACCATGAAAAGTTCCGCGGAAATGCCGGATCTTCCCAACGTTTAGCTAGCCACCCCATATAATGAATCATACGCATTGCGCGTAATGGTTCAATTAATTTGAGTTGAGTGTGATCAAAATCACAAAATTCTTCATAGGCAGCCACTAAGGTATCTAACTGTAACAGTTGATTGTTTCGATCGCCACTGAGCATCATCCATAAATCTTGAATCGCAGGCCCTTGACGACTATCGTCCAAATCAACAAACATCAACGCATCACCGGCCCACAGAATATTACCGGCATGGCAATCACCATGTAAACGTATAGTATCCACCTGCTGGTAAAGCGATTTCGTTTTAGCGATCACCATATCTAAAATAGTATAAAACGCAGTAGTTAAACTGCTAGGCACCAGATTACTGTTTTGTAACTGAATTTTAGCTGTATCTAGATACTCGTCACACCCTATGACCGGACGTTCGCTAAAAACATTCGCTTTAGCTGCTTGATGCATCCGACCAATCAAGCGTCCTAACACATCTAACTGATCAAGATTATCAACTTCAAAGATGCGTCCCCCGACACTTGGGAACAAAGTAAATAGATAACCATTATGCTCAAATAAGCTTTCGCCATTACGCTGTATCGGCGCAACTACAGGCACTTCAGCATCAGCCAATTCAAATGCAAAGCTATGCTCTTCGAGTATTTGTGCCTTACTCCAGCGCTCGGGACGATAAAATTTCACCACATAACGTAGGCCATCTTCAGCTTTGAATTGATAGACACGGTTTTCGTAACTATTCAGTGCTAATAAGCCAGACTCTGCGTAAATACCAATACTTTCGACCGCATCTAAAATCGAATCTGGGGTGAGGTCAACAAAACTAAATTTACTCATAATTCTCATCAATTATAAAAAAAGCGGGAAAATCCCGCTTTTTATTTGTTATCAGTGTACTTAACTATCGCGCTTTAAAGAAGTTACTCGGCTGCGAAATTTGTGAACTTGGATTGTCCACTGGCGATAATACAAAATTAAACTCGGTCATAGGCGCTTTCAAATCATACGGATCCATCACCAATGATAATGGCACGTTGTGCGATTCGCCCGCTTGCACGGTAAAAGTTTGCTTACCTATGTACTTAAAGTTCTCCAGTCCTGCCACCTTAATATTAAAGGTTTGCTCGTATTGTGCTTTGTTGATCACTTTAAGTGTGTAGGTATTTTCGACAAGCCCATTAAAATCGACTCGATAGAGTTGATTTCGATCGCGAATAATATCTAAGTCCATTGGCTTACGCATTACAATATTCGTTACCAGCGCTGCGCTGAGCACCACTAATATAACAATATAACCAATAATCTTAGCGCGCAGAGGATTGGTTTTATTCTCTGGCGTTTCTAGGTTACGCTCAGTGGTATATGAGATAAGCCCGCGCGGATAATTCATCTTATCCATTACTCCGTCGCAGGCATCGATACAGGCGCCACAGTTAATGCATTCAGCTTGCAGGCCATTGCGAATATCGATCCCTGTTGGGCATACTTGTACGCACAAATTACAGTCAATACAGTCACCTAAGCTAAGCTCTTCTCGATCTTGTTTACGACTACGTGGCCCACGATTTTCACCACGTTTTTCATCGTAGCTTACTGTGAAGGTATCTTTATCAAACATTGCAGATTGAAAGCGCGAATACGGGCAGATATGCAAGCACATAATTTCGCGCATCCAACCAGCATTACCATAAGTACATACAGTAAATACGATAATGCTAACCAGCGCATAGCCACCTACATCAAAAGTAACAAAATCCGGTAACAGCTGACGAATAGGTGTGAAATAACCAACAAAGGTCAGTGCGGTGTATAAAGAAAAAGCTATCCAACCTGTATGCTTGGCTGTCTTACGCCAAAATTTATCAAAGTCCATTGGTCGCTGATCAAGCTTCTTACGTTGATTCGCTGTCCCTTCGAACTTTTCTTCAAACCAAATAAAAATAAACGTCCAGACTGTTTGCGGGCACGTATAGCCACACCAAACCCGACCGTAAAAGGTGGTCACTAAGAATAACGCGAATGCAGCAAGCATCAGAATAAAAGCAAGAATAGTAAAATCTTGTGGCCATAGAGTTAGCCCAAAAATGTTATATTTTTGACCAATGAGGTCAAATAACACAGCTTGTTGGTCATTAAAGTTTATCCATGGCAGCGCCATGAACGCCAACATACCAAGAAAACCAATGCGCTGTCTTAATAGTTGATGTAACCCTTTAACCGCACGTACATAAATGCGATTGCGGGGATTAAATCTATCCTGTTGAGCATAGAGATCGGGCTTTTCGATCTTGACCTCACTAGGAATATTTTTTACTTTTATTTGCTTGTCCATCGAAGTTCCTCAACGCCGCTTGGAGAATGAAAGTCAAACAATCATATAACGCTATTTAGATAGCTAACAACTAAGCTTACATTTAAAAATAGTGCAAACTGAACTACTGTGCTGTAAAAGTTCAGAGATTTCTGAAAAATCTAATTGTTCTCTGTCATTATACCAACTCTCCTCAAAAAAGCTGATATTCATTGATAATAATTTATTCACCTAACTTGCTTGCTTTACAAAGGGGCATTTTATTACACTGGTGTCTAATTCGTACCCGTTCAGATCAAAGTTTACTCACATATGAAAAAATTCCTTGTACTAGTTGTAGTGATACTTGCGTTATTCACAATTGATCATCCAATGATAAAAGAACCTCGAGAAAAGTTATTAGGAGAAGGTGTAGGGCTATTAAGTAGTGCTAGCAACATTAACCGTGGACCCGCTGCGAGCATGGCAAAAAACCGCATCAAGTCAGAACTAACACTTTCAGAAAGCGAGTTAGAGTATTTAGAAGAAACCATGCAAACTGATGAACAGCTGCAGCTATTCCATACTCGTTACTGCCGCAGTAAAGATCTCAACCTATATTTTTACGAAGATCGTTTAAATACAGTGTGTGACATCGTCTCAACATCATTGGCTGAGCGCAGAGGTAAATAGTGGATTTTTCAGCTTTAACAAAAAAAAGCAGCGCATCGTTTAACCAACATAAAAACCTACTGAAGAAGCTGGCGAAAGGACAAACGGTTAAATGTGAAGTATGCCAAGGCATATTAACGTTAGATTTAAAGACTCAGCAACCCGGCCAAGGGATTGCTAAATGCCCTAAGGGCTGTACTGAAATTGTGTTGGATTTAGCATAATGCTAACTCCAACCATCTTCTTCATCTGCGTACAAACCACTTTGCACAGCGATAATTTCTATTAACTCAGCAAATCCTAATGCAAAATCTCCCATTAGTTCATACTGTTGCTGGCATAGTTGTATTTCACTAAGCTGATTTTGCTGGGCAATTGTTGTGATAAGCTGGGGCTCTAAAGCAAAAAAGCCTAAACTGGCGTAAGCGGTTTGCAATGCATCAGTTAAGTCTGTTGTCAGTGCATCAGCTTGCATTAGCTTATCAATATACACCTGTGCTCCCTGAACAAAACCCTGACACCATTGCTGGCATTCATGCAAATCTAGGTAGCTGTCATCTTGATCACTCACCAGTAAACTTACAGGGAGCTTAAAACCTGTTTCATAAACTTGCTCACTGATCTGATGATACAAAGCCATAAATGCAAATAATGTTTGTTCTTCTAGCTGGCCGTGTGTATCTGGCACTATCTGTTCAAGCCACTCGTGTACGTCTAATGGCTCAGGAGAGCAAATAACCGCAAATAAGTAACCTTGGCTCTGCACCAATGTCATGGCGCCATTGCGGCTCGCTAAATACGTACTTAACTGCTGGCCATGTTGCTGTGTAAATTCAGGAATTTGCATAAAACAATTCAGCCTTGTTTAAAAATTTAATGGATAACGGCCATCGCTATCTGCACGGCCTAAAAATTTGGCGGCATCGTGTACTTCTTTTGGTAGTGATGCTTCTGGCTTGATATATCCAGCCACTTTAAAGTCCATGTTTGCTTTTAAGGTTGCATCAGCCGCTAAGCCTAAGCGGTTTTCAGGATCAACTAACACGGCTATATCGCCCGACTTACAGCTTAACTTGCCACTTAATGGACCAACGCTAAACCAGCCAGACAATCCTTGCACATCGATGTTTGCACTGGCGATTTCACCTTTTAATGCATCACAATAAGGCGCTCCTGAGAGATATTCATCTAACTCAACAATTACTCTGCCTTTAGCATTAATAGGTAATGGCAACTGCAAACGCTGCATCGCACGTTCAACACTCAAACGCAATGTAGCATCATTTAATGCAACTACTTGATCAAGCAAACCATAACTAAAGTCACCGCGTCCTGACAGTTCACTGGTCTGTCGCGGATCACCAAACTTTACACTGCCTGTAAGCTGTCCGGTGAATAATGCCCAACCAGAAATATCCCAGTTTAAATTGTTAATCTGTTCATCTTGATAGCGCAGCTGCATGATTCTACCCTGCCAAATGCTACCCGATGCTTTACCTATTTGCAGATCTTTAGGTAGATAAGGATTTGCTAAATTAAGCGCAACTGCAGCTGGCGTTTTTAATAGTGCAAAAAAGATAAAACCGAAGAAAAATATTACTATAAGAATCGCTATTTTTTTCATTCTTTACTTCTCTAATACCAGTCGGCTAACGCGTACGTAGCCTGGTTTATCATCGCGACTGAGATCTAAATTTTCAATCAATACGCCTTTAGTGTTTACCAGTTCATCAAGCCATTCTATGAGCTTATTAAACTGTACCGAGTCGATGGTTAATCTTAATGAATTATCGCTAGGCTGCATTTTGCTTATGGTTATATCGTAGCGAGCGCGGCTAGCATTAACTATTTGACTCAAGTTTTGGTCACTTGTAACAGCACGCGCACTACCCGCTTTGAGTTTAACAATACTGTTATCAACCCACGCTAATAATTCTTGCTGTTTAACTTGGTTTTTTTCAGCTTCAGTTATCGCGTTGTTTAGTGGTCTAAAAATACCCATAACTAAGATAAAAATAACAAAAATAACCCCAGCGACCATCACCAACTGTTGCTCTTGCTCTTTTAAGCCACGCCAATGTTTTAAAAGTTGTTGTTTCATGCAGCACCTCGTAGTTTTATTTCACCGACTACAAAGTCGCCATCATTATTTAATGAGCCTTGGTCTACAGTTAATCCGCGTTGTTCAAGAATTGCTTTAACTTTGCCAAAGGTTTGAAAATCTTTTCCGCGAGCACGAACTCTAAGTTCATTGCGACGTTGATCATAACGCAATGTCTCAGGAGTAAACTCTTGCACTTGGCTAAATACACCCACCAGCTCATTCGTTAAATCTAGGAATCCGGCACTGCTGCCACCCTCTAATTTAGCCAATTCACCCTGAATTTGGTTTTTAATCAAATGCGGACGAACTGTTTTCCCCGGAAAGGCCGTTTGATAGCGCTCAACCACTTGTGTTTTAGCGACTTCAAGCTCACTATTTAACTGATACAATTCAAGACTTTTTACTGCCACAGAGCCAACTAACGCGACACTCGCTGCAATGGCGGCACCTTGCCAATACGCCCACCATAATGCGCTTTTCTTTTTCAGTTGATATTGGCCTTGGCGAAGATTGAATCTTATCTCAGGTAATTGTTTAGCAAATAGCGCCAGCGGCAAATCATAAGCATCGGTATGCGCCGTAAGATTAACCGTTTCTGGAAATTGCGAGGCAGGGCTGTAATGTGCAACATCAGGGTGACCTAAAGCAGTTAAATACTCAGCCAACCAGCTTTGCTCTACAGCACTGATCCGCCATGAGCCTTGCTTACATAGCCATTGGTTATTAAGCTCAATAACGCTTAATCCCTCATGTTCCGCAGTAGGAAGCAATAATGCATCGGGTAACAGTTTGAACACTTCAATTCCATGTTCAGCAAATACAGCTAACCAAGTTTCAAACCATTCTCGGTCAGTCATGGCAACTTTAATGGCGTGCTTGTCACCGACCATAGTAGGCTCAGCAATCGCGATAAATAAGTCATCTACGTCACATGCAATCTCTTCTTCAAGCATATATGGGAGCGCTTGCTCAAGCTTACGATTCCATTTGGTCGGCAGGATTACGGTTTTTAGTTGCACCTGATCACATGGCAGTAATACCACAACTTCACGATTCTGTGCTTTTTCAACTAACTCACTCAGTTGCTCAGCGTTCGGCAATCCGCCACTGGCAATTATTTCTTGTTCTAATGGTGAGTAAATCAGCCAATTAATACTTTCTTGTTGAGTTTGACCCGTGCGGATCAACAGTATTTCTGTCACTGTACGCCTCCAAATTTTCGCGCCAGTATAGTTACTTCGCCATCTTTGGCATGCAGTAATGTGGTCATCGAAAAACGCAGATCGACAAATTTAGCCTGCGCTTGTAGTTTAAAATATTCGCTATTTATGGTGAACAGTTTTTCAACAGACTTAACATTTTGAGCCCCTTGTTGATTCACTTGTTCAAAAAATTCTTCAATATTATTAAAGCCTTCTTCTGGCCGGACTGATAGCACACTTTGCGCACCTGACTCACTCAAACCATCAATCAATGCACTCAATAATAATGCCTGTTCAGGAGCGATTGTATTGACATTAATTGCTAACAATTCGCTACCTGGGATCACGCATACGTATGGCAAGATTTTTTCCATCACTAATGGATTAAACCCTTTAACCAAACGCAGCTCTGAGCTTGATGCAAAAAAACTATTCGCTGTCATATATGGTGATTTACGCGATAAATACTCATCTTCTTCAGCGCCAGAACGATAAGTAATACTATCTTCATCGAGCCAGTCGTAAACACTGTCAGCCATGGCTTCTTCCGACTCTTCTGCTGGTAAGTCCTCAATATTTTCTAATAGCGCTAATAACGCGGTGTGCGCAGGATTGGTTTTATCAGTACTACCCGCTTGTGGCGCTTTAACACGTAATGCATTGAGATTTAAACAAGCCTGTAAGTCCGTGATCTTGCCTTGCAAGGTACCATTATCAACCGGATAAGGAATATCGCCTTGTTGCGCCCAAATTTGTTTTAAAGTGGTTTTTTCAGGGTCATCTTTTTTGCTTTGTAATAACGCTTTAATAGCCAGCTCTTCTGCTGCATAGGCATACCATTTTGCTTGCTGATGACCTTGTATGTTGGTACTTTTTTGAACTTGAACAAGCAAATTAGCACTCATCTCTACGGCTAGAATTGATGCCAAAGCAACAATAAACAAGACAATTATAAGCGCGGCACCATGTTGAGATTTATGGTTCACTTAAACCTCCCGCCTTTCCGTTACCTGGTACTAAAAAAACGCGTCTTATTGGTTCTTCATCAATTTGTTGCAATGTGACCGCCACAGCTTTTGGCAATGCCTTGCCCTGCCACTGCTCTTGCCATTCATTTTTTTCATCTAAAAATTCAAATTTAAGATCTTCGATATCTTTAAGAATAACTTGCACTCGCGGCTCAAGGTTATCGAGTTGATCAACATAAACCCGATATATACGCTCAAGGTTGTCATCAATAACACGATAACCCACTGCTTGTAGCTCTGAGCGCGGTAACAAATTAATTGGGTTTACCCAGCCATCTCGCACAAAGGCAATACCATCATACTGGCTATTAATGGTGTAACGCCCAGCAAGTAGATATTGTTCTTGCACATCACCGGCTTCATTGCGCACGGCACGTTTAGTCATTTGGCTGAAATCTTGATCCATTAACCTAAAGGTCGTTTGCAAACCATTCAATTCTGCAATTTTTTCGTCTGATGCATCTTTCGCTTTGGTGGTCGAATCAAGAATTTGGTGAGTAGCTAACACGACGAATGCTAAAATCCCCAGCGCTACCATCACTTCTAATAGTGTAAAACCGCGCTGCTTCACTTATTTGCTACCTTTATTTAAATAGCTGATGAGCTCATAAACCGAGTGCTCTAACTTTTCATCGCTAAATACATTAATAGTCACTTTTACAAAACTTTTATCTGCTGTCGCTTCGGTATCTTGACGCCAATACCATTCTATACCAGCCATTGTTTCCGTGCCTTTTGCGCCATTTTTGCCTTGCCACTTATCGCCGAGAGTACGCTGTTCAATCATTACATTCTCAGCCACCCAAGAGGCATAGGTTTGCTCTTCAAGGCTTGATAAATGATTAATATGCTCAGCTGTCGCTTGCATGGCGGCAATCCCAGCCATGGCGCAAATACTCAGCGCCACCATAACCTCAAGTAAAGTAAAACCTTTAGACCTGCGATACATTATTCTGGCTCTCTGCGTAAGTTAACCGGTGCGGAAAATTCCCCTTCGATGAAATACACAGGTTCTTTTTCATCTTTTAATTCATAGATAAGTTGAAATGCGCTCACCTCACCAGAAGATAAAATTAGCACTTGCGGGATTTTCATTTTTTGCAATTCGAGTAAGCTATCATCATCACCGCCACTCATTAACTCGCGCCAATTTGATTGCTCGAGTAGATTATCTTGAGCCCATGCGAGATCTTCTAGATTAAGTGTCAACTTAAGACGTTCATCAACAGTCATCGGCGCAAACAGCTTTTCTCGGTCGAAGGTGATCCATTTTTCACCATCAAACACTAAAAACTCTAAGGTATCTTTATCAAGCTGAAAACCTAATTCAAGCTGATTTAAGATTGCAAATTCAGAAGCCATATTAATGGTGGTATGCAGTCTCAGTGCTTGTTTGTCCAATTCATCTTCAACACCGCCATCAAGACTATATACCACCATTTTAGTGGCGAAGGCGATCACCACCAGCACAACCAAAATTTCAATTAAGCTAAAGCCACGCATCGGTGACTTTAGCTTTGCAAGGCGCAACTTAGTCCGACTTAATATCATGCTAAGCTCGGTGCTGGGTATAAAAACGCCTTTATACTAAGATGCATTATTATTTTTCTTCATCCCAGTTACCAATGTCGTCATCAGTACCCACTTCGCCATCGGGTCCCATTGAAAACAAATCAAATTTACCAACTTCACCTGGGCTGATTAACTGGTACGGATTTCCCCATGGATCTTCTGGTAATTTAGAAATAAAGCCACCTTCAGGAAAACGCTTTGGTACTGGCTCTACGCTAGTTTTAGTCACTAACCCTTCAAGGCCTTGCTCAGTGGTTAAGTACGCTTTGTTCTTTAATTTATAAAGACTCATAGCATCTTCAAGCTGCTGAATATCAAGATGCGCTTTATCAAGTGCCGCTTCTTCTTGCTGACCCATAATATTGGGTGCCACGATTGACATGATCATGCCAATGATAACCAGTACCACCATAACTTCGAGTAATGAGAAACCTGCTTGTTTATTCACGTACATACCTCTGTTGTTCTTAATAATTAACTATCGTAACACGGTAAAAATGCATTACGAAATCCCTAAAATAGTTAAAGTCCAATCGCTTTATTCATTGCCATAATAGGTTGTAATATGGCCATTACGATAAACAATACAATAACCGCCATGGACGCTATCATCGCAGGCTCTAAGAGTTTTAGCGAGACATTTACCATGGTTTCAAATTCACGGTCTTGATTGTTTGCAGCACGCTCTAGCATTTGCTCGAGCTCACCTGATTTCTCCCCACTGGCGATCATATGCAGCATCATCGGTGGGAATAATTTTGTTTGTTGTAAGGACGCTCTTAAACTTGCCCCTTCACTAACGCGGGTTGCGGCATCCGCCACTGCTTTTTTAATTTTCTCGTTGATCAATACGCCACCAGAAATACGCATTCCCTCGAGTAACGGCACTGAACTTGATGACAAGATACTCAGTGTACGAGCAAATCTGGCGGTATTAATACTACGAGCAACTTTGCCAATGCCCGGCATCATCAAAATTTTCGAATCATACCAAAAGCGGATCTTAGGCTGTTTTAGCGCATGTTTAACACCAATCACTGTCGCGGTAAATAACACCAAAGTAATGAACCAATAATTTTGCACATAGTTACTAGCAGCCATTACCCATTCAGTCGTCCAAGGTAAAACCTGCTTTGACTTTTCAAATGTCTTCAATATTTTAGGCACTACAGTACCTAGTAATATTGAAACGATACCAATGGCAAATATTACTAATATCACCGGATACACCATCGCTTGTGTGATTTGACTACGCATGTGTTGACGTTGTTCCGTGTAATCGGCTAAACGGTTCAATACAGCATCTAAGTGACCTGATTTTTCACCCGCAGCTACCATAGCGCGGTATAAATTATCAAATACATGTGGAAACTCAGACATGCCATCAGCCAAGGTATAACCTTCAACAACTTTTGAACGCACCGACATTAACATACGCTTCATACGCGGCTTTTCACACTGCTCAGCCACCGCCATTACCGCCCCTTCAACCGGTAACGCCGATTGAATGAGTGTAGCGAGTTGGCGAGTGATCAAAGCGAGATCTGAGGTAGATATTTTCGCTTTAAAAAAGCTGCCAAATGGCGAGCTTTTTTCACCTTTAACTTGTTTATCCCCCTCTGCGGCGGGCACAACTTCGAGCGGCGTAAGACCTTGTTCACGTAATGATTGGCGAATTTGTTTCGCGGTATCCGCTTCTTGAATACCTTTTTTCTCTTTGCCGCGAGCATCGAGCGCGCGATATTCAAATGCTGCCATTGTTAACCTTCCTCACGCGTTACACGTAATACTTCTTCAAGGGTGGTTTTACCGGCTAACACGCGACTACAGCCATCTTGGCGAATACTTGGGGTATGTTTGCGAATGTACTTTTCAACACTTTGCTCACCTTTACCACTGTGAACAAGTTCGCGAACAGTTTCATCAACTACCAGTAATTCATGAATACCGGTACGACCACGGTAACCATTAAAGTTACACTCTTCACAGCCAACGGCTCGGTAAATAGTCGGCGGATTTACAAATGGTACGCCGAGCAATTCACACTCGCGCTCATCTGCAACATGACCTTCTTTACAGCTCTTACATAAAGTTCGCACTAGACGCTGCGATAACACCCCTAACAAAGAAGATGACAGTAAGAAGGGTTCAACCCCCATATCTTCCATACGAGAGATAGCACCTGCTGCGGTATTGGTATGCAATGTCGACATCACTAAGTGACCTGTAAGTGAGGCTTGCACGCCAATTTGTGCGGTTTCAAGGTCACGTATTTCACCAACCATTACTACATCAGGATCTTGACGTAAGATTGCCCGTAAGCCTCGGGCAAAGGTCATATCAACTTTAGTATTTACCTGAGTTTGACCAATACCTGGGATTTCATACTCGATTGGATCTTCAACCGTTAAAATATTACGATCGCGAGAGTTAATTTGGCTCATGCCCGCATAAAGCGTGGTACTTTTACCAGAACCAGTTGGACCGGTCACCAAAATAATTCCGTGCGGTTTACTGATCAAATCAGAGAACAATTCACGATTGCGCAGCGTCATACCTAAATCTTCAAGATTTAAACGCGCGTTATTTTTATCAAGTAAACGCAGTACAACCCGCTCACCAAAACTTGATGGCATGGTTGATACCCGAACATCAACGGCACGTCCTGCGATACGCAAACTAATACGACCATCCTGCGGGATACGCTTTTCTGCAATATCGAGTTTCGCCATTACTTTAATACGCGAAACTAGCAATGAAGCGAGTTTACGATTCGGCTTTAACACTTCTTTAAGCACGCCATCAACCCGAAAGCGGATCACTAGCTCTTGCTCAAAGGTTTCGATGTGAATATCTGACGCGCCTTCTTTAATCGCTTCACTGAGCATCGCATTGATCAATTTAATGATTGGTGCATCATCATCTCCGGCAAGCAAATCTTCCGTTTGCGGCATATCTTCAGCCAGTGAAAATAAATCAACTTCGTTACCTATGTCTTCCATCATTTGCTGGGTTTCAGAACTATCGCGTTGATACGATGCCTCTAATAACAACTCAAACTTGTCATCAGCTAAGTGTTCAAGCGTAAAGCCATGCCCAGCAATACGGCGCACTTCTAACAATGCATCAATATTAAGCTCACCACGATAGAAAACCACCCGGTCATCGTTATTTTTACTTAATAACATGCCTGCACGTCGTGCATATGAAAATGGTAGCCGCTTATTAGGCAGTTCAACTAAATCGTTACTGGTCATCAGCTCGCTATTATTTAGCGGCTGTGAGGGCTCTGCGGTGATCTCAGTGATTGCATCAGTCATTATTGCGCTCATCTGTATTTTGCTGTCTTAAGTATTCTTCATACGTTGGCGGTAATACTAATGCATCATTCCACTCAGGTAGGATTGGCACATCGGTTAGAGGCATTAAATCAATACCATCTTCTTTTTGTTTATACTGCTCACCACGGATAAAGTTATATTTACTGTGGCTTAATTTATTCATTTTAATACCATCACGAATAATGGTTGGGCGAATAAACACGATTAAATTACGTTTACGCTTGCTGGTGCTGGTTGAGCGAAATAAGTGACCAAGGATAGGAATGTCACCTAATATTGGTACCTTTGATACGCTTTCTTGCACGTCTTCATCAATTAGACCACCAAGCACAACCATGCCGCCATCATCAGCCATAACCGTGGTTTTAATGGCACGTTTATTAATAGATATATCCACCGAAGTAGTACCACTCACGCCAGATACTTCTTGCTCAATGGTTAACTGTACAGCTGAACCATCATTTATTTGTGGCGTTACTTTAAGTTTTACACCCACCTCTTGACGCTCTACTGTTTGGAATGGATTTGAATTATTAGAACCCGTTTGCGAGCCAGTAATGATCGGCACTTCTTGACCGACAATCATCGATGCCTCTTCGTTATCCATGGTGGTAACCGAAGGCGTAGCAAGAATATTTGAGTTAGTATCGGTAGAGACTGCTTGAATGATCGCGCCCCAGTCGTTTTTAACAATCCCCATGGCCAATCCATTGATACCCCCTAACAACTTACCTAACGGGCCAAGATCACCTTCTACAGTTTTCTTAATAGGAGTAACTACTGCATTGTCAGTGCCTACAACGCTATCAGTAATTGTTTTATCACGAGCTTGCTGAGCAGCTACAGCTAAAGAACCAACAGGAACGGTTGTGCCGTTATTAAACTGCATCATACCGCCTTGCTCTGAAATCCATTGCAGACCAAAGTTAATCCCATCAGCTTCCATTACTTCAACAATGATTGCTTCAACGAGTACTTGAGCACGGCGAATATCAAGCCGTTCAATCACTGACTCCAATGAACGCATAGTGTCAGGTTGAGCAGTAATGACCAATGAGTTTGAATCAGGGTGAGCTTCGATACTGGTTTCGTTTTGGTTGCGGCTACGGGTTTTAGTTGCCCCACCTTGACCTTCTTCACCTAGCGTTTTGCTAACCCCTTGCAACACTTTCACTAAATCTTCAGCGCTAGCGTAATTAAGGTAAATTACTTTAGTGTTGCCTTGGCTTTGCAACTCACCGTCGAGGCGTTTAATTAATTCAATAGCACGCGTTCTTGCTTGGCCTTCGCCACTAACAATCACGCTATTAGTACGGCCATCTGCAACGACTTTAGGGATCAAAAATTCTGGGATACTGCCTTTACCGCTATCTTTGTAAATATTATCAACCACAGATACCACATCATCAGCGGTGGCAAAGTTTAGCTTTACAATATCAACCCGCTTATCACCGGCTTGGTCAACTGAGCGAATAATTTCAACAAGTCGGTTTACTGAGGCAGCATGACCGGTCAACATCATGACGTTTGCAGCGTTGAAGTTGGCAACATGACCGCCATCTTTTTGGTCGCTAAACTGACGCACTAATGGACCTAGTTCTTGTACGCTAACATTTTTTACACGTACGACACGAGTGATCATCATATCACCGCGCGCTTGGTCGTCTTCAGTAACTAACGGTACGTTTGATTTTTTAGCATCAGAGCTTTTTTCAATCTTTAATATGCCGTTATCCATTTCAACAGCTGAATAACCGTAAACTTCTAGTACATTTAAGAAGAATTGATAATAAAGTGCTTCATCCATCAATTCATAGCTGCGTACGTTTACTTTACCACGTACGTTCGGGTCGATAATGACGGTCTTATTTAGATTTTTACCAACGATATTAATAAACTCATTGATATCGGTCCCTTTAAAATTTGCAGCATACTCAACGGCAGACACCGATAGAGATAAGCTAGCCACAAAAAAAAGTGTTGCGTACTTAGCTAACCCTTTTCTGATTTTTTTGAGGTGTAGCGCGTGAACCATTATATTAAAACTCCAAAGCTAAGTTATTGCAGGCTAAATTGCACATCAATCTGCTCGCCATCACGGTCAATTGTAATGTTCGCATCGGTACTATTACGCAGCTCATTAATGGCTGACATGGCCTGTTTTAAATCTGTTAATTGATAGCCGTTAATCGATACAGCCAAATCGTTATTTTGTAACCCCATCTGCGTAAATAATGCAGGGTCTTTACCTGGGCTTAAACGGTAGCCAATAAGCTCACCATCCTTCATAGCCTGAGATACGCGAATATAGTCAAATAGTTTACCGGGATCTTTTAACAATTCTTCTCGGGTCTCTATAATTGCTTCTTTTACTTCTTGATTTGCTGTTACATCAATCTGACGGTCACTGTCCATTTGCGGACCTTCATCGAGTTCAGGTTCATCACTTTCACGTTCGGCAAGTACTGGCATTGATACTGTTTTGGTAAAATCCACGCCATCAAGCATTAACGTTTCAAAACGGCCACTGACATCTAAAATTACTCGATCAGGTAATACTTGAGCAAGCTTAGCGCGAGTGCCTTGTACAACATCATCTACTAAATAGGTTGATTGTTGGCCTTGAGATTCAATAATTGCTAAGCCGGTTTGATCATTGCCGCTGACCGCAACAATACCGGTTAAATTAATGCTTAATCGAGTTTCTGGCGCATTGTTAATGACTTGAGTTTGTTTGCTTGCTGGTTTTTTAGGCGCTGCGTCGGCTTTACCAAACAAGTTTTGTGCTAAAATTGATTGCGTATTAACCCGTTCAGGTTTACCTGTAACGCTATTAATATAGCTTGGAGAAAGGCTCGAATTAACCGGGGCTGGCCATGTTAGCCAAAATAGTTTCGCTGCTAAAAAGGCAATGTAAACAACGGCTAAAAGCGTTATTGCCCAACTCAATTTAGCGTGGGGTAATTTACTTACTAAATGTTTTAGCTGCTGTAATCGCTGTTCCATAAATGACGTTTCTTATTTTAATTTGCTGTTTCATCGCTGGCCTATAGTACCTTTTCATTTTTCATTCAACAAGCGCACTAATATTAAACTTTGTAAACAAGGTAAATTAACGTTCAAGCTGAGTGTAAAAAACTTCGACTATTTCTTTGTTGGTAAGTTTCATGCTAAATTTTACCTTACAGAGCCGCGCTTTTAATTGAGTATAATTGTGTCAAAAAGTAACACCCGTAATACCACGTCAAAAGATGAAACTATTAGTATCCGTTTAGACAAATGGTTGTGGGCTGCACGCTTTTATAAAACCCGCGCCATCGCACGGGACATGGTGCAAGGTGGCAAAGTACATTATAATGGCCAGCGCACTAAACCTAGTAAAATAGTCGAACTAGATGCCGTGATCAAACTTGCTCAAGGAGTTGACGAAAAAGTTATCACTGTACTTAAATTGCTTGATAAACGCTTAAGTGCCCCCATTGCTCAAACCTTGTATCACGAATCTGATGCAAGTATCGAAAAACGCGAAGCCAATAGCATCGCGCGCAAGAATAATAGCTTTTTTGCTCCTCATCCGGACCGTAAACCAGATAAAAAGCAAAGACGCGAACTTTTAAAAATGAAATCAAGTTAGGTAAAGCCACTCATGCAACAAGATCTACTTCATCGTTATACATTTGATCAACTAGACGTCCGCGGCGAACTCGTACAAATAGAGCAAGCTTATAATGAAATGATTGCCGATCACAATTACCCCGTGCAAGTGCAAGCTTTATTGGGCGAGTTACTGGTCGCAACCTGCCTACTTACAGCTACATTAAAGTTTGAAGGTGATATAGCAGTACAACTGCAAGGTGATGGCCCGGTAAAATATGCGGTTATCAACGGTGATCATCAACAAAATATGCGCGGTATTGCCCGCCTGCAAGGTGAAGTAACAGGCTCAACCATCCAGGAACTAATCGGTAACGGTGTGATGGTACTGACAATCACCCCAACTAAAGGTGAACGTTATCAAGGTATAGTTCCGCTTGAGCATGACACGTTAGCAGCATGTCTTGAAGCCTACTTTGCACAATCAGAGCAACTACAAACACGTCTATGGTTTGCAACTGATACAACACAAGGTCATGCTAAAGCTGCTGGTTTACTACTACAGGTGTTACCTGTAAATAAAGAAAAGTCGATTACTGACTTTACTCACCTTGAAGCACTCAGCAATACGATTAAAGCTGAAGAGTTGTTAGAGCTTGATGCTGCCACTGTGCTTACTCGACTTTATCATGAAGACAATCCGCGTGTTTACGAGCCGCAAGCAATCCAGTTTAAATGTGGTTGTAGTAGAGAAAAAACCATCACTGCGCTCGTTAATATAGGTCAACAAGCTTTATTAGATGACGTTATTGAAAATGGTGAGGTAAAAATTAGCTGCCATTATTGCTTAAAAGATTACGTTTTTAATGAACAAGATGTGAAAAGTATTTTCAACTAATCTAATCGTTCAAAAAACCAACAAAATTCAAACCGCATTTATTGCGGTTTTTTTATGCCAAAAATTGATACCGGTGTCATGAATTGTATTACTTTTATGACACCGGTATCATTGAAATTATTCATGTTTTTTACTAAATATATGTGTTTTTAGGCCTTTGATAAGCTCGAATATCCCTAATCCATCTGTTACTATAATTACAGCTTAAAGGGAAACAAGAACCCCAGAGCTATCCCGTTCAATCTCACACAATTTAGGTATAAACATGACTTCAAGCGCTACTCGTTTTGTCGATCTAACTGCAGCTGAACTTGTCGAACACGCGATCCGTCGTGGCGAAGGGACTTTAGCCGCCAATGGAGCTTTTGTTGCTAACACTGGTCGTCGTACTGGTCGTTCACCACAAGATCGCTTTATTGTTCAAGAATCAAGTACTGAAAATGAAATCCAATGGGGTAATGTAAATCGCCCTTTCGATGCAGATAAATTTGACGCTTTATGGGCACGTGTAGAAGCACATGTGCAGAGCAACGACCACTTCATCTCTCACCTTGAAGTAGGCGCTGATCCTGAGCATTATTTACCTGTTGTTGTTACAACAGAAACTGCATGGCATCATATCTTTGCCAAAAATATGTTTATCGAACCTAAATCTTATAATGCATCTGATTTACCCCAATGGCAGGTAATGAATGTACCTTCATTTGTTTGTGACCCAGAACGTGATGGCACTAACAGTGATGGCACAGTAATTATCAACTTTGCACAACGTAAAGTATTGCTTGCAGGTATGCGTTATGCCGGTGAAATGAAAAAATCAATGTTCTCAGTGCAAAACTTCCTACTACCAGCAAAAGGCGTGCTACCAATGCACTGCTCAGCTAACGTAGGTGAAGCTGGCGATACAGCATTATTCTTTGGTCTATCTGGTACCGGTAAAACAACTTTATCCGCCGATCCAACTCGCTTTTTAATCGGTGATGACGAACACGGCTGGGCACCTGGCAGTGTATTCAACATCGAAGGTGGTTGTTATGCTAAGTGTATCGACCTTTCGCAAAAGAATGAGCCTGTTATCTGGGATGCAATCCGCTTTGGAACTATCCTAGAGAACGTTGTCCTTGATGACAAAGGCGTTCCTGATTTTCATGATACCAGCCTAACGCAAAATAGCCGCGCAGCTTACCCGCTTGAACACGTTGAAAAACGCAAAGTAGAGAACCGCGCAGGCGAGCCAAAAGCAGTGGTATTCTTAACCTGTGATGTAAGCAGCGTATTACCTCCAGTATCAATCCTTAGCGAAGAAGCGGCAGCGTTTCATTTCCTAAGCGGTTACACAGCAAAAGTTGGCTCTACTGAAATTGGCTCTACCAGCGATATCGAATCAACATTCTCAACCTGTTTTGGTGCACCATTCTTCCCACGTCCAGCGGGTATATACGCGGAGCTTCTAATGAAGCGTGTACGTGAATTTGGCGCCAAGGTATACCTAGTTAACACTGGTTGGACTGGCGGTCCTTACGGCACTGGTAAGCGTTTTGATATTCCAACTACCCGCGCTGTTGTTGATGCAATCGTATCAGGTAAACTGGCTGGCGTTGAAACTCAACATATTGATGTTTTAAACCTAGACGTACCAGTTGCAGTACCAGGCGTTAACAGCGAGCTACTTAACCCAATCAATACTTGGGAAGATAAAGCTAAATACGCTGAATATGCGGCCAAACTTGCAGCAGACTTCACTGAAAACTTCGCTAAATACGATGTATCAGATGAAATCAAAAATGCTGGGCCTAAAGCTTAATTACTTACTTTAGCTTCATAATTAAAACGCCAACCTCGAGTTGGCGTTTTTGATCTACTGGCGTTTATCAAGCCTCTTGCCAATTACCATAGAACGAACTTTCCCATATCGCGACTTTTGCATTCTTGAATTCAAGTATTAAGTGCAATCATTATGCAAAATTTAGATGGGACTGAAATATGAATGTGAGGCAACTAGCCAGCACCTGCCTACTTTGCACTCTCATGCAAGCATGTAGCACACCTTCGAATA
>NZ_VXCS01000043.1:0-25073 GCF_052850545.1 Pseudoalteromonas sp. 1181_04
GCTTACCGCTTACCGCTTTTTTTAACTTTTTCTGCGCGCGCTTTTGTTCTGCTTTCTTAACGTGTTTGCTGATCCACTTGGTCATTTTTACCATTAATGCTGGCGGGAAGTCATGGCCCATACCGTTTACTATCTTTAATTTAGCCTTCCTGATTTGGGCTGCGGTTTGCTTTCCAGCGGCTATTGGCATGACAGGGTCTAAACTGCCATGTATGACGAGGGTTGGGGCTTTTATTTTCGGCATTAAATGTTGCCGACAATCACTGGCGGCAATAGCGGCAAGTTGTCGGTTAAAGCCTTGCGGGTTGTGTGCTCTATCCACTCCTAGGGTGGCTTGTTTACGCAAAGCTAGTTCATCTTGTGGATAGGCTGGACTGCCAATTAATTGATTTAGCCTTATATTATAATGTATAGCACCATCACGACTGGCTTGGGCGCGACGATGTTTTGCAAGCTGTAAAAATAGCTTTAAATTAGACGCCGATAGCTTAGGTTTACTCGAACTTGACATAATTGAGGTTAAGCTCAAGACCTTTTTTTTATATTTAGCTGCGATAATTTGCGCAATCATGCCGCCCATAGATGCACCGACTAAATGCGCTTTTTTGATTTTTAATTCGGCCATTAATTCTAATACATCATTTGCCATATCATCTAAGGTGTATGGGATGCGGGATTTAATAGGTAACCGTTTATTTAGCCATATTTTGAATAGGTTAGGGCTACCAAATTGTTCAAGTTGGCTTGAAAGACCAGTATCGCGGTTATCAAAACGAATGACTCTAAACCCTTTAGCTACTAAGCCTAAATATAATTCATCAGGCCATACTGTTAGCTGCGCTCCAAGGCCCATAATCATAATGATGACAGGCGCTGATTTCTTTCCTTTATCTTGATAGCTAATTGTAATGCCACTTTTAATTTTAATCGTGCGCATATTACGTTATGTCGATAGCTTATTTAGCGACTTATGCAAAACAGTATAGTTAAAACTCAGTAATCCTTCATGAGTAGAAATATGAATTTTTTATATCAGAATGAGAGCCGTTTTTTAATACGTTTAACCTTCAGCATGTTTTCGCAGTTCTGCTAGCATGCTTTCATTGCCAATCATTTCATCAAGTACAGAGCGGACATTATCATCACTAGTGTGCTGGTAAAGTGATAAAATATGCTGGGCAATTTGTTGGCTATTGCCATCTTCTGAGCTTTGCGATTGATAGTATTGCGATATCAAGCCTTGCCCCGCTAAACGGCGAATATAATCGTTAGACTCATGCTGCAGTAGTGAAGTAAAGCGCTCAGTCAGGCGTTGATCGAGTACGGGTGCTTGAGTTATGACTTCAATGGCTTGGATTTTGAATTTCTCATCATCACTATTAGCGGCCAGCTCTAAAATATTATCGACTACCGCAAAGTCATACTCAGGTATTTTTGATTTATTCAAAATATACATATTCATTTGTAGTTGAGTTAGGGCTGCGAGTCTATCGATGTCTGTGGCATTTGGGTCGAGTATTTGCTCTCGTAATTGTGTGGTTATTTTTTTCGCATAGTCAGAGTCTGACTTTATGCGTAGTTCATAGTCTTGTGGTAAGTCGGCATAAAAACCGTAAAGTGGGTTGCTTTCACGCATTTCATCTATTTCTTGCTGTTCTTTTTCCGTCAGTACAGCAAGCACTAACTCCTTAAAGTCATCGTTATTATATTCTTGATCTATAGAAGTATTTTTTATTTTTAGGCTGGTAACTTGTCGCTGTAAAGATATTATTTTGTTATGCAATTGGGTAACTGAAAGTTCGTTGCTGTCATTATTCAGTGGCATATTAGTAACAATGATCGATGACTGTTCAGTGCTACTTTTGTCGTTAGGTAAACTCACTGATTTGAAAAATGTACCGTAACACGAGATCACAAGTGCGGCTGAGGCAAGGGCTATTGCGACTGATCCTTTACTAATAGGCATGTGGTGGAGGCTCCATATTTGAAAAGGCGTAATTTACCGCTTTTGGGGCTATAAGTCTGTTAAAAGATGTAGAAAGTTAAGTGTGCTTCAGCGTATTATAATTTATTCGCTAAGTATGATTGATAACGAAGATTAATTTTATTTTTAATTAAGCAAGGAGACTCTTCTCTTTGCAAACATCATGTTGTTTGGTCGTTGTATACAGCACGGAAAAGGAAATATGAATATATTTAAGTGGTTTTTTATTGCGTTGTTTTTGCTCCTATCGGGGTGCGCAACAAAGCAAGAAAAGGTTAAAAAAGACAGTGTCAAAAAAGCAACCCTCAGCATCGCAGAAAATCGCAAACCGCTTGGTAAAGTTGGTGTGATTACGCTGATTGGTGATAACTTACTTTGTACGCATACAGGGGTTACGGTATTCAGCAATGAACGGCAGTTGTATGCGCTCCCTACGGGTTTAAATGAGCTACTAACGCAGCGGATAATTGCGCGCTTTGCTGGTTTTGATACCGCACTAGTGCCGTTAAATAAGCAATCTATGTCGATCATTAATACTGATGTAGGCGTCTCGCGATGGAGCAACATTGAGTTTAATAATCAACAAAATGTAGACACGGTTTTGATTTTCAGTGGCGCGTTTAAATATAGATCTAAAGACGGTTATTATAAAGATGAAAATGCGCTTCATACCTATGCTGAGTTTTTTGTATATGATGTGTCTTCAGGTGATTTACTAGCTGAGTCAACGCATTACCAGTACAACTTGTTTGACGCGTTTAGCTGTACACAAAGCACATTTGCGACAACAGGAGCGATGTATGAGTTGATTAAAATGGCAGGGTCCACGTCTCAAGAGAAATTGATAAATGAGATTTTTCAGCCATCAAAGAGTAATTAGGCCCTGAACCTCAGGACCTAATTATTTATCAATTAATGTTTTTTTGCATACTGTTCGGCTTGTTGCCATACGCGCAGCACATTGCCACTGAGGATTTTTTTGATATCTTTGTCACTGTAACCACGATCCATTAATCCTTGCACTAGATTCGGGTAGCTAGATACATCTTTTAAGCCTACTGGCAGTGAATCGCCAACACCATCGTAGTCAGAGCCGATGCCAACATAATCGATACCAATTAGCTCAACAACGTGATCGATATGCTCAAGTACTTGCTCAAGACTCGCAAATGGATACGGGTTTTTAGCACGATACGCGGCATCAAAATCTTGACTTAATTTAGTGCCTTCTTTTTTTGCCGACTCTTTTTTACTCTTTAACTGCTTGCCCCAATCACCTGCTTTAGCGGTTACAAAGCTTGAACCAAAGTTTATTTGAATAACCCCGCCGTTCTTTTTCAGCGCTAGTAGCATATCGTCATCCATATTACGCTCAAAACCAGGCGTATATTTGCGCAGTGATGAGTGTGAGGCAATAACCGGTGTTTTAGATAGCTCCATTACTTGATAAAACGCATCATCTGAAATATGTGAAACATCAATCAGCATGCCAATATTGTTCATCTCAGTAACCAGTTTTTTACCAAATGGGCTTAGACCTTTCCATTTACGGCGAATATCATAAGATGAATCTGAAATATGGTTGCTTTGTGAATGAGCAAGGGTGATATAGCGTACACCACGATCAAAAAAGTGCTGTAGGTTTGCCATGTCACCTTCAATTGGTGAGCCGTTTTCCATCCCCATTGCTATCGACATTTTGCCTTGTTTGAACTGCTTTTTAATATCATTCGTTGAATCGGCAATAGCAAATTTGTCAGGGGCGCGCTGGGCAATTGCTTCCATACTATCAATGAGTTGATTTGCTAGCTGAAAGCTTTTACCTTTCCCTTCAAACTCCAAATGCGCAGGAATATAAATCGACATAAATGGCGCATTTAAGCCACCTTTAACTGCGCGTGGGTAGTCAAAATCACCGTCATCAGTGGCTTTAGTAACATCAGCCCATTTAGCATGAATACGGTACGGCACATCGATATGAGTATCGATTAAAATAGTGTCTTTGGTGAGTTTAATTGCTTTAGCTGATGCGCTAATGTCTGCACCTTGCACTTGGCTTGATAAAGCAAGTGCAACGGCAATAACTACTGAGCTTAGTTTTATCATTTTTAATGGCTCTTTTAGTAAAAAAGCCATTGTCTATTTTTACAACTAGGGTTACAAGTTTACTCGTTAAATTGTGTTTCACTTTGCAGTGCTTTAAATTCACCTTTAGAAATAATAGTAACTGATTCGTGCAGTTCTGAAAAAAACACCATGGCATCGCCATTTTGTAGTTGTTGTTTTACTTGCGCCACTTTACTTTCAATACTGAATTCTTGCTCACCGTAATCGGTGCCTTCACGTAGCACATAACTTTCAATTAAATTGTATAGAGTGTCTTTATCTAGTTGCTCATGGGGAATGATCATAGCTGCTCTTTTTTGACGATTTGGGTGAAGAAATCTGGCACTACATGCTCTAACCAATAAATCGGTTTAAATGGATTTTTTCCACTTATAAAGCCAACATGGCCGCCTTTTTCTGAGACTTGCAGCGTAACATGCTCACTAACATCTTGCCTACTGGGTACAGCTTTAATTGACAGCATTGGGTCGTCTTTCGCATGAACAATTAATGTGGGTGTTGTAATGTGTTTTAAATAAGGCTTAGCGCTGGCTTGTTGATAGTAATCTTCAGCACCAATAAAACCATGTAAAGGAGCTGTCAGTTTATCGTCAAACTGCCATAAATCATCAATTTCCATTAGCTGATCTGGTGTTAAATCAATCTGTTTTGTGATTTGCGGTAATTTACGCTGCATCGATTTTTTCATGCGATCGAGTAAATACTTTTGATAAATCTTAGCCAAACTTTTACGAATAACTTGGCATGATGGCGACAAATCATAAGGAGCTGAAACAACCGCCGCGCCATCAAGTAAACATTGTTCGCCTTGTTCACCTAAGTATTTGGCCAGTACGTTACCGCCGAGTGAAAAGCCAACTGCAACCATCAAGCGATCTGGAAACTGCTGCTTAAGTTGTTTTATAAAAAAATCGAGATCGCCGGTTTCGCCACTATGATATGCACGGGGTAGGCGGTTAACTTCAGTAGAACAGTTACGAAAATGCATTAAAACAACACTAAACCCCTGCTTTTTGAGGGCTTTCATCATGCCTTTTGCATAAAAGCTATTGATATTACCTTCCAGGCCATGCAATACAATTGCCAGCGGCGCGTTATCGTTTTTGGGTTGTGACCAAGCGAGCTCTAAAAAATCGCCGTCGGGAGTATCAAGCTGCTCTAATTGGTAGCGAGTATTATGAAAAGGCCGAAAAAACCGTGGCATAATGGTTTGCACATGGCGATTAGTCATCCACCAAGCTGGCTTGAAATCTGTAGACATAAGTTAAAACATGTTTAGCTAATAGAATCGCTAGTGTAACAAACTTTTAATAATAAAAAGCCCCTAATCAAATAACTTGATAGGGGCTTTGTGCGTCGTGCTTAATTCTGATTGGGTGTTTTGTCGTCATGTACTTTTTTGATAAAAAAGTACACAAAGAAAAGGCATAAACTGATCACTACTCCCAGAAAACCAAATGATAAAAATAGTACTGGGTCACTAAAAAAGTCTCTGAAGAATACGTCCATAAATGCCTCCTAATGTCTATGGATTAATGATAGAGACAGTTTGACTAGGTTGTTATGATCCAGATCAAGCTATTTTCCTAAGTTGATTAGCAGTGATACAGAAGTTGATTTGGATCAAATCAGTTAGCGAGTTTGCAAGGAGAAAGGTTAAAGTGGCAAAGCTCTAGGGAGCTTGCGGGTCATTATTAATGAAAAAACTGGAAAGCTACCAGTCTTTGCATTTTTATTTTAAACTGTATTGGTTATAAAAACTGTAATACAGGGGGAGATCTTGAGGGTTACGCGGATAGTTAAATACACTTTAGTGATGGCATTTTTTTATGTAATTTTAGGTTTCTTAACATCACAAGTTATCAATATGGTTGCGAGACTAACCTTTGAAGACTTTTTCGTAATCCAGTTAATCCCCTCAGCTTTCTTATCCATATTCATGTATGGGGTTATGGCTTACAGAAGTTCAAGCCATAATTGGCAATATGCATTTGCAGTTTATGTGTTGGGGTTTTTATTTAGCACTGCGATCACTTCGTTTATTTTGCAAGAGTTGTTTATCCCGCCAACTTTAGCTTTTGAGCTACCTATTTTACTTTTAAGTACAGTTATAGGAACATTAATAGGTATCAGGTTGAGAACCAAAAATAACAACAAGCCTACAGCCGCCGAATTCAAGCGCTAATACACGACCTACAAATGCGCTAGTATATTTTACTGGCTTTTCTTTAAAGCGTAGCGCCTCGAAACCCTCATTGTGGATAAATTACTTTAAAATTTTGTACAAAAAAAGACAGTGAGACAGATAAAAATATATTCGCAGCTAAAGCTGGCTCCTACAGGTATGAATATCCGTGGGCAATGGTTTTAGACATGATTGCCCTAACTATACCCCAAACACAAGTTCGCACCGAGCTGCTTATAGCTTAAGCAAATACAACCTAATATTATTCGGCTCCGGATGCGTAGCTAATCTAAATTTATTTACCGCATCTATCAACATCTCTTGCTGTTGCTTTTCTAGCTTTAACTCGGCGCTGAGTAGGTCTTTACGAATTGCAGCATAATCTGCAATCTCGGTGTGGTTGGTTTTTAAATAGCCGCGGGCGGCACGCAGTGGTTGTAGTACCTGCTGATCAAATTCACTAATACATTGCTCAAGTTTGTTTAACTGAGTTTGGCTAATTGCTAGATTGAGAGAGTCTAAATAATACAGTAGCAGGCACAGGTTAACGTTTTTACCTTGCTGGTTTTGGTAATCTAACAGGCGTGCTTGCATGTCACCTTCGCTATAAAGCTGACATGCAAATTGCCAAAAGTCGTTGCTGTTAAGCAAGTTCATTGGCAAACGCCTGTTCTTTTTGTTCCATCTCCTCAAGGGCCATTAATAGCTCCTCTTCGATGTCATTTACTTTCGGTGTTAATGTCGCTTGTTTAGCTAGTAATTCTTTGAGTTTTGCTTTGTTGTCATCGTTATAAAGCTCGTTATCGCCAAGTGCTTGTTCGATTTCAGCTAATTCGGCTGAGTGTTTATCAAGTTGCTTTTCAAGCTTTTCGATGTGCTTTTTAAGTGGTTGTGTGGCTTTTCTAAACTCTGCTTCTAGGCGTTTTTGCTCTTTACGGTTAACGCTTGAATTTGCTTTTGGTTCATTGTCATCTTGAGTGGTTTTTGCCGCTTCTTTATTAGCGTTAAGTAGCCATTGATAGTATTCGTCTAAGTCGTAGCCAAACTGGGTTACTTCACCGTTATCCACTAAGTAATATTCGTCGGCGGTATTTTTTAGCATGTGACGGTCATGGGAAACGGTAACCATCGCGCCTTCAAACCCTTGCAACGCCATAACTAAAGCATGACGCATTTCTAAATCAAGGTGGTTGGTTGGCTCATCGAGCAGTAATAAGTTTGGTTTTTGATAGACCAACATTGCGAGTACTAATCGGGCTTTTTCACCCCCTGAAAACGGTGCTACGGGCTCAAGGGCTTTATCACCAATAAAGGCAAAACCACCTAAAAAGTCACGCAGTGATTGCTCGGTGGCTTTAGGATTTAAACGCTGCAAATGGGTAATCGCGCTGGCTTTTAAATCTAGCGATTCCAATTGATGCTGAGCAAAGTAACCTATGTTTAAGCCCTGATGTTGGAATACTTCGCCTGCTTGCGGTTGTAAGTCGCCAGACAATAATTTTATTAAGGTTGATTTACCTGCGCCGTTACGGCCAAGTAGGGCAATGCGACTACCAGGGACTAAGTTAAGTTTAATACTATTTAAGATTGTGACATCGCCATAGCCGGCTTGAGCTTTATCGAGTGTCATCAATGGGTTTGGTAGTGCGGTAGGCTCTGCAAATTCAAAGTCAAAGGGCGAGTCAGCATGAGCTGGTGCGAGCTTTTCCATACGTTCAAGCGCTTTAACGCGGCTTTGTGCTTGCTTGGCTTTACTGGCTTTGGCTTTAAAGCGGGTAATAAATTGCTCAAGGTGGGCAATTTGATCCTGTTGTTTTTCAAACATCGCTTGTTGTTGTAATAAACGCTCTGCTTTTTGACGTTCAAATTGCGAGTAGTTGCCTTTGTAAACATTGATCTTTTGCTTGTCGATATGCCAAATTTGGTCAACTACAGCATCGAGGAATTCACGGTCATGCGATATCAACACTAAAGTACCGGTGTAAGCGCGTAAAAAACGCTCCAGCCAGTACACCGCATCTAAATCCAAGTGGTTAGTTGGCTCATCCAGTAGCAGCAAGTCGGCATCACGGATCAGCGCTTGGGCAAGGTTTAAGCGCATTCGCCAACCACCGGAAAAATCACTAACGGGGTTTTCAATTTGGTTATTTGCAAACCCTAACCCGTGAAGTAACTCGCCGGCTTTGGCTTCTATGCTATAGCCTTTAATGTGCTCAAGTTGTATGTGCACTTTGGCTTGGGTATCGCCATCATCATTTTGTTCGGCTTCGCGCAGCGCAATACGCATGGCGTAATACTCAGGATGACCTTGTAATACATAATCAATTGCGCTGATATCTAGCGCTGGCGTTTCTTGTTTTACCGAGGCGATAGACCAGTCTTTAGGGATACTGCAATTACCTGCATCAAGCTGTAGTTCAGATTTCAATAAACTAAAGAGTGTTGATTTACCGCAGCCATTGGCGCCGACTAGGCCAACTTTGTGTTCTGGAAATAATGTAGCTGAGGCATCTTTAAGGAGTGCTTTACCGCCGCGAAGTAATTCAATTTCTGAGATCTGGATCATGTAGTCTGCGCTTTACTGTGCCTTTGTGAACTTGACGCTATCATAGCACGGAAGCTGGACTATATTTCAATCGTCAGCGTATCAACTGGGTAGTTATTGGGTTAAAATGTAGCAAGTTTCTTTTCAAACTGTGGGAAAACGTAGTGAAACAGAAAAAACGATTTATTGCTGGGGCAACCTGTCCAGAGTGTAAAACCATGGATATGATGATGCTTTACAAAGAGCACGATGTAGAGAAAGTCGAATGCATGCAGTGCGGCCATAAAATGGCACAGCCAGAGCAGGCTGTTCAGGCATCAACACGCCAATTTGAACAAGTCATTGGCGTGTTTAAACCGGGCGATTAAGCGCCCGCAACCATCAATAGTGTGGCGGCGGAGGTTCTGGCGTGTCTGACATCATCATAGATGATGCTTGCGACTCTTTAATTTTTTCAGCCAGTAGCTCTGTTTGGCGCTTCATTTTTGCCAACAGCTGCTGGTGAACTTTTATTTCATCATTTAAAATTTCAATCGTTTCGTCTTGAAAAGCCACTTTGGCTTCAAGTTCTGTTAAGCGATGTTCAATTGTGTTCATTTTTTTCTCGTCTAGTAAAGCGCTCAGCGATCCCACTGGAGCTTTCGGTTAACAACGCAGTATCGTTGTCAGTAAAAGCGACATCAAGTACCACTGCTGATTTTGGTCTACTGCCTTCTCGCGGTGTTACATGCCAACTTTGAATTTGTTCACCACTGGATAATTGCCATAGGTCCACTAAGCGGTTAGGTGAGCCTGTTGCCAGCAAGGTGCCTGCTTCATTAAAGCGTACCGCAGTAAAAATTCTCTGGCGGGCAATATACTGCAGTTTACTAACAAGATCACCTGTTGTCAGCTGCCATACATGTGCTTGTGTCATACTGTCTGCGGTAAATGCATAGCGACCTTGCGGATCTAAGGTCACTTGGGTGACACGACTTGGATGGTTAAAGCGATGGATCACTTGTCCGGTACGAGTATCCCAAAAGTACGCCGCATAATCGTTGGAGCCACTGAGAGCAAAATTTCCGTTGGGCGATAAAGCAACTGCGTTAATTTTTTCTTGGTGACCAAGGAACTCAATGCGTCTACCGGTCTCTAAGTCGAGGTAAACAACAACGCCATCGCTACGACCGTACAAAACACTGCGGCCTTGGTTACTAATGGCGATATCACGAATAGTGGCGGTTTTTATTTTGTAGTAGCCGGTATTTTTGCCAGTGGCAATATCCCATACTGCAAAAGTGGTTTTTTCAGCGGTAACAGCGTGGCTGTTGTCATAAGCGATAGCCACGGTATGTACTAGGCTATCGGCGTCTTGTTGCTGAAACCATTGGTATTTTAGTACTTGCTGTTGATTATCCCATAGGGCGACCCCATGGTGTATAGATGAGATCAGGCTGTATTTGCCATCATGAGATATTGCGGAGGCGAACGCGCCTCTGGCTGCATGCTCATAGCTTGCAGTGGCTTGGTCTTTTTGTTCTGAGCAGGCAATCAGCAAGGTGCAGCACAGAAGATACAAAAAAGTACGAAATATCGACATATTACAGCTATTTCCCCTTAACTCTTAGTGATTGAGAGGTTAGACTAGGGCTCGTGAAGGCCTAGGTTGTTTATCTAATTAACGTGAAAGTGAGCGTATAGCCTACAATCAGAAATTAGATAAGTAGCCTACCATGGGCCGTTAACCTTTAACTAGTAATAATACAATAAATGACATCTGCAAAGTGTGTCGGAGATTTAAAATGAAAAAGACGATTAAATTGTCATTGATTGCAGCGTCAGTTTTAGCGCTAACAGCTTGTAATCAAGAAGCAAAACAAGAACAAGCACCTGTTAAACTTGAAACTGAAGTACAACAACAAGCATACGGTATTGGTGCATCTGTTGGTAACTTCTTAAATAAAGATTTAGCTGATAAAAAAGAGTTAGGCATTGAGCTTGACCAAGCACTATTAATTCGTGGTTTTGAAGATGCCCTTGCTGGCGACGCAAAAATTGACGAAGAGAAAATTCGTGAAGTATTAACGGCACTTGATACGTCAGTACGTACTAAGCAAGAGCAACATGCCAAAGTAGAAGCTGAAAAAAGCCAAGCTGAAGGTGAAAAATACCTAGCTGATAACGCTAAGAAAGAAGGCGTAACAGTAACTGAATCAGGCCTACAGTACGAAGTGATCACTCAAGGTGATGGTGAAATGCCAGTAGCAACTGACGTAGTTAAAGTACACTACAAAGGCACACTACTTGACGGTACTGAATTTGATAGTTCGTATGCTCGTAACGAACCAACGACTTTCCCACTTAACCGCGTAATCGCTGGTTGGACTGAAGGTTTACAACTTATGCCTGTAGGTTCTAAGTATAAGTTTACTATTCCAGCAGAACTAGCATACGGCGATCGTGACTTAGGTAAGATCCCAGCTAACTCAACACTTGTTTTTGAAGTTGAATTACTTGAAATTCAAAATGAAGAGCAAGCAGCAGCTGCAGAGTAATTATTTATTCTGTGCGAGAAGGGGGCTAATTAGCCCCTTTTTTTGTTGCTAAAATCTTAGCTGAAGGCGGTTTCTTTCATAGTCAACGTACCTGTATCAGCATTGAGTTCGATTTGCGTACCGACCGGTAATATGAACTGTCGTTTTATATGGCCAATCATCGCCCCTCGGTAGGCAGGGATAGCCAGCGGTTTTATATAATCTGCAAAAATTTCATCTAGCGTCAATGAGCCATAGCCATTTCCCGGGCTGCAATCGTTACAGTCACCAAATACAAACCCCGCTATTTTGTCCAGTGCACCCATTAGTTTTAAAGTGCTGAGCATGCGGTCAATCCGATAAGGTGCTTCATCAATGTCTTCTAAAAATAAAATAGCCCCGTCAAATTGTGGTAAATAAGTTGAGCCAGCCAGCGCTGTTAGTACAGTTAAATTACCGCCGATAAGTTGTCCAGTCGCTTTACCTGGTGTGATGGTTTGGGTGAGGTATTGGCTATTAACCAATTCATCCTCGGCTTTTGGCAAGTTGCTAAAGTGCATGCGGGTTTGTTGCTCAAACATTTGTTTAAATTGTTTAACATGAAATGGATTCCAATCACTAGAGGCGTTAGGTCCATGAAAACTAACAATACCGGCTTTAGCTAGTAACGCGTTATGAAGTGCGGTGATATCTGAGTAGCCCATCAGCGGTTTGGCGTTAGCACGGATCATGGCATAATCCAGTAGGGGTAAAATACGTGCCGCCCCAGAGCCACCTCGTAAGCAAAAAATAGCATCAACACTGCTGTCGTTAAACAGCGCATTAAGATCGTCTGCACGTTGTGTATCAGTGCCCGCAAGGTGGCCACGTCTAGCCATAATATTAGGTGCTAACTTAGCATTATAACCAAGCGCTTCAATTACTTGCTTAGCTAAAATAATGTCTTTTTGATTTGCTGTTGCTGCTGATGGGCTAGCTACACCAATTGTGCCTCTGCTTGGTAAGGCGTTCGGCTTTTTTAAACTTAGTGCAGTTTGACTTGATAGGTTAGCTGCTTGAGCGCTATTGCCTGCGAGTAACCCTGCACTGAGGAGTGATACAGATTTCAAAAATGTACGTTTATTCATGGCGAGCCTGTGTAGTTTTAATGCACAATAAGGCTATAATTACATCATTGAAATATAAATTTCAATTTCATGGGGTGTTATGGGAATATTAAATTTATAGATGGGCAAAGAAAAGACCTAAAGTAAACAGCAAACAAGGAGCTTAGCTCCTTGTAACGTAATAATTGTGTGTATTATCTAGGTGTGATTAGAATATAAATTATCAATCAACTCATCTTCTAACTCAAAACGCAGCTCAAGTGTTTCACCAAGTTTTGATAAGTCGTCATCAAAATCATTGAGTAAATCTTCTTTATCCACCTCTGCATATTTGTCATTAAAATCAAGTGCAATGTCAGTAGTTTGCGAAATTCTTGGATAAAGTTCATTGGCAAGCTGCTGGCTGTTAGGGCCTTTTTGCTCACATGCCTTGGCAATGTCGTCATACACTTCAAAGTGACCAGCAGATAAATAATCCATCAATAGTTGGCAAAAATTTTGGATCTGTAATTGGTCAGGTAAGGCATGGTCTTTTTTATCATACGGTGAAAAGCCAGCAATACGACAATATAAAACTAATAGCTCTTGGCGTTCTGAGAGCCATTTGTCGATCACGGTGTGGCTACCACCCCATTTTTGTTGAGCTTTTTCCAAACGCGTCAGCATTATCATTCTCCTTAGCTGGGTTGGTTTCTTCTATAACAATGAAATATGCCGCAAAGATCAACACATTTTTTTTATAATTTTGTAATAAAACAAGAACTATATGATATATAAACAGTTTTTTTAATAAAATACAAATCGTTTATATTGTTTCAGGCAAGAAAAAACCACCATAAAGGTGGTTAATTTCTTTTTCCATGACTTGTTTAAACAAGCTTTCTTATTGTTATTAGAAGATTTTTATTTTTATTGTTATGTAATTTTTATTGTTTTTATTGTTAACGCGGGACAAGTTATACCAAGGTTTTTACTATGTTGCAAACATATTAATAAAAAATTTCAAATGTTATTGTTTGTTGTATTAATTTTGTACCAAGCAAGCATCTTAAAATAGATTATTAATCTGTATCAATACTAAGGTTAATTAGTGCCATAGCGATAGAGAGGTGTGCGATATGGTGATACAATCTGCGCAATATCTATCAGCTTTAGGATCCTTTACGCTATGAGCGAATTAAAAAACGACCGTTATTTACGTGCACTACAAAAACAGCCAGTTGATGTGACTCCGGTATGGATGATGCGCCAAGCAGGGCGTTACTTACCAGAATACCGCGCAACTCGTGCACAAGCGGGCGATTTTATGAGCCTGTGTAAAAATGCTGAGCTCGCTTGTGAAGTAACATTACAGCCGCTGCGTCGTTACCCATTAGATGCCGCTATTTTATTTAGTGATATTTTAACGATTCCAGATGCGATGGGCTTAGGTTTGTATTTTGAAACCGGTGAAGGTCCTAAATTTGAGCGTCCAATTTCATCACTTGCTGATGTACAAAAAATTCCAAAGCTCGATCCAACAGATGAGCTTGGTTATGTTATGAATGCCGTAAGCACGATCCGTCGTGAACTAAAAGGCGAAGTACCGCTAATTGGTTTCTCGGGTTCACCTTGGACACTTGCTACTTATATGGTTGAAGGCGGGAGCAGCAAGACCTTTGGTAAAATCAAAAAAATGGCGTTTGCTGAGCCAAAAACACTGCATTTGTTACTTGATAAGCTTGCTGATTCAGTGATCGATTATTTAAATGCACAAATTAAAGCCGGTGCGCAGTCTCTAATGGTGTTTGACTCATGGGGCGGTGTATTGAGCCCGCGTGATTATAAAGAGTTCTCATTGCAGTACATGCACAAAATCGTTGATGGTTTAATTCGTGAATACGATGGCCGCAAAGTGCCCGTTACGTTATTTACTAAAAATGGCGGTCAATGGATTGAAGCGATAGCAGCAACGGGTTGTGATGCAATTGGTCTCGATTGGACAATTAATATTAGCGATGCTAAGCGCCGTGTCGGCGACAAAGTAGCTCTGCAAGGTAATATGGATCCATCAATGTTACATGGCACACCAGATCGTATTCGCCAAGAAGTAGCGACTATCCTTGAAGATTTTGGCACAGGTGAAGGTCATGTATTTAACTTAGGCCATGGTATTACGCCTGATGTTGATCCTGAAAACGCGGGTGTATTTATTAATGCCGTACATGAGTTTAGTGCGCAATATCATAAGTAACTGCAGCTGTAACAAACACTGTCATTTATAATCAAAAAAGCCCGCTTATCAGTAAGCGGGCTTTTTATTAGCTGTCTCAACGTGTTTATTTAAACAGTCGATTCAAACCATTTAACGCCGCAACACGATAGGCTTCAGCCATAGTTGGGTAGTTAAAGGTGGTATTTACAAAGTAATCAATATTATTGCCGCCATTTTTTTGTTCCATAATGGCTTGGCCAATGTGCACGATTTCAGAGGCACGCTCGCCAAAACAATGCACACCCAGTACTTCTTTGGTTTCAGTGTGGAATAATATTTTTAAACTACCCACTTCGGTACCAGCAATCTGTGCTCGCGCTAAATGTTTAAATTGAGCTCTGCCGACTTCATAAGGGATTTTCGCGGCGGTTAACTGCTGCTCTGTTTTACCTACTGAGCTCATTTCAGGGATGGTATAAATACCTGCCGGAATATCAATAATTAGTTTTTCATCGCAATTACCACAGGCAATTGCATCGGCAGCAATTCGACCCTGATCAAACGCTGCACTAGCAAGACTTGGGTAGCCAATGACATCACCAACGGCATAAATGTTATCGACCTCGGTTTGGTAAGTTTCATTAACTTTTAACTGCCCGCGGCCATCAGCTTTTAAACCAACCGCTTCAAGATTAAGTCCGTCAGTGTTGCCGGTGCGACCATTGGCAAATAAAATACAGTCAGCTTTAACGCGTTTTCCTGATTTTAAATGCATAACAACGCAATCATCACGGGTTTCAATGCGGTCAAACTCTTCGTTATGGCGGATCACAATGCCGCTATTCCAAAAGTGATAGCTTAAAGCATCTGAGATTTCAGCATCCATAAAGGCGAGTAAGCGGTCGCGAGTATTAACTAAATCGACTTTTGCACCTAAACCTTTAAAAATAGACGCATACTCACAACCAATGACACCAGCGCCGTAAATAAGCACTCGATGAGGGTCATGCTCTAGGCCTAAAATAGTATCGCTGTCGTAAATACGAGAATGGGTAAAGTCGACTTCAGGTGGGCGATAAGGGCGAGAACCTGTAGCAATAACAATGGTTTTAGCAGTTAGTCGTTCGGTTGACCCATCAAGACGTTTAATTTCAATTGTGTGCTTATCAACAAAGCTAGCATCACCTTGAAACATATGAATGCGATTACGATCGTAAAAGCTACTGCGTAAATTTGATTGCTTAGAAATAACCGAGCTGGCGTGGCGCAAAATATCAGGAAACGTTAACCTACTAGGGCGCTCACCCACATTAAACAATGGGTTTGCTTTGTATTCTATGTAGCGGCTAACAGAGTGACGTAGTGCTTTTGAAGGGATAGTACCCCAATGTACGCAACCACCACCAACGGCAGCTTGGCGTTCGATAACGGCCACTTTTTTGTTGCTTTTAGACAGGTTCATGGCGGTACCTTCACCGCCAGGACCTGTGCCTATAATAATTGCATCATATTGAAATGATGGTTGTTCTTGCTTTACTTGTTGTTTGGCCACAGCCACTCCTACATTAACTAAAAGAGGCTTTTAATAACCTCGCATTGAGTGCAAGCCACGCCTGCTTTTGATTTTCCCAGGCTGCTTCCAACTCATGATATTGTGTCATTAAAGCTGATTTTTCGCATTGTTGCAGCATGTTATTCTTTTTAACTTCTAAAACTTGCTTTTTTAGTGCGCAAAAGTGTTGTAGCTTTTTCAGCAATAAATCGTACTCTTGCTGCAATAATGTAAGCTTATCTTGCGCTAAAGGCAATTTCGCTAAACGGTTTTGCGTTCTATTCATTAACGTTTCGGCTTTGGCTTTTTCGATGCGCTCAACCGGCGTACGTTTTAATTTTTTAGCAAGTCCAACAGCCGCAAAAGCGCGGATCATCCATTTTGTGGGATCATAATGAAACCATTTTATGCCATTGCGATAATCACTGGCAAAAATATGATGAAAGTTATGGTAACCCTCGCCATAAGTAAACAAGGCTAGTACCCCGTTATCACGAGCAGTGTTTTTTTCGGTGTAAGGTCGAGAGCCCCAGATATGCGCCACCGAATTAATAAAAAAGGTGAAATGCTGGCTCAATACCAAACGCAACAATCCAGCTAACAACAGCATGCCAATTACATCACCAATTATTAAACCCAGCAGGGCAGGGATACCAATATTAGTTGCTAATACTAATTTCATATAATGACGGTGTTGCCACATCACTATTTTATTGCGTTGTAAATCACGACAATTACTATAATCACCATAACTGTCGCCTTGGTAATCGCGTAACATCCAACCTATGTGGCTATACCAAAAGCCATTAGTTGCTGCATAAGGGTCTTTTACAGGATCATCAACTTGGCCATGATGAACGCGGTGATCGCTGCTCCAGTGCAGCGCACTATTTTGTAGTGCAAAAGCACCACCTAGAGCAAAAAAGGCTTCTACAACAGGATGAGCGTCGTAAGTTTTATGGGCCCATAAGCGATGGTAGCCTGCGGTAATTGACATACCAGCATAAAACATACAAGCAACAAATGCGATCCAATGACTACTGGTAAAGCCATGGGTAAACCCATACCAAGGCACTAATGTGGCAGCAGCCAAAAAAGTAATACTAAAAAATAGGACATTGGTCCAAATAATCGGTGGTTTTTTCATCTTTTCAAATCTGAGCGTACACTTGTAAGCTAAAATAATATTTCATTCTCTTGCCGTCAAGTATTAGACTGGAGAATTAAGATAAAAATCACCATAAATTGATTTAAATTAAATCAGGAGTAGTTCATGTCGGGTGTTCGCGCGCAACAGAAACAAAAAACACGACAAGCTTTAATTGAAGCGGCATTTAACCAATTAAGCGCCGATCATAGCTTTTCTAATTTAAGTTTACGTGAAGTTGCCCGTGAAGCAGGTATAGCACCAACCTCATTTTACCGCCACTTTAAAGACATGAATGAACTGGGTTTAACCATGGTCGATGAAGCCGGTTTAACGCTGCGCCAGCTAATGCGCCAAGCGCGCCGCCGTATAGCCAGTGGCGGTAGCATTATCACCACCTCGATTGTTACTTTTATGGAGTTTATTGATAACTCCAGTAATCAATTCAGATTATTACTGCGTGAACGCTCCGGCACCTCTAAAGCATTTCGTGCCGCTGTAGCCCGTGAAATTAAACACTTTATTTTAGAGCTTGCTCATTATCTTGAAAGCGAAACCCCGTGCGATGCAACTCATGCGTATATTCAAGCAGAGGCTATGGTCACGCTAGTATTTAATGCCGGTGCTGAAGCATTAGACATAGAAGGGCAACAACGAGAAGAGTTAGTCGAGCGTTTAATTTGGCAATTACGCTACATTACTCGTGGCGCTAGTAATTATGTGCGAGAGAATAAAAACACAAGTGAATAATAACACAAGTGAATAATCAGCATAAATGCTTGTAGATTTTTTGTTCCTACTTCTTTATTATTGCAAGCTAAAGTTTATACTTAAAAAATTAAATCTCTGCATTAGAGAAAGCGAGGATGCACATGCTCACCAAGGACGCGGTGAACTTTCAACACGCCCATATTTTTGATGAAATAAAAGATGAAGCAACCGAACCTGTTGTAACGTTTGCGTACGTCAGGCGAGCTGAATTCTTTTTATTACCGAAAAAACTACAACGGCTTATTCAAGATAATCAGTATGGTGTAATTGATAAACGCCAAGCCGCACGGCTACGTGATGATCCCCGCAGCCAATTTTGGGCAAATGAAAAAACATGGCGAAAAGTCAGCTACAACACCTATAGAAATACCGCGCAAGGCTTAGCTGTTTATCCAAAAGATCCTGTGAGTACCACTAAGTTTTCGTCATCCGGTGGAGCTAATGCCGCACCTGATTATTCGGCTTCGGAGCATTTTTTAAGTGACTCCAACCAAGCAAACTTCTTAGCAAATCCAGCGCTACTCAATAGCCAGTATGGAGAAGGCCAAGCAAAGTATATTGCGCAATCAATGCAGCAAAATAGCCGTGCTTTAAAGCCAACAGTTGTTGAAGTTCACTTACCCGCAGTATGTATATATAAGCCTATTTTGCAAAGTACTGTATTGCTAAAAGCGTCGCATCAAGTTAGGCAAAATTTTTCAAACCATCTTTTACAAGCAAGCGAAACCGTAGAGCAGCTCGCCGAGCAATATACCGGCTATAAAAATGCCAATTTGATTTACGACTACAACCTAGGCTTTAGTAATCGCAAACCAGCCAAACCCGGCACTAGCTTACGCGTGCCCGATGGATGGAAGCTCAATATTGAAGGCTCAAGCAGCAACAGCCGCAGCGTGGTTATTAAGTGGCAAGGGCCAACCAGCGGGCAAGTAACCTTACAACTCGATAAAAAACGCCCTGACGAAGTCTCATTTTGGCAGCATTTTTTTGCTGTAAAGCCCGGACTTTATAACGTTATTGTCACTGCCAGCGGCGCAGTAGATACCACTACCTTTACCGTTGAACAGCCCGCGTTAGGCTACGAAATTGAATTGCGTGATGAAGCCGGCGAGCCGCAAGCGAATATGGGGTACAAAATTCGCTTACGTAACGGCCATGTTATCACCGGACAGCTCGATCAAAACGGCTACGCCAACGTATCAGGCCCTGATTTTGAAAACGCCAAAGTCAGCTTTTTTGCACTCGCCGATCACGATTGGTCAGTAGGCAACATCACCTAAACGTAGACTTGCTCTGGCGATATTTATATTTAGGGATAAGGATATTTCAATGACACAACAACACACCGTCGCACAAGGCGAAACACTGCTACGCATAGCACGCGAATATGGTTATAAAACCTCAACCGCCTTGTATAACCACCCCAGTAATGCTGAGTTTAGAGCGCTGCGCCCTGATCCAAACTTAATTTACCCCGGTGACGTTATTACCATACCACCTAAAAAAGAAAAGTTTATGCCGCTGCGCGCCAATAGCCTAAATACGTTTGTTGTACAAAACGAAAAAGAATATTTTCGCTTGCAAGTATCGTATGACGATGGCGATGATATTACCGGTAAACGTGTTGTGCTTAATATCGGCAGCCAAACAATCGATACCGTATTGCAAAGTGATGGGCTTATCGAAGTAGAGCTTAATAATAACGACGCCCTTACTGGCAACGTCGATTTATATTTAAAAGCAGGCGAAACCACACCAACTAAAAGCTTTGCGGTACAAATAGGCAATCTAGACCCAATCGATACACTTTCAGGCGTGCAGGGACGTTGTAATTTACTGGGCTTTGATTGCGGTAAGGTAGATGGAATTAATGGCGCAAAAACTAAAGCAGGTGTTAAGGGGTTTCAATTTGTGCATGGCTTAGAGGTTGACGCAATAGCAGGGGAAAAAACAAAAGCTAAGTTAAAGCAAGTTTATGGATCTTAATCTAAGGAATAGAATGAATACAGCAAATAATGCCTTACCTATGGCGGTTAATAGCATCAATAAAGTGATAGTTGATACTGAAGTGACACCTATTTACCCCGTGAGATATGCCTATGCCAATTTCTTTGAAGAAACATTACATGAAAATGCGCTACCCACAGATTTAAATACGTTATTACATGCAAGAACGATTAAAGATGGGCAGGGTTATATTATTCGTTTACTGCGTGAGGGGTGGGTTTATCTATTTGATGAAGATAATCCTGCAACAGATTTACTGCATATTTTTAAATATGAAAAACGCAAAAGTGATAAAGGCATAGCGACAGAACATTTTGTTAAGTACAAATTTAAAAATGGTGTCGATGCTTCTCAAGGTATCGAAGTGGATACACATAAAAAGTGTAAGCTTTCTGATGATGGTAGCTATGGTTTTGTATTTGCCAGTAGAGAAGTAAAAAAAGTCTCTATTGTTTATACCGAGCATGAATTAGCAAAGGAAGTACTCGATAAGTTGCAAAGTCAGCAAAGCTTCCGTCGGGAATGCATGCAGTTAATTGACCTTCAAAAAGAAGACGGGCAGGACTTTGTTCCAGCAACAGAAACCAATTTGTGGAAGCTTGTTGAAGATTACAGAGAGCGCAAAGAGCGTTTTTTAAAGTTTCAAGCAAGTACAGAGGCTGATCAAAATGAAATTAGTTTAGATGTACTAACTACGGATGACTCCTACGAGCTTGATGCAAGTTACATTTCCTTACTTATCAATCACACATTGAGGTTTTCTAAAAAATCTAAAATTGTTGCGTTATTTGACCCTGTTGGGCGACAAAAAGATATTGCACTTGCCCATGCTCAGCTGTGTATTTTACAGCAAGCCGAATCCGCTCAAAACATTTATCCTTATACAATAGGCGCGTTTGTACAAGCGCTTCGTAGTAGTAAAGACGAAGTCATTAAAGAAGCCTTAGCAGAAAACATCAACTGGCAAGAGCATGGCCGCTATTGGCAAGCAATGGATAAGCGTCAGCGTACATACTTAGCACGCCAGCAAGAGTTCGTCGATTTGTATAGCGCATTTATGGAAGCTGCGCCGCATCAAAATCAAGTGGGGAGTTTAAATACCTACCTACAAAGTTTTTTTGCAGAGCCCAAAAAAGATGCTGCTCAGGAAAGTGAATTTGTTAAGGTGTGCGATATCTACACTGATATTTTTGCCGGAATGTTAGCATCAGCACCCGGGAATAAAGCCTTTGAGCAGTTGTTTATTGAAGGAGCTGAACAAGCCGAAAACAATGGTAATACATCACCAATCGCCATATTTTGGCATTACTTTTTAAGGCCAATTGTTACGCAACCGCAAAAGGGCACTGACTTTACTGCAAACACCTTAAGAGCACTAGATAGACTGATGGTGACGATAGCCCCGGTTATCTCTAAGTTATATTCACCTACAAAGGTGAGTTTGGACTACGCAAAAAAACTATTTGGTGTAAGTGCTGGGGCAGGGATTAACTATATCGCCAACAAAGTAGTCCCCGCTATCTTAAACGCATATGGCATACAAATACTCGATAAAACAGTTTCTCTCACCGAGTCACAGCTAGAGAAACTGCTTAACCAAGTCATCAATGACTCAAACTTAAACCACACCTTACATGTAACTAATCCGCAGACAGCAGAGCGTTATGTAGGTAGTGCTGAGCGCAAAATCAAGCTAGGGCAAGCGGCATTTGACTGGGTTGAAGGCGTAAAAGACGCTAAACTCCCCACGCTGATTACCTTATCAGAAATTCAGGTTGATGCTCGTCATTACAATAATTATGAGTTTGTGCATAGCCCTTACAGCGAAGCGAGTAAAATTGCGCTTTTAGTAGATGGCAGCTTTGCTGGTTTAAGTGCCTTTTTTAATCTTTCAGCAATTAATGACCTAATCCACCAAAATCGATTTGATATAACAAACCCACTCAAAAACCGCTCAACATTTCAATCTGTGATGACATGGACGAGTGTGCTCTCAGCGCTAACGGTTGATATCGCTACCATAGGAAGTGACACACTAAAACTAGGTGTTAAGGTGCAGCCTAAGTTGTTACAACCTCAAGCAATGCAAAAGTTATCATCGCAGGCAACACATTTAAGTAAATCACTAAGTGAGTTTGTTACGGGTAAAGTGGCTGCTCGGCTTATTTTTGTAGCGAATGTAGCGGGCGCTGTTAGTTCTGCAATAAGTGCAATTAATGCTTTCGATGTTGGTAGTGACGAAGAAGCCTATGGGCACTTAATTACCATGGCAGGCTCGGCTGCACTAGCAGCACAGGTGATGTTTTTTGGCTCCAGTGCGCTTTATGCTAGCGCTGCTTCAGCTGCTACAATCGGTGGCGCGCCTGTCAGCATATTATTGCTCATAGGCGGTTTAATCGCTATAGGTGCAGGTATTACCATAACATTTTTGTTCGGTAAAAATGATTTAGAACTATTACTAGCAAATTGCTTTTGGGGGAGTGGGAGTAAATATGCGTTCTGGATAACTGAAGATGAAAGACCATCTATGAATGATAGACTCAAAGAAGCTTCTACTATATATAAAGAACAAAGAGTCTCGAGCGCTTATCAAGTTGAGCTGCAAGAATTTGAGAATATATTTAATCGTCCATCATTAACATTTGAATATAAAGACGGTAAGTCTGACTATCATTTTGCTTTGCCTAATTTTAGACTAGGTATTTCACAACTTCACTTTGAAGTAAGAGTTAATAAAAAAGTCTTGTCAGATGGCATCATCAAACCAAACACTCTCAGTAATAGCATTAGCGACTTTAGCCCATACGTAACCGTACGTGAGGTTGACTTACCATTAACCCAAAGCTTAAAACAACAGTTAAATGCCATAAAACATACCTTTAACTCAGGACTTGCACAATTTACTTTAACTCTTGAACATGAAAAGGATGTTTTTTTATATTGGTATTATGAGCCATCACCAGGAGTTGTTGTACCAAAACGTTATTTGGTTGAAAACGCACTTCTTAATAATGAAATAATAGGCATGCTTGATGATGATTTTATGCCTGAAACACATTAATAAAAGAGATTTTTATGGCTTTGATTAAACACCATTACCCAATACCTTTAGCAAATAAGTTGAAAGCACTACTTAGCTTTCAACTCACTAAAGAGGCACCGCCGCCAACACCGATAGTGTATGTAGATGAACATGCTTGTAAGCTTAGTAATAATTCAATGAAAGCCCGTAATATGGGACTGATCCCATTGTTATTAATGATTTTATTTACTGTATATTTAAATATCGATGACTTCTGTATTGGTTGGGAGAAAAAGGAGAAGTCGACACAACACAAAATTAAATTTTATAAACGTGAATATGGCGAAAATTACTTTTTATCTCCACGAGTTCACCCTATAGATAAGCGAAATTACGAGATGTTAGATGAAAATGGAGACCTATCATTAAGTAATTATATGCATTATCGTTATTATACAACTGCCAAGGTTGGCGGTACTTATCGCCTTAAAAAAGACATTTCACTTTTAGTTTTTTATGCTGTTACTATTCCACTTTTGTTGTTTTTTATTATTCGTTTTAAACGTCAAGCACCGATGGTGTTTGATCGTGATAAACAAATTGTCTACCTCTGGTACAAAGGCAAGGTACGCGCCCAGCACTTTCAAGATTTACGGGTTTATGAAGACTTTCAAATGATGCGTATCCAGACACGTGGTTTTGATAAACACAACAACATGCAATGGGCTAATTTTATGGTACAACCGCGCCACAACCCTTATTACAACGGCAGTGATGCGTACGAGCCGGTATTGGCATTTATATGTCAATTTATGGAGTATGGCCGCGAGCATGTAATGCCGCAGCATGAACAGTGGCAAACCGATGACAAACCCTTTGCATTTTTTGATGATGAAAAACCAAAAGACTTTGAGCAGCAGCTTAATGCGATATTAACGCATTTATCAGAGAATGATACAGATATCCCGCTTGATAAAGACAATTTACCGTTATCTACAGGGATGGATATGAGCATGAGTATGCGTTTAAGTAGGGCCCAGAGTAGAGAAAGTAATAAGGATGTGGACAACAGTGAATAAAGGAATTGTTGAGATAAAGGCGCTAAGGAGTGCCACTACAAAGCTTAACGGAACTTGCTAACCGCAAACAAGCTGACGGCCAAGCTATACCTTATATTTTACCTAGCGAGCTTAAAACACTGGTTGATAGCGCCCGCAGCTTTGGCCCACAAAGTGATGCCTGGCAGGCTTTATATAAAGATTACATCCACCACAGTGTTAAATATTCAGCAACGATTGATGCGATTGCTCATGGTCCTGAAGAAGACGCTGAATTCACCAGCAAAAACCAACAACGTGAGCTTTTTTACAATCAGCCAGAACAGGCTGAAGCAAGTGTACAATGGCAGTCACAACTAATAAATGGATATAGATTATGGACAAGCTCGTAAAATGTCTCACCACACTCGCTTTAACATTATTTGTAATAGGTTGCTCGTCAACAGGTAAAATTGATTACATGGTCGCAGGTGTCGGCACCGAAAATGGCAATGCAATTTGGGGGCGCTCTGTGGTATTTGATGATGAGTGGGGTATTCCTTCCGGTGCAATAGAATGTTGTTACGCACAAGCTGGTGGTACTGTGAGTGTTTACAATCAAAAATTCCCAGAAAAAGTAGCCGTTGAATGGTTAGATAAGTCAGAAAATAGAATTTACTTTGGTGAAGTGGCAATAGACAAAAAAGGTTATAGGTTAGCTAAAAATTTACCTTCATACACAGCGCACACAGGTAAGGTTTTTAAAGATGTAAAACCGTATTTAATAGTCGGTATGGGTGAGTCAGGTGAAATCAAAGTTTGGTTATCTAATACCCGTTCAGCGGGATTTACAGGCCGTGTATTACACGAACTAGGCTCT
>NZ_VXCS01000044.1:0-22466 GCF_052850545.1 Pseudoalteromonas sp. 1181_04
ATATCAAAAGTAGGCGCTTGAGTGTCAATTACTCCGCCGTTTTCAGTATCAGACGCGGTATTACCTGCCGCATCAGTGACACTGCCATCCACTTGGAATGCGCCCTCTGCAAGTGGGGTCGGTACATCCACCGACCACGTACCATCTGCCAGTACCGTCGCGGTTAAGGTTTGCACAGCGCCAGTGGCATCAGTGACAATCACGCTGACGAGACCGCCAATTTCATCACTGCTACCAGTGATGGTAGGCGTGGTATCGTTCGTTGCAGCAAGCGGATCAATATCAAAAGTAGGCGCTTGGGTGTCAATTACTCCACCGTTTTCAGTATCAGACGCGGTATTACCTGCCACATCGGTCACGCTGGCATCCACTTGGAATGCGCCCTCTGCAAGTGGGGTCGGTATATCTACCGACCACGTACCATCTGCCAGTACCGTCGCAGTTAAAGTTTGCACCGCACCGTTTGCATCTGTCACGGTGATACTTACCAGTCCACCAATTTCATCACTGCTACCAGTGATGGTTGGCGTGGTGTCGTTGGTTACAGACAACGGATCAATATCAAAAGTCGGTGCAAGTGTGTCAATGATCCCCGTTGCCTGAGCATCACTTGTTAAGCCATTTACAGTGATACTTGCATTAACCGTAAATTCACCTTCGGCAAGCGTATCTTGTGCATCTACACTCCACACACCTGCTATGACGGTTGTGTTCAGAGTTTGGCTATTATTATTACTATCAGTAATTACCACGGTGATAAGTGTACCGTCAGGGGCATCAGACGTACCACTAATGGTTGGTGTTACATCATTGCCATCAGCAACCGTATCGATACTAATACTTGGTGCGTTACCATTTAAAATAAAGGTATCAGAGGCCGTTGCTTGATTACCTGCAGTATCCGTTATGCTCGCATCGACATTAATGGCGCCGTTTTGTAATGCAATAGGTACTTCTACTGACCAACTGCCATCGGTATTTACTATCGCGGTTAAGTTTTGTGAATTTACACCATCGGTAACAACTAAGCTCACAACACTGCCCGCTGGTTCATCAGTTTGACCACTAATGATCGGCGTACTATCGCTAACTGTATCTAAATTATCAATCGTTAATATGGGAGCGGTAGTGTCAATTATACCCGTTGCATTATCAGACACGATATTGCCTAAGCTGTCTGTTAATGTGGCATTAACGCTAAATCCACCCTCAACTAATGCAATTGTTGGTGTAACACTCCAATCACCATTATTGTCTACTTGTGTCGTTAATAATTGCGTTTGACCATCAAAACCAGTTATCAACACACTGACAGTATCACCTGCAACAGCATTAAGACTAGTTCCTGAAATGCTTGGAGTCGTGTCGTTTGTTTCTCCAATCACATCAATTGTCACTGATAGTAAACTCGAATCAATAAGACCGGTTTGAGTATCTGAAGCTTGATTGCCAGCATTATCTGTCACTGATGCAGTAACGCTATAGCTCCCTTGCGCGAGTGCGCTGTCAACTTCGATAGCAAAACCTCCATCGGCAAGCACGCTGGTCATTAATGTTTGTTGCACACCATTTGCATCGGTTACAACAATAGTAACCATAGTACCAACTGCCACACCGCTGACTTGACCCGAAATAACCGGCGTATCATCAGCCGTATTTGCCAATGGCTCTAAATTAATAGTCGGTGCAGTAAGATCAATTAGGCCTTGCGCAACATCAGTTGCTTGATTACCCGCGGTATCTGTTACTGACGCAGTAATAGAAAACTCACCTTCGGAAATTGCTTGGTTAGTGCCAACTTGCCAACTACCATCAGCATTCACTGTAGTGGTTACAGTTTGCACTGTGCCTGCACTATCAACCAAAATCACAGTAACTAAAGTACCTGCTTCAACACCCGAGACTACACCTGAGATAATCGGAGTCACATCATTAGAATCAGCAAATGAGTCAATACTGATGGTCGGAGCAGTCAAATCAATTAGCCCTGTTTCGGTATCTTGGGCTGTGTTTCCTGCTGTATCTTGCGTTGTGGCTGTCACCGTATATGGCCCTTCGGCTAAAGCACTGGCCACTGCTATGCTCCAAACTCCACTGGCATTTATTTGTGTGATAACCGTTTGTTGCTGACCGTTACTATCTACAATGGTGACTGTTACTTGGCTTCCGGCAGCCAACCCTTGGGTAATACCTGAAATCGTCGGTTGTTGATCATTACTATCTACTAATGGATCGATATTGATCAGTGGGGCAGTTAAATCTATAGTACCCACTGCCGACGCTGAGCTGCTATTACCAGCTGGATCCGAAACGGTGGCTTGTACTGTATAATCGCCCTCCACCAATGCATTAATAACGTCAACTTGCCAATTGCCATTGCCGTCGGTTGTAGCCGTCAGCGTTTGCTGTTGCCCATCACTGCCTGTAACTAACAGAGTCACTGTTGTACCTGGCGGCACATCTAATACTGAGCCTGATATTAATGGTGTTGTGTCATTGCTATCGTTCAATTGATCAATCGAGATGACTGGACTGGTTAAATCTACTACACCAGCTGCACTATCTTCGGCTTGATTACCAGCGCTATCAGCGACGCTGGCTGTCACTGTAAATTGACCTTCAGCCAGTGCATCAACAACCTCTACAGACCAACTGCCATCAGCTGTAACCGAAGCAGTTAAAGCTTGCGCAACGCCGTCACTAGCTACAACGGTTATTGATACAAGCGTACCCGTAGCTACACCATTTACCGACCCCGTCAATGTAGGAGTCACGTCATTGGTATCAGCAATTGCATCAATCACAATTACTGGCGCGGTTAGATCTATAATGGCTGTAGTTTGTGCATTACCTTGGTTACCAGCTTCATCAACCGCATTTGCTTGAACACCATAAGGACCTTCAGCCAAAGCTGCGGTGGTAACACTCCAATTACCTTGCTCATCAATTTGCGTCACAAACGTTTGCACTTGCCCACTGCTATCAGTCACCGTAAGCGTTACATCATCACCGGCCACCAGCCCGACTACGGAGCCTGTAATTACTACCACTGGCGATGTCGAATCAGCAAGTGTATCAATACTCACAAGCGGTGCTGTGGTATCAATATCGGCAGCAATGTTATCTGAAATTGGATTGCCATCTGGGCCTGTTGCTGTAACTTCAACAACAATTGGGCCATCTGGTAATGGTTCTAATTCCGGTGAGGTGAAGGTGCCGTCAGGTTGCACAACAACATCAATCGTTTGTACATTACCCAAAGCATCGGTGATTGTAATTAATACTGTTTGACCCACTAAATTAGTCGATGCACCTGAAATAATCGGTTGCGGGTTATTAATTAAGCCAATGTCATTTAACTCTAAACTACCAATTAACGCGGTTTCGGGCACCACCCCATCGGTCGTATCACGAAGAGAAAAAATGCCATCATTGTTAGCTGTAAAACTATCATCAAAAGATAAACTACTTGGATCAATACCCTCAGCGATACGTGCAAGTTCCACAAAGGAAGTACCTCCACCAGAACCTGTTGCAGCATTACCACCAGCGGCAGTTGCTTCTAATGTATCCAGTAAATCACCACCACTTTCAAGGGCACTCAAAAAATCACTGACATCTTCACTTAAAGGAGAGGAGGATGCCTCATCTGCAGTATTCGGTTGGTTTAAGCTAGCAATGGCATCATCAATACTATCATCAAAAATTGTTGTTTCTGAGCTATCGCGGGTCGTTTCGGCAACAAGGTCGGGGGTGATTCTTACCCGTTGATTGGCAGGAATAGACAGAGACATACCTTTGATATCGATCATAACCGAGGAGTTCTCAGCAGTGATAATAACATCACCAACCGTCAGCGCGTCCCCCAACGATAATGCCCGAATTGAACCATCTTCTAAAACAATCCCAGCTGAGCCTTGAATGTCTATGATCAGTAATTGATTTGCGTCCATTTTGCTGCCTTTAATCAAGAGTTATACCTTTGTATTACTCAAATTTAGGACATCACAGCCAAAAGGATACTGGACTAAAGTACAGGTTTTGAATTTTTAAAATTGTATTAAAAGATTAAAAAACTGGTAGAAATTAATTTTTGTGCTTTATCAAAGTTCTATTTGCACAAATTGATTTCGTTGTCTAAAACTAAATTTAATTGCCCATAAATTTGGATCTAAGAGGACGAAATGGCTAAGAAAACTAACTTTACCGGTACTAGATTTACAACTCTAATTGGTTTGGTTTTAGCTGCAAATGGATTTACCCCCAATCTTTATGCAGAACAAACTTCGATCATGCCTTTAACTTATGTAGCCGACAAAGCGATTGCGAGCAACCCAGAAGTTCAGCAAGCTTGGCATGCTTTTAAAGCATCTGTTTATGGCATTGACGCAGCACAATCTGGGTATTTACCGACCCTAGACGCATCAATCAGTGCCGGCTATGAAAAGCGCAACTACGGCGTAGAAGATGAATACAATCGAAATACGGCAGAGTTAACATTACGACAAATGCTCTATGATGGTTTCCAAACATCTAATACAGTTAAACGCTTTGAGCGAATTCAGCTCATTCGCTATTTTGAAATGCTCTCCCAAGCAGAGCAAACCGCCCTGCAAGCAAGCGTTGCCTACCTTGATGTACAGAAGTTCACCACGTTAGTTGAGCTGGCACAAAAAAATCTTCAAGAGCATGAATCGGTTTATCAGCAAATTGAGCAAAGTGTTGGTGCTGGAGTTGCAAGAGCTGCCGATCTTGAACAGATCAGCGGCCGCCTATCACTTGCACAATCAAATGTAATGACTGAATACGCAAATCTCCATGATGTTAGCGCACGCTACTTACGCATAGTCGGCGAACTTCCTCAGCAAGGCACCGTGGCTGCAAAATTAAATGAAGACAGCATCCCCATTTCGATTAATCAAGCTCTTGATATTGCCTATAAAAACAGCCCAAATTTTTATGCATCGCTCTACAATATTGAAGCGCAGCAAGCAAATGCCCAATCGCAGAAATCCGCCTTTCATCCAAAGGTTGATTTATCCGCCCGATATGGCTCCCAAGATCGCGATGAACTTGGTTTTAATCAAACCCGTACCGAAGCCCGGGTTGGGATTGATGTACGTTACAATCTCTATAACGGGGGCCTCGATAGCGCTAATTTAGAACAAGCTTATCAAGAAGTTAATATTGCAAAATACCAGCGAGATCAATCCTGTATCGAAATTCGTCAAAATCTGCAAGTTGCTTATAACAATGTCAAAGTACTTGAAAGTAAATTACCAGCCCTTGACCAGCATCGCCGCTCATCAGACAAAGTAAAAGTTGCCTATAAAGATCAATTTGATATTGGTCAACGCACGTTATTAGATGTGTTGGATGCAGAAAACGAGTCATTCCAGTCAAACCGTTCCTATACAGCAGCACTTTATGAACGTCAAAGTGCCATATTAGCGATGCTAGCAGAAATGGGAAAACTACTTCCGACACTTAATGTAAGCTCAGACAAATTCCCGAAAATCACTGAATTAACAGATGATACTATTGCCCATAATGCCGAGTTTATCTGCCCTAAATACGATGTTGCAGCAACAATCAATCGGCAAGCATTTTTGCAAAAAAAAGCCCAACAAGATAACGCCTATATGAGCATGACTGCGATGCCCAGTTATCTCAATGCACCGACCTTAAATAGCAGTACATTTAGTGATGATGATAATGACGGTGTTGCCAACGAACAAGATGATTGCCCTTCGACCCCAACCTTGACTGAGGTAGATGAAAAAGGCTGCACTAAATACAACAGTAATACTAGTAACGTCGAGATCGGTATTCCGTTCGTGGCTGATTCAAGTGTTGTGCGCCCTGAGTATTTGCAAGAAATCGCACGCCTCGCTGATTTTTTAAAATCACACCCATCTAAAAATGTTGAAATACAAGGGCATGCTTCACTCGAAGGGCCTGCTCTTTACAATAAAAAACTATCAGAAAAACGAGCATTCTCCGTGGCTGAAATTTTAATTCAGCAATACGGTGTTGCCCCTAAACGGGTTAAGTCACTCGGTTATGGAGTAGATAAACCAAGAATTAATGAGATCTCTGTTCGAGCTAACGCCGCTAACCGCCGTATTGAAGCTGTGATCACAGACACAGAAACTGGCAATAGCTTTGTTGCGGCAAGTTATTAATCTGAACTAGTTAAACAATATAAAGTGATATTGGAAGCTATATGGAAATAGATGATGAAATCGGTCATGGTGGTATTTTAGTCGACTGCTTAGCAATTTTATGCCACTACCATGATCGTGAATTTTCCCGCGAAACCTTGCTAAATGGACTTCCTCTTGAGCAAGGTAATCTTACTCCTTCTGGTTTTTCAAGGGCTGCAAAACGCATTGGTTTTAAAACTAAAGTTGTAAATAAACAACTTATTAAAATCAATACGGCATTATTACCCGCTATTTTACTACTAGAAAATAATCAAGCCTGTGTGATCACTGCACTGGATCTGCAATTACACACCGTAGAAGTTATTTACCCTGAACTCAGCTATTCGGCAGTAACCTTACAAATTACAGATCTGAGCAAAAATGCCACTGATATTGTTATTTATACACGTCCTGAATTCACCTTTGATGCCCGCTCGCCAGTGCTGCAAAAACTATCTAAAGACGGCTGGTTTTGGGGCGTGATAAAAGAATGTCGATCCTTGTATAAAGACGTGATTATTTCAGCCATTGCACTAGGCGTACTTTCAATTGCGATGCCATTATTTGTTATGAACGTGTATGATCGAGTGGTACCAAATCAAGCTGTTGAAACACTATGGGTATTAGCCATTGGCGTATTAATCGCGCTGACCGCCGACTTCATTTTAAGGTTAGTACGCAGCTATTTTGTCGAACTCGCAGCAAGTCGTATCGACGTAAAAGTCTCCGCAGTTATTATGGAGCGAGTACTGGGTATGCAGTTAAAAAACCGCCCTACATCAGCGGGCTCATTTGCCAGCAATATCCAGTCATTTGAAGCTGTGCGAGGATTTTTCAGCTCAATCACGCTTATCGCTTTGGTTGATTTACCCTTTGTACTTTTATACCTCACCGTGATTGCTATCATTGGCGTACAGCTTAGTATCCCGATCATTGTCGGAGCACTGTTGCTACTATGCTATGCCTTAGCCGCCCACCGTAAATTAGAAGCGCTATCAGAGCAAACAATGAAAGCCAGTTCAATGCGTAATGCTATTTTAGTAGAGAGTCTCACCAATATCGAGGACGTTAAAAGCTTTCATAGTGAATGTAAAACCCAGGCTGCATGGGAAAAATCAACCATTTATATTGCTCGGGTTAATGCACAGAGCCGGCTGATCTCCGGTTCAATTGCTAACTCAGCCACTTGGCTACAACAATGTGTTGGCGTGATAATTATGATTATTGGGGTGCACTTAGTTATTGCTGGTGATTTAACCCAAGGAGGCTTGATCGCCGCCTATTTATTATCTTCACGCACTATGGGGCCAATCGGTCAATCTGCCGCTGTGTTAGCACAATTTCACCATGCCGCTATTGCCATGCATTCACTCAATGAAATAATGGAAAAAGAAATTGAGCGTCCTGCAGGAAAGCATTGGTTAAGTCACCCCGTTTTACGTGGTGATATAGAGTTTCATGATGTGCACTTTAAATATGCTGATGACAGTAACGAAGCATTATCAGGTGTATCATTTAAAATCAAAGCCGGTGAAAAAGTGGCTATCCTAGGACGTAATGGCTCAGGAAAAAGCACCCTAGAGAAGTTAATCCTAGGGCTGCATGAGCCAAATTCAGGATCAATTTTAATTGATAACACCGATATTCACCAAATAGATCCCGCAGAATTACGCCATAACATTGGTTATGTTCCACAAACTATCTCACTATTTTTTGGCACCCTCAAAGACAACATCACCTTAAGTGCATGGCACGCCAAAGATGAACAAATTATTAGTGCTTGCGAGCGTAGCCAATTATTCGATCTTATAAACTCTCATCCTGATGGCTTTGACCTACAAGTTGGCGAACAAGGTCGCTTACTTTCTGGTGGACAACGCCAAGCTGTGGGAATGGCTCGAGCATTGATCAATGATCCACCCATACTCATTCTCGATGAACCAACCTCAGCACTGGATCATAATAGCGAAGCCAAAATCATCGCCAATTTAAAACAACACAGCCAAGATAAAACCTTACTTGTTGTTACTCACAGAACCTCATTACTTGAGTTAGTCGATCGTATTATCGTAATTGATAATGGCAAAATTATCGCCGACGGTGCAAAAGCCAACGTTATCGCGTCTCTCAATAATCAAGCCGTAGAGCGTGCCTCATGAGTAAAAATAAAATCACTATAGAGCAACGCTCTTTTGAATCTGTCGGTCGTGCCATTGAGACTAGTAAAGGACAAAAGCCATCAATATTTAATAACTTATTTAAAGGCTGGTTATCCCCACCTAATAGCCAAGATTGGGTGGTCGATGCACAATGGGAAAAAATGCAACAGCAACCAGCCAGTGCCAAGTTACTGCTATATTTAATTTGTTTAAGTATGGTGTTGCTGGTTGTTTGGTCTGCATTTGCAAACCTAGATGAAGTTGCTCGTGGTGAAGGCCGAGTGATCCCATCAAATAAATTGCAACTGATCCAATCCTACGATGGCGGCATGGTAGAGCAAATTAATGTCCGCGAAGGGCAAATCGTCAATGCTGGCGATGTATTAATAAAAATAGACCCTACCAGATATATTTCGAACTTTAGAGAAAACCAGTCAAAAGTGTTGTCACTCAGTGCCAAAGTAGCGCGTCTTGAAGCTCAGACTAAAAAACAACCGTTAATTTTTGAGACTAAACTCACTGCTGATGCGCCGGGAGTCGTGATGCACGAACAAGCACTTTACACCAGTAATAACCAAGAGCTTGAACAACAAGTCGCAATTCATAAACGCCAATTAGAACAACGCCGTCAAGATCATATCGAAGCACAAGCAGCCCTGCAACAGCATAGCAATGCCTTACGATTAATAAACCGCGAACTACAAGTAACCCGCCCATTACTACGCTCAGGCGCAGTATCTGATATCGATATTATTCGTTTAGAACGCCAAGCTGTTGATTTAAATGGTGAGATAAACCGCACTAAGGCTGTTATTAATCGTAGCCTTTCTGCTATTAATGAAGCGAAGAATAAAGTAAACGAAGTCGAATTATCTATGATAAACCGTTGGAATAATGAGCTTTCTGAAGCACGGCTGCGCCTAGATGCAATTAAAGAAACCGAATCTGGTTTAGCAGATAAAGTCACCCAAACTGAAATTCGCTCTCCGGTTAATGGCACTGTGCAACGCCTGATGGTCAATACCGTCGGTGGCATTTTACAACCTGGTAGTGATGTACTTGAAATTATACCGCTGGATGACCAACTGATTGTAGAGGCCAAAATCCCTCCGAAAGACATTGCTTTTTTACGTCCGGGACAAGCTGCAATGATCAAATTTAGTGCTTACGATTTTGCGATATACGGCGGACTAAGCGCCGAAGTTATACAAATTAGTGCCGACACGATTACTGATGAGCGAGACAACACGTTTTATTTAGTACAGCTGAAAACGGACAAAAGCCACTTTGCCGAAAACCTAACAATTATTCCAGGAATGACAACTCAGGTAGATATTATTACTGGTAAAAAAACCGTGTTGGAGTACTTGCTTAAACCGGTATTACGAGCAACCTCATTAGCAATGACTGAGCGTTAATTAATATTATTCTTACATTTTTAATATGGAACTATAATGCGCCAAAGTGTCTTTATCACCGAAGCTAAGTTTATTTCACCTCACTGGCAAGCAGCCTACCCTGAATGTGAAATACGACAGCAACAACCACACAATATTACAGCAGATACTATTTTATGGATCTTAGCTGGCAGTCCTGATTGGCTTAGCGTAGTACAAAGGTACAGTAAAAATCGCATTCCAGTGATTGTGATGAGCAAAGAGTTAAACATGGCAGAACTCTGCGCTGCGCTGCAAGTGGGAGCTCGCGGTTATGTTGAAGCATTTGCCAGTAAGGTAATTATAGAGCAAGTGGCAGAAACCGTTATCAGTGGCGGCATCTGGTTACCGGGTCAGTTGCTATCAAATTTAGTCGGCGTGCTCTCAAAGCAGTCAATCAGTTATCAGCATGCTTGTGATCTAACACTATTAACCAAACGCGAACACCAAGTGGTCGATATTGTTGTCACAGGTGCCAGTAATAAAATGGTTGCAAAGCAATTAAACATTACCGAACGTACCGTTAAAGAACATATGAGCTCGATTTTTAACAAGCTCAAAGTTCGTGACCGTATGCAATTGATGCTCGCAGTAAAAGGAAGTTAAAAAATTGAGAATTCAATTTCTAATACTTGTGCATCTTCCGTAATGTTATAAATCAACCGCATTTTTCTACATTAAGAACCAGAGTACAAACGCAATACTATGTCCGTAGATTAGAGTCTACCTTGGGCAGAATACACAACCCTATATTTTATTCTTCCGCGCTTGCTTTTACTTCATCATCAACTGGTTGCGATACTATGCCATCGAATCCTAGCCCTTGTAATGTCACCTGATCTTCGGGGTTATTAACGCCCTCAGCAATGACTTTTATACCAATTGAATGAGCTAGTGCGCACACTCCTCTTAAAAAAGTCTGATTATCTTGGCTGTAACTAATATTGTGTCCGTAAATACTATCAATTTTAATCATTTCAAGACCTAACTCATGAATTTTATCTATTTTAGTGAAAGCTGGCCCGACCCGTTTCAGTGCCACTTTTGCTCCCATACTTTTCACTTGCATACAAAAATCTTTAAAAATAGTCAATTCAGCAACAGCTAAACTTTCACGTATATCAAAACAAATATGCGCTGCTAATTTTGGAAACGCCAATAAATAAGTCAATATCGCAGCAAGCGCGGCATCATCTAATAATGTTTCTTGTGATAATTCCACCGATATAAGTTTTAAATCCTCTCGCGCTTCAAATGTTTGTACCAGATATTTGATCAAGCCCCAGTCTAATCGAGCAAGTAACTTCAATCGTTTTGCCCATTGCCAATAATAACCACTGCGATAAAGTTCACCATTGAGCAATAAACTCAAGCTCACTTGGTTTTGTAATAACTTACCCGAAAAAGATTTAACCGGATAAAGCAACACATCTAAATCATTATTATCTAACGCGCGCTCAATCGCCTCACGCCAACTAGCAGCGTCAGAAAATAATTCATTGCGCTGCTTATTATTATTAATTTGAACCTGTATTGTCGGCTCTGCCACGGCGGCTTTTAATAAATTATCGACCCGTTTTAATAATGTAAAACGGCTATCTTCACGCTCTATATAACTACAACTGTGTGGGATAGTTAAACCAATATGACTGTATTCTGCCAGTAATACTGCATGTTGCTTAAGTACCTTCGAACTCAGACTTTCGATATCATCAGTGTCATTTACCAATACCGCAAAATCGCTATGAGACATACGGGCAATATGACTTGCTGAAAAACGATCTTCATTGGCTTCTAAAAAAGCGACCAATGTTTGTGTAAAGCGACGTAAAAAAGCCACCATCTCAACACGATTGATTTGCTCACTGATCAGGTCAAGATTGACAATACGAAATAAAAATAACGCGCCATGAGCATGTTCTTTTGATTGCTCCAATTGTGCTTCTAAAGTGGCACAAAAATACTCTCGATTCGCCAAGCCAGTTAATTCATCGTGCTGGCTTTTAAAACGAAACTCCTCTAAGCGTTTATTATCTTCTTTAATAATACGACTAAAGCGCGTTGACAGAAGATTCATCGAACTAACTAACCGAGCAAATTCATACGTTTTTGGTACTTTAGATTTAATAAAACGTTTATCACCTAGCGCATTTGCTTGCTGCACAACATCATCTAACGGGCGTAAAATTCGACTTAAAAAATGAGCACTCGCTATACATGCGGTAATCGCCACCATAAAAAAACTCCAGAATAATCGAATCGCGCTCTCCCATAGCGCTTGCTCTGTGTATTGACTATGGCTTTCTACATATAAAGTACCAAACTGCTGCCAGCCATCGCTCACTTGCGCAACGCCTGGCATCACATGTAATTGATAAAGATGATGAAACCAAAGTGGCGCCGATGTATCAAATTCACCACTAAATACTCGTTTTACGATCGGTTCACCTTGCGGGTCCTGCAATTCAATACGTTGGTAGTGCCCTGTATCAAAAGTAGCAGAAATAAGTAGCTCTAATTCAACATGATCTTTATGCAGCTGACTGAGCATTAAAGCCAAGCCATTAGCATTATCAATATTTTTTAAATACAACTGAGAAGAAAAATACTGTTTAGCCGAATACGTACTAATGAGTACACTACTGACGAAACCAATAATTATGACCACTAAAATAGCCAACCACAGTTCTTGGCGTAAAGTGATCTTACTTTCACGTTTAAATAAGGACATAAATGACATCACCAGATAATTCCTTCTTGTTGTGTTTGTTCAATAATTCGTCGCCAGCGAGATAACCTAGCAGTTGGATTGGCAACACTTTGGGTTGAGTTGTTCGCCCACAAGCCTTGGCTGTTAAAACTAAAAACGGGGCTTAGATCGGTGCGTTTAGCGGCAGGCAGTACTTTTGTTATTAAACTATCTAATATCAGCGGTTGTGCATTAGGAGTAACAAAATACCCCAACACCATATGCGCCTGAGTTTGTTTTGAGTTAGGACCGCCGATCTGTGCTTTAACGTAGATCAAACGTAACTTATCATCTTCAATGCCTAGTACTCGCAGACTAATATATTTAGCAATCGCATAATCTTCGCAGTCACCAAGGCCTTTGCCTAATGTTTCAAGTGGCGTTGCCCAGTAATCATTTTGCTGCCATAGCTCAATATCAGTACGATAGCGTAAGTTGCGAGCAAAAAAATTATTTACGATTAAGATTTTTTGTTGCTCAGTTTGATTCTGTGACTGAACCAACATCGTTTGCCAATTACGTGCTACCGCTACGCGCGTTGGTCCAAATTGCAGGTTCATTTTTTCTAAAAAGACATTAAATTGGATGGGGAGACGATCGGCAAAAACCACACTGGTAACTAATATAAACAATAGCGCAAAATGCAGTAACGGGCAGTTACTAAACTTTCGCAAAAGCACGCAGCCAAAGTGTAAAACGCTCACTGACGCGACCATAAGTATATTAATAAAAACCGAGTTATTTTTTTACGTGCCACAAGCTTTATTCAATAAAAAACATTAAATAAAGCATAGCACTGAAGTATTCACTGTGAGATATTTTAGCGTGTATTTTGTTAGTTACTAACATAACTAACAACGAATTTATTAGATCAAGCGTTTTAGTAATAAGTTACTTTTTTAACTTCGCGTGGTTTAATTTCACCTATGTATAAGTCATGCACCCGCTTCATATCAAGTTGTAACTCTGTGGCATAGGTATCACCTACGGCATAGGTTTTAATTACTTGTGCGCCTTTAATAATCCCTTGTACTTGCCCTTGCAAGTGATCGTTTTGTGCAATACTGCCTTGCACTGTGGTGCCTGCGGTAATTTTTTGCCCATATACTTGCTCTGCAAGCTCACGATACGCTTCTAGTTTTGATGCTTTAATCGCCATTAATGAGCGTTGTGATTGGTTATCACCCGGTTGCGCACTGATCGGCGCATAACCCACGGCTTTTAGAATTGGGTAGTTATCTGGCTCAATATACTTATATTCCACATGTTTATCAAAAATACTGCTACAGCCAGCTAGACCTAAGCTTGCTAATATACAAATTGAAATCACAATACGCATGGCTTCTCTCACGCTTTAAAAGAGTCATTAATAACTAAATCAATGCACGATCAATGCCATAATTAACTGCTATGACGGTTTTAAAGCAACCTTGCAAAACAATTGGTACAGTCCTTGCTCTGTCACTGTTAATAGCAAATGTATATTCATGGGGTTAGGGTAATGAAGCGAATTTTATCAATGGTAGTAATCGCCAGCAGTTGGCTAAGTATTAGTCTATTCTCCTCCCATACAGTTGCCCAATGGTATGAATCAACCGGCCATGCAAGCATTAGAAATAATGATATCAGTGCGGCAAAATCGGCGGCAATAAAAGATGCTATCACCCAAGCTTTAGTGTTCTCAGGGGCACGCGTCAGCTCAATGCAGACCTTAGTAGATGGGGTGTTAACCCAAGATCAGCTAAAAATAAACAGCCATGGCGAAATTCAAAAGATAGAGATGATCAGCGAAGATCGTAAAGCCGATCAATTTGCAATTACTTTGCGCTTGGATATCTTCCCTCAACAAGAACACTGCCCTGCGAACCAATTTACTAAATTTGTTGCGATCACCCAAACACAATTAAATAATCGCGAACAAGCGAAGATGGGTCAAATATTTGACATTAATAAAGCCACCAGCGAAGCACTCTACAAAACGTTAAATCAATCGGCTATGAATGCTAAACCAACGGCTTATTTTAATTTTCCGATCCGCGTTGGCGAATTTTTTAATCAACAATACGATTACAGTAATGCCCTATTAGAAGAAATATCGAGCCGCAGTAATTCTCAGTATGTATTGTTAAGTCAAATTGTTGATATCTCAAATGGCGATAAACTCAATAACAGTTATGCTTTTTGGCAGGACGAAACCTACCAACGTTCATATAAAATAGATTTTGCCTTGTTTGATGGCACCACTTACGAGCGAATGTGGCAAAAAAGTTATCGCAGTCAAGCTATCTGGCCATTTGAAAAAACTGCAATTATTGACGTGTTTAGTGATAAATTTTGGAGTTCAGATTACGGCCAAAATATAGCCGACATAAACCAAACCGTTAGTTACGACTTACAAGCCGCAATGGCTTGCCTTGAAACCCAAGGTAAAATATTACATATAGAAAACAATAAGCTAATTATTAATTTAGGCAAAGCCCATGGTATTGAAAAAGGCCAACGCTTAAATATTGCACATCATAACTATTTAACCGATGCAGCGGGAAATAAAATGCCACACCTGATCACCACGCTCAATCAAATACAAGTTGAGCAGGTATATCAACAAAGTGCGGTTGCCGTCAGTATTGACCAACAACCACTGCCTAATATTCAAATAAATGATGTAGTAGAACTGACTAATTTAGAGCCTTAGTTAATTGTTGGTGTAAGCTTGGGTGCTCAATAAGCCAATTAGCAAGTAATTCAATGCCCGCTAAATGCGGGTAATGTTTACGACAGGTCAACACTACACTTCGCTGTTGAGTTGGGAAGATTGGCAAGTAGCTAATACCTGCGCGCTCTGTGCACGCAAGCTTAGGCACGAAGGTTACCCCATCATCCATAGCCACCAATGCTAATAAGGTTTCTAAGCTATTACCTCGGTACTCATTGGACACATCAACCCCAGCGGCAAAACAAAATTGCTGGGCTTGATCTTTAAAACAATGACCATCGCTGAGCATCAATAAACTGCACTCTTGTAGCTCATCTAACACTATTTTACTGCGTTTTGCTAAACTATTTTGCGCTGACATAGCGACCAAAAAGTCTTCTTTATACAATTTAACTGTATGATAAAGTTTAAGTTCAGGCACATCTGCTAATATAGCGATATCTAACTCACCGTTATCCAGTGCGCTTAATATAGTCGCGGTTTGCATCTCAACAAAAGCAAATTGGCTATCAGCAAACGCTTCTTTCATCGAGGTGAGTAAGGTAGGTAATAAATACGGTGCAATCGTTGGAATAATGCCTATTCTTACTTTACCTTGTAGTGGCGACGATGACGTTGCTGCTAGCTCTTTTAATATTTGGGTTTGCTCTAAGATCACTTTGATCTGTGTCAACAAACGTTCACCTTGAGCCGTTAAAGTAACCTGCTTAGTAGAGCGGTCAAATAAAGTAACACCCAGCTCTTGTTCAAGTTTTTTAACCTGTCCACTGAGAGTGGGTTGACTGACAAAACATGCATCGGCGGCTTTACGAAAATGCTTAAAGTGCGCAATCGCTTTTACGTATTCAAGATCTTTTAAATTCACTGCAAACTCATAATTAATCGGTAATACCTATCATACTAATATAAACAAACGATTGGAGCTATTATAACTTTCACGACATAATGGCTATCAACAAATCAAGAGGAACTAAAAAACATGTTAAAGAATATTGAAGGTCAAACAATTCCACAGGTTACATTTGCAACACGTCAAAATGACGAATGGAAATCAGTAACTACCGATGACATTTTTAAAGGTAAAACAGTGGTTGTGTTTTCACTACCCGGTGCATTTACACCAACCTGTTCATCAACTCACTTACCACGCTACAACGAATTAGCTGGTGTACTTAAACAAAACGGCGTTGACGACATTGTGTGTTTATCAGTAAACGATACCTTTGTAATGAATGCATGGGCTGAGCATCAAGAAGCACAAAACATTACCTTATTACCAGACGGTAACGGCGAATTCACTGACGGCATGGGCATGTTAGTTGATAAAAACGATTTAGGTTTTGGCAAACGCAGCTGGAGATACTCTATGCTGGTTAAAGATGGCGTAATTGAAAAAATGTTCATCGAACCAGATTTACCTGGCGACCCGTTTGAAGTATCAGATGCAGACACTATGCTCGATTACATCAACCCTAAACAAGTTAAACCAGAGCCGGTGAGCATTTTCACTAAACCTGGCTGCCCTTTCTGTAAAAAAGCGAAAGCATTATTAACAGAGAAAGGCCTAGTATACGAAGAGATCACTATGGGTGCTGGCGCATCACTGACTAGCCTAAAAGCTATTTCAGGCCGTGAGACCGTACCACAAGTATTTATCGGCGGTAAGCACATTGGTGGCTCTGACGATTTAGAAAAATACTTTGCTTAATTAAGTAAATACCTTAAGCAAATAATAAGGGGCAGCAATGCCCCTATCCATACCCTTTTTAAATACCCATTTTAAATACCTATTTTATTAACTAATTTAAAAACCAGTTTTTTAATAAAATTGGTATTGAGGACATCACCATGAAAGAACTAAACACCGACGTTGTTGTAATAGGTGCTGGCACCGCAGGTTTAAGCGCTTACCGCAATGCAAAACAACACACGTCTAACGTATTAATGATTGAAGCAGGCCCATACGGTACTACCTGTGCGCGAGTTGGCTGTATGCCAAGTAAATTACTTATTGCCGCCGCAGAAGCCGCCCATGCAATTGAAGCCGCGCCAGCCTTTGGTGTGCACAGCTCAAAACCAAGCATAAACGGTGTTGAAGTAATGGCGCGCGTGCGCAATGAGCGCGACCGCTTCGTAGGTTTTGTAGTAGAAGCCGTGGATGAGCTACCCACTGATGATAAAATAGTAGGCTACGCAAAATTTTTAGATGCCAATCGCGTACAGATTGACGACCATACAATTATTACCGCTAAGCGCTTTGTAATTGCTACCGGCTCTCGACCTGCTTACCCTAGCGTATTTAATAACTTTGGCGACAGACTAATCATTAACGATGACGTTTTCGATTGGCAAGACTTGCCAGAGTCAGTTGCTGTATTTGGCCCTGGTGTTATTGGCCTCGAAATTGGCCAAGCGTTGCATCGCTTAGGTGTTAAGGTAAAACTATTTGGTGTGGGTGGCGCGATTGGCCCAATTACCGACCCAGTTATAAAAGACTACGCAAATACTGTATTTGCTGAAGAGTTTTTTGTCGATACCGATTCAAACGTATCCGATATGAAACAAGTAGGCGATAAAGCGCAGCTTACCTATGTCGACAAAAACGGGCAAAAACAAACCGAGCAATTTGATTACGTACTTGCCGCGACGGGCCGCGTACCAAACACCGACAAACTCGGTCTTGAAAACACTGGCATTGAGCTTGATGAACGTGGCGTACCAATCGCTGATAAACACACAATGCAATGTGGCGACTCCAATATATTTATCGCCGGAGATGCCAGTAACATGATCCCACTACTGCATGAAGCGAGCGACCAAGGCTCCATCGCAGGGCAAAACGCGGGGCGTTTCCCTGATGTACGTATTGGCCTGCGCCGAGCGCCAATTGCAGCCGTTTTCAGCGACCCACAAATTGCTATGGTCGGTGAAACGTACAAGCAAATAACGGCTCGTTATGGTGAGTGTGGTTGTTTTGAAATTGGCGAGGTCAGCTTTGAAAACCAAGGCCGCAGCCGCGTAATGTTGAAAAACAAAGGTCATATGCGTTTATACGCAGAGCAAGGCACAGGCTTATTTTTAGGTGCTGAGTTTATTGGCCCACAAGCTGAGCATATCGCCCACCTACTGGCATGGGCTGTACAAAACAAAATGACTGTACCACAAATGCTCGACATGCCATTTTATCACCCAGTGATAGAAGAAGGCCTACGTACCGCACTGCGTGATTTAAACGCTAAGCTGAAATTTGGCCCAGATATCATTAACCAATGTATGGAATGTGGCCCTGGAGCATAAATAATAAAAAGCCAGTTAATTTAATTAATTGGCTTTATTACATATGATAAACTGCCAAATTATTAATTTTTTACAAGGAATGATTACATGGAAACTGACTTTTCTACTTTTGAAGAAGCGTTATATTTAGATAGTAAAAAAGCATTCAAGCAAATTTTAGCTGACTTGGGTGATGATATTTATGTAATCGGTTTTTATCACTCTGGTAGCTGTTCATTTTTACCTATGTTCAATACTCATACTGATTTTCAAAGCACATTTGAAGACGAATATGACTGCGAAGAAGATGACCGTTTACTCGCTAAATGGAACGTCAGTGACTTTCCATCATTAGAAGATTACTCAGAATATTTTGAACACAGTAGTGAAATTCTACAAACACTCGACAATGACGATAGCTATGAAATAGTCAGTGATGAAGAAATCCAAAAATATTGGCAAGCATGGTTATCAACCTTAGAGCGCGTGTTAATTCGCTTAGATAACGAAGGTATATTTTCAGAAGGTGTAGAGCGAAACTCAATCACGCTTGCCATACTCGCTTACGATGAAACTGAAGATGAGCAATTTTCACGCATTAAACGCATGAATCCGCCCGCTGTTTTAGCAACTATTGAAACCGATTTTGAAACAATGATTGCCAGCCGTAACGAAGCAGAGCAATTAGCGATGGCAGAATTTGAGCGTATGTTACAAGAGCGTTAGTTTTTAATAAATAGCTCTATATTGGCGCATAGTAAGTAATTGAGTAAAGACGAATTCAGCTATGGCTGCATTTCAATAAAATACATTAAAGCGAGCCTTTTTATAGGCTCGCCAAGTAGCTAAAAGGAATTTTATATGTGGTTTGAAAAACTGACAGGCTTTAGTGAAGAATCCCCGTTACAAGTGCATAAAAATTTATCAGTTAACGGTAATATTTTAAAATCTCATATTAATGCAAAGGAATATCATTGCGGCTTATTAGAAACACCATCATTAGCCGAATTAAGAAATCGCGTTAATTATAATAAAGCGCTAGATACAAAAAACTCTATTCGTGAAATCGTTGCGAATGTTCAAGACCTTCATACTGATAAGAACAATGTCGGCGCATTATTCCAGGTTGCCTCCCAATTCAACCTCTTAGAAATGGTTTCTCCTGATGTTACACCTGAGCACGGTGTCGATGGCTATGAGTATGATCGTACTCAAGGACCTGCTTGCGCTATAGCTGCAGGTGCCGGAACTATTTATCGAAACTATTTTGCAAACGTAAATGGTGAAATTGGTCAAACGGCTAATAATCAGATCGATTGCCTGAGTGACATTGGTGCCGCATTAGGAAATAAAAATAACCGTCTTTGGCAAATGAAAAATGGTTATGCTTTGGCATCTGAAGAAGGTTTAATAGAAATAAATGAAAAAATTAACTCTGCGACTAAATCTGAACTCGACAAATTAAAAGCTTTGTTACGCATTGGCATCCAATGGGATACAGAGGTGACACTAAATGATCTAAAGCAAACAGTCAGCCAAGTTTATTGTTCAGCGCTTCCTGTCGCATATTCACAAATACCTCCAACGTTATGGGCTAATTTTGCCAAACTGATATTAGAGGCTTGTTACGAAGCAACAATATGCTCTGCTATTTTGAACTATCAAAAAACTGGAAACAATAAAGTATACCTAACACTTATTGGTGGTGGCGTATTTGGTAATGATAGACAATGGATTTTACAAGCCATTGAGCGCGCCTTGAAACTATACGAGTACGCAGACCTTGATATATTTATTGTAAGTTACGGCTCTTGTGATCCTTATGTTCAAAAATTCATAGATAATTTTTCAAAAAATAAATGATAACTACAATAAAAAGCTAGCGTCATTAATAACGAAACCTTACCAACATAAGCTTTAAGAGCGTTGGTAAGGCGCTAGCCTTTTAATTGTTAATCCAATGGCTTTTTATTTCATTAAGGCTTGCTTAGTAACAACTTTATCACCATGACTTGGCGGCGTTGAGGTAACAATAAAACCAGCTCGTCCGCAGCGTAGTTGCATAACTGATGCACTAACCCCGCTGGCACTGTAGGCCTTGTTGCGGGTTTTATATCGCTAACAAAGTCGCCTGCCCATTAAGTACAAAAAAGAACGGCTCTGCAAACTCATGCTTATGCGACTGCTCCCCGTCGGCACTCGCTCTTGGATCACATTCAATGCAGTACTCTTCACCAAATGCCAACCATCACAATTATCACCCTTATGCCCCCAGTTATAATGTTCAGCGTTATCGACTGAAATAGGCATTGCCATATCTTCGCTATCCCTTAAAAGCTACTGCACAACAAAGTAAAACATCACCGTTTAAAATAGTAGTCAATTTAATTTATACAAGGAAACCACACTTATTCGCGCATAAAAGTGTGAAAAAACACACTTATTAGCGCATAAAAGTGTAAAAACTTGCATTTATTCGCGCAATAAAGTGTAATTAATCATCTAGTGAGTAATACGAGACCTGCCATGCAACGATTAATTTTAGAAAAGTTATTAGATTGGAAATCTAAGCCAGCACGAAAACCCTTATTAATTGATGGCGCTCGCCAAACAGGTAAAACTTATTTATTACAAACTCTATTAGGCAGTACCTTTGCAAACGTGATTCGAATCGATTTTTTAGAGTCCCCGCAAATGAGTGAAGCATTCGCAGATTCGTTATCCCCCGAAAACGTACTATCTAATATAGAGCTACTTACAGGAAAAACGTTTGACCCTAATACAGATCTACTGATCCTTGATGAAATAGGCGAATGCCCTAAAGCAGTCACGTCCCTCAAATACTTTGCTGAACAAGCGCCGCACATGCATATTGCCGCCAGTGGTTCTAATATCGGTTTATTAAACTCCTTTCCTGTAGGTAAAGTGGAGCAACATAATCTGCGCCCTCTCACATTTCGTGAGTTTCTGATCGCCTCGAAAGAAACCGCTCTAATTAAGGCATTTGCAGCACAAACAAACTCAAGTGCAGCACATAGCAAATTATTCTCAAAACTCACTGATTATTACTTTACTGGCGGTATGCCAGAGGCTGTAAGTACATGGTTTGATTTATCTGATCACAGTATCATTGACCGCGTTCAAGCTGTAACAGATATTCATAAAAATTTAGTACTGGGATATCAACGAGACTTCGGCAAATACTCAGGAAAAGTAGATGCAGGATTAATTGAGGCTGTATTTAACAATGTTCCAGCACAGCTATCATCAGTGATGGATGAATCGGTTAATCGCTTTAAATTTAAAGGGATGCACGATAAAAAATCTCGCTATAGTGATTTTGAAAGCGCTATTTCTTGGTTAAATAAGTGCCGCTTGATACTCAAAAACCACCCTATTGATGGCACACCTAAAAGCCCACTAGCAGCATATAAAAAAGATAATATAGTTAAATTATTTCTTTTTGATGTGGGCTTATTAAATCATATGCTAAACATTGGGTATAAAGAAATAAAACAACAAGGCTATGAATACAAAGGCTTTGTGGCCGAAAACTTTGTACAACAGGAACTTGCTGCACAAGGCATTGACCCAACATATTCATGGGGTGATGCAAGAGCGGAGATCGAATTTGTGGTCTCTGATGACGAAGGCAACATACTGCCTATCGAAGTAAAAAGTGGTAAACGCACCAAAGCAAAATCACTACAATCGTACATAAATAAATGCCAGCCCATCAAAACAATTAAACTCACAGGCACGCAAGGCTCATCACCACTGGAAAAGGAGTATATTGTCCTCCCGCTCTACTACAGTGAATATGCAGTAAGCAAACACCTGAGGCTGATGAATTGATAAAAGATAGACCTATCAGATTGCACACCAATTTAAACATCGTTGAGAAAACTGGCGGGTGCTTACAAA